>NZ_BAABGJ010000059.1:38356-80292 GCF_039541515.1 Variovorax defluvii
CGCCGAACAGCAAGGCACCGCCTACCTCTACGACGAAGAGGGCAACCTGATCTCGGAGACAGGCACCGGTGGCGCCAACAGCACCGGGAGCACCGAGTACATCTACCTGCCGACGGCGAACGGTCCGATGCCGATCGCAGCGGTGATCAACGGGCAGATGTACGCCGTTCACAGCGATCACCTGAACACCCCGAGGCGGCTCACCAACAGCCAGGGCCAACCGGTCTGGCAATGGGCCTACTCGGCCTTCGGAGACGAGAAGCCCACCATCGCGAAGAACAGGTTCGCGAACCTGGAGGTCAACCCGAATCCGGGCACGACGAGCTTTCCGGACATCACCTACAACGTCCGCTACCCCAATCACTACGCGGATCAAGAGTCAGGGCTGTTCGAGAACCGGAACCGCTTCTACAACCCGTCGTTGGGCCGCTACACGCAAGGCGATGCCTTTGGGTTGAGTGCCGGCACGAATCGCTTCGTCTACGCATTGGACGATCCGCTGAGCGTGTTCGACGACGACGGGCTGGCGCCGAAGAAGCCCGACGGTGCTGCGCCTGCACCGTACTCGCCGCTGACCGGGGGCGTGATCAAGCCTTCCCCGGTACCGGGATGGCAGCCTTTGCAGCTGGGCGTGCCAGGCCGCGCGCGCATTGACGGAGAGGGCTCGGCAGGAGCGGGGAGAGGGGTCGTCGGGCCGTTTTGTCCGCCGGAAGGGGTGGACGCCGCAAAGGGAACGACTGGACTTGGGAAGTTTGCTGGTGAATCGATTCCCGCTAGATCAGCAGCACGGGACTTCACAGCCGCCGAGCGTGCCGAAGTCAACGCGATTGGTGCCAAGACCGGCTGCCAAACTTGTGGTACGACGACACCCGGAACCAAGTCGGGCAACTTCGTACCGGACCACCAGCCGCCGTCCGCCTTGAATGCCAAGGGTGAGGCGCAACGGTTGTACCCACAGTGCGTCAATTGCAGCCGAGAACAAGGCCTTGAAATCGCGCGGCAACTTCGCCAAGGACCCCAATGATGAAATTCTCAACGCGAATTGCACCGCCCAACTCGTTGGTGCTTCTGGAGGACCCTAGCGGAGGTGAAATTCCGGCTTCCATGAATCGAGCGCTGATCGGCTCGACAGCCTCTTGCATCGCGGTCGGCTGCCGCGCTGAAGATGACGGGGAGACGGAGATTGTTCTCGGGTCGGCTGGCAGCGTGGACACCGGGGAACGACCCGTCTTCACCGGAATGCTGCAAACGCCAAGTCGCCGCTTGGCAGTTCGGACGGTGCATGGCGCCCTGCTGCTCGAAGCACCCGTACTTATGGTCGAGACGAAATTGAAGATATGGGTCAACGATCCCAGTGAGCCAGACCGCATAGCCATTGGGATTGAGCAATGACATTCCTTGCCGCAAAGGGATTCTCGTCGGCCAATGATGGAACAGCCCACTTCAGCGGTATGGAGGGCGCAGATCAGGGATGTTTACCTCGATGGAGAATCGTGCGACGAGATCGTGCACCGAGTGAATATGGGGGTTGATCGCGTGAAGAGTCTCCATCGATTCTGGTTCACCTTCCAGAACCCACCTCCATTCAGTCCGCTCGGCTTGGGTTGCGGCGGAGCGTCGGCGACGCTCCTGAGCACGAGGATCTGGTGAGGACCGTAAGCGAGCGCTTGAGGTGATCTCTCTGCTGCGTCGAACCCATGCCGTTTGATGAGCGAGGTGCCGAGCTTCGTGGAAAAGTAAGCGCTCGATGGCCGTCAAATTGCCCATCTCATACCCGGCCCGAATGTTCTCTTGACAATGCCTATTTGTCCGTCTGAGCTGGGGATCTTCATGCCTGCCGTCACGACGAAGTTCTCGTGGTCGAAGCCTCCTGTGTGATTGGCGCACATATGGCAACAAGTGGAATTTCGATGTCGGACCCCGAGAGCCGTGGCGCGATGTTGTCTGATGCCATACGTGGCGCAAGACGTCCCAGCGCTTGCGGCTTCGGCCTCATGACCGTATAGTCGCGCCGCCCCCGCGCACCGCCTGGTGCGGGAGCCTCGACAACAAGCAGGCGTTCCCGGAAAGCTGTCACACATGAGAAGTCCTTCGCGGCGCGCGCCGCTGCGGGCGTTGATCGCCCGCGTCTCGTCTCTCTTCGGCTCGAGCGGTCGCTCGAAGCGCTCCAGCCCCATCTCGACCCCTCGCCGCGCCCGCTCTCCAGAGCTTGCACGGGGATCTCCCGCACGCCACCGGAAGGCCAGCGCGCCGCCCGCGCCGCCGATCCCAGCCTGGCACCTCTGGCGTCTCGTCATGGTGTCCTGGCCGCCTTCGCGGTCGCCGGTGCACTCCAGGCCGGGCCATCGTCGACGACGCCGCAGATCGGCATCACCACGGCCGGCTTGACCGACAGCCTCAAGGGCTTCTTCACGCGGCTCTGGAGCCCCGCCGCCAGCGGTGCCGAACAGCAAGGCACCGCCTACCTCTACGACGAAGAGGGCAACCTGATCTCGGAGACAGGCACCGGCGGCGCCAACAGCACCGGGAGCACCCAGTACATCTACCTGCCGACGGCGAATGGGCCGATGCCGATCGCGGCGGTGATCAACGGGGAGATCTACGCCGTCCACAGCGACCACCTGAACACGCCCAGACGCTTGACCAACAGCCAGGGGCAGGCTGTGTGGCAATGGCCCTACTCGGCCTTCGGGGACGACAAACCCACCATCGCAAAGAACAGGTTCGCGAACCTGGAGGTCAACCCGAATCCGGGCACGACGAGCTCTCCCGACATCACGTACAACGTCCGCTACCCGAATCACTACGCGGATGAAGAGTCGGGCCTCTTCGAGAACCGGGACCGCTTCTACAGCCCGTCGTTGGCGCGCTACACGCAAGGCGATGCGTTTGGGTTGAGTGCCGGCACGAATCGCTTCGTCTATGCATTGGACGATCCGCTGAGCGTGTTCGACGACGATGGGCTGGCGCCGAAAAAGCCCAACGGCGCTGCGCCTGCACCGTACTCACCGCTAACGGGCGGCACGATCAAGCCTTCCCCGATACCGGGATGGCAGCCTTTGCAGCTGGGTGTGCCGGGCCGCGCGCGCATTGACGGAGAGGGCTCGGCGGGAGCGGGGCGAGGTGTCGTTGGGCCGCTCTGCTCGTCGACGGGCGTGGATGGATCAAAGGGGTTGGCTCGATACGACGGGCCGAAGCCCCAGCACCACGTAAATCCGGCGCACGACCCGCGTTCGGCTAGATACAACCCTCAGAAAACGCCACAACCTCCCGATGCAGAGTCTGTGTACGGAAATGCGGTGCCGGACGACCCAATCAACCCTCGCAACTGGTACGGACTCAATTCTGCCGGCAAGATCTATCGATTCTCGTCGGCCAATGATGGAACAGCGCACTTCAGCGGTATGGAGGGCGCGGGCGACGGCATCCGCAACATGACTGACTACGCTCTGCAGAGAATCGGAAGACGGTGAAATGCTATTTGGGGACAAGAACGAGTTTGCTATCGAGGCTCAGTTCGACACTTGGCATGACAAGTGGTGCTTTGGGCGGCTTCGCATTTGGGTAAAGGGAGACGAGTACGGAAACTTCTTGGACTCCGTGGATCTTGCGAGCGCATCACGTTGGGGACGAACTTTCTTGCAGCATTCCGAAGGCCGAATGGTCACAGGATTGAATGAGCTCAATGCCTCCGAAATCTACACCCAGGTCGCGGGCCGGCCTCTTCTCGATGGAAGTGGTCAAGCGGGTGTAGCCGTACTCGACCGCGATGCATTCGTGTTCGACGACATCGGGGAATCGTCCCTGAGAGACAAAGTATCGATTGTTGTGGCTCGTGACTCGGCCAGCGGTAGAGAGCGGATCATGGTGAAAGATCTGAAGACGGGCGACATCAGGGACGTTTACCTTGATGGAGAATCGTGCGACGAGGTCGTGCAGCTTTTTTGCGTATGGTGCGAGTCGCTCGCGCGCCAAGGCAACGAGTCCTGATGCGCGAAGCGCTGAAGGGTCATAGACATTCAACCAGGCCTCGACGCTGGGAGATGGTCGTTTCCCATGGTCAAGTTCATCCAAATACTGGATCATGCAAGGCAGCGTCTTTGGGAACTGCGGCGATCCTGAGCTGAACGATGCCGACGACACACTTCCATCTGCAAGATGCGCAGTGTCGCGCGCCGCGCCACAGCCGTCTCACGAAAGGGGTGAATGCGGCGGTCAAGGCCGGGGAAATCCCGACGCGCTGCGCTCGCCAACGATGTAAGTTTTTCTAGATCGGGTCCGATATTTCTCCGACGAAATGGTCCCGGTCCCCATGGGCCGGACTGGAGGCTCCGATGTGGAAAAGCGACTACGGCGAATCCGCGGTGGCGCAGGAGCTTGCGCCCCGCAATCCGAGCTACGGCGTATGGGTCGATGACCCCGGGGGCTTCTCGACGTACCGGATCACCCCGCTGCACCACAGCTTCCACCAGCATCCGCTGTTCCAGATCCCGGCGCTGGTGCAACTCGGCAAGGAGCTGGCACCCTTCGAGCAGTGCCGCTTCATGCGGCCGGGCCTCACGCCGGCCTCGGTGATCGCGCACGACAGCCGGCATCCGGACGGGCGCAGCATCGACGAGTTCTTCGAGCGGCTGGAAGAGCCCGGGTCCTCCGTGGCGCTCTACAACATCGAGGTGATTCCGCGCTACCAGGCGCTGCTCGACGCCGTCGTCGACTCCATGCGCGAGAAGGTCGAGGCCGAGCAGCCGGATGTGTTCAGGGTGAACGGCTTTGTCTTCATCTCCGCGCCGCCCTCGGTCACTCCCTTCCACATCGACCGCGAGAACAACTTCTGGCTGCAGCTGCACGGCCACAAGATCTTGAACGTGTGAGACCACCGCGATCGCAGCATCGTTTCCGCGGACGCGGTGGAGGACTTCATCGTCACGCACTCGCTGCGCAAGGTGCGCTACCGCGAAGCGTTCAGGCCCCTGAGCCAGGAGTTCCACGCCCAGCCCGGCGATGGTGTGTATTTCCCGAGCACCTCGCCGCACATGACGCGCTCCGACCCGGACTGGACGGCGCCGGGCGATGGCGTGTCGATCTCGATCGGCGTGACCTTCTATACCTCGGTCACGCGGAAGACGGCACGCATCCACCAGGCCAACCGGCTGCTGCGACGCTGCGGCCTGTCGCCCGCCTCTCCGGGGGAGTCGCCGAGGGGGGATGCAATCAAGGCATCGCTGGGCGGCATGATCGGCTCGGCGCGCTCCAGGCTGATCGCGATGAGTGCTACCGGCAAGCGCTTCAAGCGCGCAACGGCGCCGCCGCCTGGGTCCTATTGACGTGTTGCAGCTTCTCAGCGCTGCAACACGCCCGCGACCACGGCCGCCGCGATGACGACCAGCACCGGCGACACGCGGCCGAACACCAGCAGCGCGAAGGCCGCGAGGGCCAGCGCGAAATCGGCGCGGTCATGGATCGCACCGGTCCAGACCGGGTCGTACAGCGCGGCCACGAGGACGCCGACCACGGCCGCATTGATCCCTGCCATCGCCTGCTGAAAGGCGCTGCGCTGGCGCAGTGCTTCCCAGAAAGGCAGGGCACCCGCCACCAGCAGAAAGGCCGGCAGAAAAATCGCCAGGAGCAAGGTGAATCCACCGAGCCATCCGCCCAGGGGCGCCTGCATGGCGGCGCCCAGGTACGCAGCGAAGGTAAACAGCGGCCCGGGGACGGCCTGCGCGGCCCCGTAGCCGGCGAGAAAGCTGGCGTTGCTCACCCAGCCGGGCGGCACCACACCGGACTGCAGCAAGGGCAGCACCACGTGGCCGCCACCGAACACCAGCGCGCCGGCCCGATAGAACACGGCCACGGCCGAAGCGAGCATCGAGCCGCTCGCTGCTGCCATCGCGGGAAGCGCCAGCAGCAGCACGCCGAACACGGCCAGCAGCGTGGCGCCCACCGGTTTGGAGATGCCGTAGTCGCGGTGGGTGGCAGGCGGCAGATGGGCGACGCGCACGGCGAATCGCCCCGCCAGGCCGCCCAGCACGATGACGACGATCTGGCTCCATGCCGCCGGCACCGCGAGCACCGCGAGTGCCGACATCACCGCCAGGCCGGCCCGCAAGCGATCGGGGCACAGCGTTTTCGCCATGCCCCACACCGCCTGCGCCACCACCGCGACCGCCACGACCTTCAGCCCATGGACCACGCTGGAGGACGCGAGGGCCGACCACTCGGCCACACCGAAGGCGAACAGGATGAGGGCCACGGCGGACGGCAGCGTGAAGCCCACCCAGGCCGCCAGCGCCCCCAGCCAGCCTGCGCGGCCCAGGCCCAGGGCCATGCCGACCTGGCTGCTGGCCGGGCCGGGCAGGAACTGGCACAGCGCGACCAGGTCCGTGTAGCCACGATCATCCAGCCATTGGCGGCGCTCGACGAACTCGGTGCGGAAGTAACCCAAGTGCGCCACGGGCCCACCGAAAGAGGTGAGCCCGAGTTTCAGGAAGGCGCCGAGGACCTCGAGTGCCGATCCGCGCCGGGCGCGCCCGGGGTCCTTGCCTTGCGCGTTCTCGCCAGGTGCAGGGTCTGCCATCGGCGCTGATGCTAACCGTGCCCGATGCTGCGCTCATGACATCGAGCGCGCCTGAGCGCAGCGGCCTGGCGGTTCATCCTTGTCCGCAACCGCCCTCAGGCATCGAACAAATAAGACTGCACCGTCGCACCGATGCGGCGGACGATCTCGGCCCGCTTGAGCGCCACCACCGGCGGCAGCTTCAGCACATAGCGGCACAGGGCGAGCCCCAGCACCTGGCTGGCGATCAGCCCGGCGCGCGCGGCCGCGCCCGCGCGCGCGTCGCCGCTCAGGCGCGCGATCAGGGGCGCCATCTGCGTCGCGAACAGCGTCTGCATGCGCGCGGCCGCGGCCTCGTTGGTCGAGGCGGTTCGCAGCAGCGCCATCAGCGTCTCATCACCCTCCCAACGGTCCAGGAAATGCGACACCAGCGCCGGACCCAGCCCCGCGCGCGGCACGCCTGCGAGGTCGGGCAGGCGCAGATCGAAGTCGGCCGCCGCGGCGAACAGTCCTTCCTTGTTTCCGAAGTAGCGCATCACCATCGACGGATCGATCCCGGCCGCCGTGGCAACCGAACGGATGGTGGTGGACTGGTAGCCGGAAGCGGCGAACTGCGCGCGCGCCGCCGCGAGGATGGTGGCCTTGGTGGCATCGGAGCGCCGGACGGGCCCGGGGGTCGCATCGGTCATGCCAACAAGTATAGGCCAACGGTTGTTGACAAAATGCGGGGCCACCCCTAGAGTTGCCAACAAATGTAGGCCAACAATAGTTGGCCAACATCTGTTGACTCAACCAGGAGCAGTGCCATGTCCGACCCGTCCGCCCCCGAGGCCCCGACCGCCCCCTTCGACACCGACGTCCTGATCGTCGGCGCCGGCCCCGCCGGCCTGACGCTCGCCACCGCGCTCGCCGCGCGCGGCGTGAGGCTCATGCTGATCGATCGGCAGGGCGAGGGCGCCAACACCTCGCGCGCCGCCGTGGTCCATGCCCGCACGCTGGAAGCGCTGGAGCCGCTGCAGGTCGCCTCCCGGCTCGTCGAACGCGGGCTGCGGGCACAGCGCTTCACGATCCGCGACCGCGACCGCGTGCTGGTGCCCATCGGTTTCGACCACCTGCCGACGCGCTACCCCTACACGCTGATGGTGTCGCAGGCGGTCACCGAGCGCGTGCTGCTCGAGCGCCTGCGCGAGTTGGGCGGCCAGGTGCTGCATCCGTGCGTCGTGACCGCGGTGCGCCAGGACGGCGCCGGCGCCACCGCCACGCTCGAGGACGGCCGCCGCCTGCGCGCGCGCTACGTGGTCGGTGCCGACGGCATGCACAGCACGGTGCGCGAACAGGCAGGCATCGGCTTCGCCGGCGGCAGCTACGCAGAGTCCTTCATCCTGGCCGACGTGCGGCTGACCGGCGGCGTGCCGCGCGACGAGGTGATCCTGTACTTCTCGCCCGCCGGCATGGTCGTGGTGGCGCCCCTGCCGGACGGTGCGCACCGCATCGTCGCCACCGTGGCGGATGCGCCGGAGCGGCCCGGCATGGCCTGCCTGCAGGCCCTGCTGGACGCACGCGGCCCGGCCCGCGAAGGAGCGGTGGTCCGCGAGTTGCTGTGGAGCTCGCGCTTCCGGGTCCACCATCGGCTGGCGGATGCCTACCGCGCCGGCCGCGTGCTGCTGGCCGGCGACGCGGCGCACGTGCACAGCCCGGCCGGCGGCCAGGGCATGAACGTCGGCATCCAGGATGCGATCATCCTGGCCGATGCGCTGTGTGAAGCGCTCGCCGGCAACGACGCCGCGCTCGATGCCTACGGCAGCGCACGGCGGCCCGTGGCGCGCCAGGTGATCGCCCTGGCCGATCGCCTCACACGCATGGCCACCGCACGCCCCGGGCTGCGGGCCGCGCGCAACCTGTTGTTGCGCACGCTGTCTTGCGTGCCGATGGTCCGCCGCGGGCTCGCGTGGCGCCTGTCGGGCCTGGTCTACCGCTGAGGAAGCGGGGAACAGACCGGTCCAGGTGCGCGTCGGCGCCCCTCGTGAGCGGGCCGCGGCGACGGCAGCTAAGGAAAGCCCCGATGGGGCAAGCAGTTATGGAACGTTACGATCCGCTCTGGCCGAATCCAGGCCGCCGCGCCCCTGCCCTCGATGTCCTCTCCCCCCGAGTCCGGCCCCACGCTGGACGCCGCCAGTCCCCTCCCTCCCGAGATCGAAGCCGCCGACGAGCCCACCCGCGTGCCGCTTGCCATCGAGGACTGGGCCACGGTGCTCATCATGGGCCTGCTGGCCTGCATCACCTTCGCCAACGTGCTGGTGCGCTACTTCACCGATTCCTCCTTCGCCTGGACCGAGGAGTTCTCGGTCTTCCTGATGATCCTGCTGGCCATGGTGGCGGGCTCGGCCGCGGTGGCGCGCGACCGCCACATCCGCATCGAGTACTTCGCCGAGGGTGGCTCGATGAACCGCCGCAAGCGCCTTGCGCAGTTCGGCGCGCTGATGGTGGCCCTGCTCTTCTTCGTCATCGCGGCACTGAGCGTGCGCGTGGTGTGGGACGACTACCGCTTCGAGGAGACCTCGCCCGGCATCGGCGTGCCGCAGTGGTGGTATTCGATCTGGCTGCCGATCGTGTGCTTCGCGATCGGGCTGCGCGCGGTGGGCCTGTTCGTCCGCCGCGGCCGGGAGCGGCGCACGCAGGAAGGCGTGGGGCCATGATCCCGGCGCTGCTGTTCGCCGCCTTCATCCTGATGATGCTGGTCGGCGTGCCGATCGGGGCGGCGCTGGGCCTGGCCGGCGCGGTCGCGATCGGGCTGGCCAATGCCGATGCGCAATGGTTCGGCCTGCTGGCAGTGCCGCAGAACTTCTATGCCGGCCTGGGCAAATACCCGCTGCTGGCGATCCCGATGTTCGTGCTGGTCGGCTCGATCTTCGACCGCTCGGGCGTGGCGCTGCGGCTGGTGAATTTCGCGATCGCGCTGGTCGGGCGCGGGCCCGGCATGCTGCCGCTGGTGGCGATCGTGGTGGCGATGTTCCTCGGCGGCATCTCGGGCTCGGGCCCGGCGAACGCGGCGGCGGTGGGCGCGGTGATGATCGGCGCGATGTCGCGCGCGGGCTATCCGGCGGCCTATTCCGCGAGCGTCGTCGGTGCGGCGGCAGCCACCGACATCCTGATCCCGCCCTCGGTCGCCTTCATCGTCTACTCGGTGCTGGTGCCCGGTGCCTCGGTGCCGGCGCTGTTCGCCGCCGGCATGGTGCCGGGCGTGCTGGCCGGCCTGGCGCTGATCGTGCCGGCGGTGTGGTTGGCGCGCCGCCACCGCATGGGCGCGCTGGAGGCGACGCTGCCGCGCCCGCCTTTCTGGAAGAGTTTTCGCGACGCGATCTGGGGCCTGGCCGCGCCGGTGCTGATCCTGGGCGGCATGCGCGCCGGCTGGTTCACGCCCACCGAGGCTGCAGTGGTGGCGGTGTTCTACGGCCTGTTCATCGGCATGGCGGTGCACCGCACGATCAAGGTCAGGGACCTGTTCGTGATCCTGCGCGAGTCGGGCGAGCTCTCGGCGGTGATCCTGCTGGTGGTATCGCTGGCGGGGATCTTCGCCTACTCGCTGTCGACGCTGGGCGTGATCGACCCGGTCACGCGCGCGATCGTGAACTCCGGGCTGGGCGAATACGGCGTGCTCTCGCTGCTGATCCTGCTGCTGATCACGGTGGGCATGTTCCTCGACGGCGTCTCGATCTTCCTGATCTTCGTGCCGCTCCTGTGGCCGATCGTGCAGCACTACCAATGGGACCCGGTGTGGTTCGGTGTGATCCTCACGCTGAAGGTGGCGCTGGGCCAGTTCACGCCGCCGCTGGCGGTGAACCTGATGGTGTCCTGCCGCATCGCCGGCGTGCGGATGGAAGAGACCGTGCGCTGGGTCGGCTGGATGCTGTTCGCGATGTTCCTGGTGATGGTGGCGGTGATCGCCTGGCCGCAACTGGCCCTGTGGCTCCCGCATGCCCTCGGCTATTGACATGCTGCTCTCCCCCAGGCTCGCCCTGGATCAACTGAAATCAAATCAACCGAAGGAGATAAAACCCATGAGATTTCGTCGTTCGCTGATCGGCCTGCTGGCCGTCGCCGCCACCCTGGGCGGCTTCTCGGTGTCCGCCGCCGCGCAGAACTACAAGGCCGAATACAAGATGTCGCTGGTGCTGGGCCCGCCCACGCCCTGGGGCCAGGCGGGCAAGATCTGGGCGGACCTGGTGAAGGAGCGCACGCAGGGGCGCATCAACATCAAGCTGTACCCGGGCGTGTCGCTGATCCAGGGCGACCAGACGCGCGAGTTCAGCGCGCTGCGCCAGGGCGTGATCGACATGGCGGTCGGGTCGACCATCAACTGGTCGCCGCAGGTCAAGCAGCTGAACCTCTTCTCGCTGCCTTTCCTGATGCCGGACTATGCGGCGGTGGATGCACTGACGCAGGGCGAGGTGGGCAAGGAGATTTTCAAGACCCTGGACAAGGCGGGCGTGGTGCCGCTGGCCTGGGGCGAGAACGGCTACCGCGAGATCACCAACTCCAAGCGCGCCATCAGGTCGCCCGAGGACCTGAAGGGCATGAAGATCCGCGTGGTGGGCTCGCCCATCTTCTCGGACATGTTCAGCACACTGGGCGCCAACCCGACGCAGATGAGCTGGGCCGATGCGCAGCCGGCGCTGGCCAGCGGGGCGGTGGACGGGCAGGAGAACCCGCTGTTCCTCTTCACCGTGCTCAAGATGCACACGGTGGGCCAGAAGTTCGTGACGACCTGGGGCTACATGGCCGATCCGCTGGTGTTCGTGGTCAACAAGGACATCTGGGCCTCGTGGACGCCGGCCGACCAGGCGATCGTGCGGCAGGCGGCGATCGATGCCGGCAAGCAGGAGATCGAACTCGCGCGCAAGGGCCTGGTGGAGGCGGACAAGCCGCTGCTCAAGGACATCGCGGGCATGGGCGTCACGGTGACCGAGCTGTCGCCGGCCGAGCGCGAAGCCTTCGTGAAGGCGACCCGTCCGGTGTACGCGAAGTGGAAGCCGCAGATCGGCAACGAGCTGGTGACGAAGGCGGAGCAGGCGATCGCTGCGCGCAAGAAATAGGCGCGCATCGCAGAGCAATAAGAAAGCCCCGCATCGCGGGGCTTTTTGTTCGGAGGGCACTGTCGATCCAGCTCTGCTGGTCGACTGGTACCGTCCCCCGGGAGGGGGTTGGCGCAGCGACACGAAGTGCGCGCAGCCTGGGGGGCGAGCCTGGAGCCTAATGCGCCAGGATCTTGTTGAGGAAATCGCGGGTTCGCGCCTGGCGGTTCTCGGGATGCGCGAAGAACTCGTCCTTCGAGCAGTCTTCCAGGATGCGCCCACCCACGTCGATGAAGATGACGCGGCTGGCCACCTTGCGCGCAAAGCCCATCTCGTGCGTGACCACCATCATGGTCATGCCTTCCTTGGCCAGCGCCACCATCACGTCCAGCACTTCGCCCACCATTTCGGGATCGAGCGCCGAGGTGGGCTCGTCGAACAGCATCACGATCGGGTCCATCGACAGCGCGCGCGCGATCGCCACGCGCTGCTGCTGGCCGCCCGAGAGCTGGCCCGGGAACTTGTCCTTGTGGGCCATCAGGCCCACGCGGTCGAGCATCTTCAGGCCCCGGGTCTTGGCCTCGTCCGGCGAGCGGCCCAGCACCTTGATCTGCGCGATCGTGAGGTTCTCCGTCACCGACAGGTGCGGGAACAGCTCGAAGTGCTGGAACACCATGCCCACCCTGGAGCGCAGCTTCGGCAGGTTGGTCTTGGGGTCGTGCAGCCTGATGCCATTGACCGTGATCTCGCCCTTCTGGAAGGGCTCGAGTGCATTCACCGTCTTGATCAGCGTCGACTTGCCGGAGCCGGAAGGTCCGCAGACCACCACCACGTCGCCCTTGGCGATGCTGACCGAGCAGTCGTTGAGCACCTGGATCGGGCCGTACCACTTGGAGACGTTCTTGATTTCGATCATGTTCTCAGCCATTTTGAGTGCTCTCCTATCAATGGGTGGCCGCGTTGATTTCACGAGGGCGCCACGCGGCATGCGGAGCGAAGCCCGTTCGGGGGACACCGCGGAACCGGCTCCGCCGGGCCGCTGGTGTCGCCCCCCTGGAAGGGGGGTTGGCGAAGCGACACGAAGTGCGCGAAGACTGGGGGGTCATCGAATAATTGCGATCTTCTTGTGAAGACGCTTGACGAGATAGGACAGCGCGAAGCAGATGATGAAATACAACACCGCGGCGAGCAGGTAGGACTCGATGGGCCGGCCGAAATTCTTGCCGGCGGTCTCGAAGCCCTTGAGCAGGTCATACGCGCCGATGGCATACACCAGCGAAGTGTCCTGGAACAGGATGATGGTCTGCGTCAGCAGCACCGGCAGCATGTTGCGGAAGGCCTGCGGCAGGATGACCAGTGTCATGTTCTGCTTGTAGGTCATGCCCATCGCCTGTCCGGCGAAGACCTGGCCGCGCGGGATGGACTGGATGCCCGCGCGCATGATCTCGCTGAAGTAGGCGGCCTCGAAGGCGACGAAGGTGATGATGGCCGAGACCTCGGCGCCGATCGGGCGGCCGATGATGAAGGGCACCAGGAGGAAGAACCACAGAATGACCATCACCAGCGGAATGCTGCGCATGCCGTTGACGTAGATGGCAGCGGGCGCATCCAGCCACTTCTTGCCCGACAGGCGCATCAGCGCCAGCAGCGTGCCGAAGAAGATGCCGCCGGCCGTGGCGACCACCGTCAGGAAGAGGCTGAAATACAGGCCCTTCAGCAGGAAGCCGGTGACGACGTCCCAGTTGTAGAAGGAGAAGTCGAGGTTCGTCAGCATGTCAATGCCCTCCTCCGCCCGCCTGGGCAATGAAGCCCGGCACGCGCGTCCTCTTCTCGACGTAGGCCATGATCCGGTTGATCGCGAAGGCGGAGATGATGTAGAGCACCGTCACGGCCAGGTACATCTCCATCGGGCGGGCCGTTTCCTCGCCGGCCTGCATCGCGAACTGCGTCATCTCGGCGATCGACACCGCGAAAGCCACCGAGGAATTCTTGAAGATGTTCATCGACTCGCTGGTGAGCGGCGGAATGATGATCCGGTAGGCCATGGGCAGGATCACGTAGCGGTAGTACTGCGGCGTGGTGAAGCCCACCGCCATGCCCGCGTAGCGCTGACCCCGCGGCAGCGCCTGGATGCCGGAGCGCAGCTGCTCGGCGATCCGTGCCGAGGTGAAGAAACCCAAGGCCAGCACCACCAGCACGAAAGGCGGCACGTCGCGCATCACGGTGAAGAGCGCCGGCATCACGTGGTACCAGAGGAAGATCTGAACCAGCAGCGGCACGTTGCGGAACAGCTCGACCCAGGCGTTGCCGAGGCGCACCCAGCCGGGGCTGTCGGGGAGCGTGCGGATCACGCCGACGATGGAGCCGAGGATCAGGGCCACCACCAGGGCACAGAGCGCGACCGAGACCGTCCAGCCCCAGGCGGACAGAAGCCATTGCCAGTAAGTCGGGTCCTTGCCACCCGGGTCCTGCAGGAAGACCTGCCAATCCCAACTTCCCATGGGACCTCCTCAATCGTTGTTAGGTGAAGAAGAAAACAAACCTGAAAACAAACGCCCGCCGCAATGGGCGGGCGTTCGTCGATTCAGCCCATGCCGATCACTTCTTGACGTACTCTTCCATCGGCTTGTTGTTGGGGTTGGCCCAGGCCGCCTTGGTGGCTTCCGACAGCGGCAGGCCGACCTTGGTGTTGGTCGGCGGGATCGGCTGCATGAACCACTTGTCGTAGAGCTTGGCCAGAGAGCCGTCCTTGATCTGGGCCTTGATGCTGTCGTCCACGGCCTTCAGGAAGGCGGTGTCGCCCTTGCGCACCATGCAGGCGATCGGCTCGACCGACAGGACGTCGCCGACGATCTTGAAGTCGGCCGGGTTCTTCGACTTGGAGATGTTGCCGGCCAGGATCTGGCCATCCATCACGAAGGCGTCGGCACGGCCGGATTCCAGCAGCAGGAAGCTGTCGGCGTGGTCCTTGCCCATCACTTCCTTGAAGTCGATGCCCGATGCGCGCTCGTTCTTGCGCAGGGTCTGGACCGAGGTCGTGCCGGTGGTGGTGACCACGTTCTTGCCGTTCAGGTCC
Organism: Variovorax defluvii; assembly: GCF_039541515.1. Lineage (NCBI taxonomy): Bacteria > Pseudomonadati > Pseudomonadota > Betaproteobacteria > Burkholderiales > Comamonadaceae > Variovorax > Variovorax defluvii. Next base: position 53,058 of record NZ_BAABGJ010000059.1, read on the forward strand.
TTGATGGAATTGATGTTGGAGTTCGCCTTCACGGCGATGCGCACCTCCTCGACGTAGGTCGTGACGGCGAAGTCGACGTCCTTCTGGCGGGTGGCGTTGTTGGTGGTCGATCCGCATTCGAGGTCGACGGTGCCGTTCTGCACCAGGGGAATGCGGTTCTGCGAGGTGACCAGCTGCTTCTTGATCTCGAGCTTGGGCAGACCGAGCTGCTTCTGGATGTCGGCCAGGATCTTTTCCGCCATTTCGGTGTGGAAGCCGACGTACTTGCCGTCACCGATGGTGTAGGCCAGCGCACCGGACGAATCGCGCACGCCCATGGTGACGCTGCCGCTGGCCTTGATCTTGGCCAGGGTGTCATTGGCTTGCGCGAAGGCGCCTCCGGCGGCGAGTGCCATCACGGCCAATGCCAATACCTGCTTCTTCATAAGGAAAACTCCTGTGACTGAGATACACAAATTCTAGACAGCCGCATTCTGCGCCATACCCGGGCCAACCCGGTGCATATCGCACCATGGTCGACCTGTCAGTTTCCACTGCGCTCCACCCGGATGCGGCCATCTGCCGGCCCGGTCTGCCAAAGCAGCCTTTGTGCCCGAAAAAAAACACGCGCAAGGCGCGTGCTCCAATCGAATGACAACCGAATGCGGGCACGACTGTAGAGGCGCCGCCAGCGCGAGGCAAATGCGCATTGCGACGGTCGGCATGCCGCGGCGTCATAGTTTGTGCGCTGCACCAAATCCGCGCCTGCCGGTTGCTGCCGGCGCCCTTCCTGCCAGCCGATCACGCTTTGGGCTGGGTGCCGACCAGGTAGGCCCAGAGGGCATCCGCCGTGCTCTTGGTGGCGCCCGGGACGGCGCCCTCCCCCTTGCTTCCGGCGCGTCCGCCCGGCCGGGCCGCGCCCGAGGCGGCCGGCCGCTCACGGTAGGCCCGGATTTCCATCGTGGCCTCCAGCCTGTCGATGTCGGGCGGCAAGGCGCTGACCAGGGTGCCTGCCCGCACTTCCCTGCGCACCGCGCTTTGGGGCAGGAAGGCGATGCCGTGCCCTTCCAGCGCCATCACCTTGAGGCCCTCGGCCATGTCGGTCTCGTAGACGCGGTCGAGGTGGATGGCGGTGCGCGACTCCTTCAGCAGCTGATCGACCACCCGCCCCAGGTAGGCGCCGGGCGCGTAGCCCAGGTAAGGCAGCGGCTGGCCCGCCCGGCCCGGGAGGCGGAAGCGCGGCGCCCCATCGGCATCGGGCTTGACCCAGGGCGCGACCACCTCCTGCCCCAGGCTCACCATCTCGTAACGCGTGGCGTCGAGCGGCAGGGGCTGCGAGGGATGGTGATAGGCAATCAGCAGGTCGCAGCTGCCTTCCACCAGGCGCAGCACGGCGTCGTGCACGTTCAGGGCGATGAGGCGGCTCTTGAGCGGGCCGAACCGCTCGCGCAGGCTCGTGACCCAGGCCGGGAAAAAGGTGAAGGCCAGGGTGTGCGGCACCGCGACCTCGATCACGTCCTGCCCCGCGGCCGCATGGCCGCGCAGCATGGCGCGGGTGCTCTGCAGAGCCTGCAGCATCTCGATGGCCTGGCCGTAGAGCGTCTGGCCGGCGGGGGTGAGGCGGGTGGGGTAGGAACTGCGGTCCACCAGGTCGGTGCCGGCCCAGCCCTCCAGCGCCTGGATGCGGCGCGAGAAGGCCGGCTGGGTGACGTGACGCAACTGCGCCGAGCGGCTGAAGCTGCGCGTCTCGGCGAGGCTCACGAAGTCTTCGAGCCACTTGGTTTCCATGGGCGGCGATTATGGCCGGGTCCCGCCTGCCGTCCTTGCGCTTCGGCGGCCGGGATCGGGGACGCGCTCGATGCGCAACGGCATGTCCGGAACCTCGCCTCCTGGGGAGTTACTGAGTTTCCGCGCTCGGGACGAGCAACGAGCGATGCAAGGCCTCCGCTCATCCGTTCTCACTCCTGGTCTCAGGTCCTCGACAACATGCACCTTCAATCCAGCAGCCCCCACTCTTTGCGCCCGCACCTGCCGCCGTGCACGAGCCTGCCGAATCTCGATTTCCTCGACGCACCGGACGCGCCGCCCGCGTTGCGCGCGTTCTACATGGATGGATGCCTGCCCCCGGCTTCGGCGTTCAGCCACATCGCCGGCTGGTGCCATGCCAATGACGCGATGCCCGTCGTCCGCGACATGCAGAAGCGCAGGGGTTTCACGGGTGCCCTGCACGTGCAGGCTTCCAACGAACCGGAGTGGCTCGGCATGTCGGGCGTCTCCTCGATGCTGGACTCGCTGCAGCGCCATGGCATCCGCTGCACAGAGCTGAACGTGCAACTTCGCAACGCGCACCATGCGATGGCGCTGTGCACCTACCTCGACAGCCTGGGACAGGACGGGCCACGAGGCCTGTCGATCGACCTGTCGGCCCATGCGTCCGACGTGGTCGTTCCAAAGGAGCTCGGGCGATGCATCCTGTCGATGCCGACGCTTCGCCACCTGACACTGCGAGGCCACCTCTCCGACGACGACAGTTCATGCGCGAAACTGGAGGATGGCTTCTTCTCCAGGGCGTGGAGCAACGACTCGATCGAATGGCTGGAGATGGACGGCTCGTTCGATGCCGAACTGCCAGCCGGTCTCGTTCGGCAATGGCTGGCGAACAGGGCCCTCTGCTGCATCGTTCTCGGCGCGGGCAGCTTCGCCGCCACCTTCTGCGGGGAGCTCGTGAATCTTCAGGGACAGCACGCCGTCAGGGATCTGCAACTCGTGCGCTGGTTCAAGGGCGCCGGCCAACTCGCCCCGCGATTCATTTGTGCGCAGCCAGGGGTCTTGCAATTGACACTTCCGCCCTGTGACGAGGACGAAGATGTCGACGAGTGGCTCTGCGAGATCGCCGCCGCCGTCGAACATAACTTCGAACTGCAAAACCTCGCGGTGCGGCAGGCGAACGGAACGCCGCTACCGCTTGACGAAACCAGTCCGACAATCGCAAACGGCCTCCAGAGAAACCGGCGAATCCTGATGGCGGTGAACACAGGCGTCAATCCGAAGGTGGCGATGGCGACGGAGCTCATGCGGTCGGCGCAGCAGACCCTGCGCGCCTACATGGACGACACCTTCAGCAGCGGCGTTCTGACCTTGAATCGCCTGCTCAACTTCGTGTTCGGCCAGTGGGGGCCCCGCCTCGATGAATGGGTGCTGGAGATCGTGCTTGCCGAAGCTCGCCAACAGTTCGAGGCCGCCTTCGATGCGGCCCTGACCACAGGCTTCGCGGACCTGCAGAACGACATGCTGCCTCCCGGTCGCATCGGCCGCCGGGCACTGCCGCCCGACAAGGCCAGCCCCCCTCCCAAGGATCACATGCGGGACTACGATCCATGGCCATGTCTTGTTCCGCTCACGGAGATGCTCCTGGCACTTCCAGGAATACCGAAGCCAGCCGAGAACTTCCTTTTGTTCCGCCAGGAACCTCATCTGGAGCATTTCCAAGCCATCGCGTTGTGGTGCCTGGAAGCAAATCAGCTGGATGTTCTGCTCAGCATGCAAGTCGAGTATGGCTTTGCGGGCTTTCTCAATCTGGCGAGCAACTGCCCCGTGAACATGCACAACGATCCCATCCCGATCCTCAGGCAACTGAGGAAGGCCGGAATCGAAGTCGGAACATTTGCTGTCTCGGTGACGACACAAGCTCGCATGGACGAGCTCGTTGAATTCCTGGAATCCCCCGACATGCTCTCCACGGGCGTGCGGATCCGCGTCAACGGGGCGAACATCCCCTCCGAGCTCGGCCGGGCACTCTTCGGCAATCCCAGGGTGAATGATGTTCGTCTCGGGACAGCGGGCGCCGCCCCGGCGGGGCTGATGTGGCATATCCTGCCACCGGACTTCTTCGACAGGCTGCAGACCAACAGCACGCTCGCGTCCCTCGTCGTGGAAGGCTCGTTCCACCGCGGAACGGCGATGAACTGCCAGTTCGACGAATGGATCCGCAGAGGGGCCGTCGAAACCATCCGCGTGCCGGCGAGCGCTTGGGGAATACAGGTGATGCAGGCGCTGGTCTCCAGCGCGGGCGAAAGCCGGGTGCGTGATTTCCGACTCACGGGAGCGTCTATGTCGTCTTCCTATTCCCCTGCAGCCGCTGCATTGTTCGATCAGCGACTCGGGCTCATTTCGCTCGCATTGCCGGCCACCGCGCTCGAAGGCATTGTCGATCACCCTCGCAATCAGCCGATGCTCAACGAGCGCCTGCTGGAAAACCACACCCTAAGGGCGGTATACGCTGCCCAGCCCGATAGAAGCTGTACAGACTTCAACGACCGCATGAATCTCATCGGGGCGGTGCTGAAGCGCAATACGAAGATGCAGCGCGCCAGCCTGCAGGCGGGGATTCGTCGCACGCTCGAAGCCGTCGCCGAGGCGAGAGGGATGACTGGGAATTCCGCAACGGCATTCTCGCAATCCATGGCGCCCTTCGTGATCGACGCGATCAACCAAGGCAAGTTGATTGCCGCGTCGCTGACTCAGCTGACGCACGGCTCGGTCGTGCGGACCCGCGAGGTCTTCGAGGCTGAAATGTCGAAGGACTCGGTCGGTTCGAAGGTTTTCGGTAACTACTTCAAGACTCTGTTCGAGCCCGATGCGGTCATCTTCACGTTGTTCAGGCAGCTGCGCACAGCAGGCGCGAAGTTGACGGCTCGGAAGGACTACCAGGCGCTCAAGCAAAGTGTGGTCGGGTTGATGATGGACTGGCTTGACAAGGCACTGCGATCCTCCCGCCCGGAGATCAAAGACCCCGACGAAGCCGCGACCTCCATGGATATCGATCCGGGCGCGCTTGCAACGGACCCACAGGCGTTCGCGCCCATGGAAGCCGATGCGCCTGCGACCACCCTCAAGCGAGGCCGGGAGGACGACGGACACGACGCCTCGTCGACCAAACATCAGCGCATCTGAATCCGGGGGACCCGGACCTGTTACGTCACAGGCCCTAGACGGGCGACACCACGCCCCGTCCCGCGAAGTGCCCCTGGGCATTCGCCATGAAGCGATCCACCGAGGCTTGCGTGGCCTCGGGTGACCAGCCCGCCACGTGCGGCGTGATGATCACGTTGTCCAGGCCGATCAGCGCCTCCGGCCGATTCGGCTCGCTTTCGTAGACATCGATGCCCGCGCCCGCCAGGCGGCCTTCGCGCAAGGCGGCGGCGAGTGCCTCCGTGTCGACCACGCTGCCGCGGGAGATGTTGACCAGCCACCCTTGTGGCCCCAGCGCATCGAGAACCTCCGCATTCACGAGATGCCGTGTGGCAGGCCCGCCGGGTGTGGCCAGTACCAGCACGTCGGCCCAGGTGGCCAGCGCCTTCAGGCTGTCGAAGTAGCGGTGCGCCACGCCCTCGCGCGGCTTGCGGTTGTGGTAGCCGATCGGCATGTCGAAGGCGGCGCCGCGCTTCGCGATCTTCTGGCCGATCGTGCCCAGGCCGAGGATGCCCAGGCGCTTGCCCGAGACATTGGCCGGCGATGCGATGGCGTCGCGCCACACGCCCTCGCGGCAGAGCCTGTCGAGGCTGTGGAAGTTGCGCACGGCCGCGATCAGCAGGCCGAAGGCATGGTCGGCCACGCAGTCGTCGTTGGTGCCGGCGCCGTTGGCGACCACGATGCCGCGGGCGCGCGCGGCATCGAGGGGAACGCATTCGTACCCGGCGCCCAGTGCGCAGATCAGTTCCAGCTTCGGCATGGCCGCGATCTCTTCGGGCGTGACGCCGATCACGCCGATGGTCAACACGGCGCGGAATCTTGCGCCGTGCTGCGCGACAGCCGCGGCGCGCTCGGCAGCCGTGGGCGCGTAGGTCACGTCGTAGACGGCGGCGATCTGGGCCAGGTGTTCCTTTGAGAGGCCATTCAGTACAAGGAGGGGAATCTTGTCGGGCATCGGGTCTTTGGAGAAGATGGAAGTCAAAGAACGGGCTCGGCAGCCTCGATCTGCTGCAGCGCCCACATTTGCGCATAGCGGCCATCCCGCGCCAGCAGTTGCAGGTGCGTGCCGCGCTCCACGATCACGCCGCCCTCGAGCACGAGGATCTCGTGCGCGTCCACCACGGTGGAAAGCCGGTGCGCGATGACCAGCGTGGTCTTGTTCTGCGCGGCGCTCTTGAGCTCGGCCTGGATCGCCCGCTCGTTGGCCGAGTCCAGCGCCGAGGTGGCCTCGTCGAAGATCAGGATCGGCGGGTTCTTCAGCAAGGTGCGCGCGATCGCCACGCGCTGCTTCTCTCCGCCCGACAGCTTGAGGCCGCGCTCGCCGACCATCGTCTGGTAACCCTTGGGCGTGGAGCTGATGAAGTCGTGGATGCGCGCGGCGCGCGCCGCTGCCTCCACCTCGTCGTGGCTCGCGCCGGGACGGCCGTAGGCGATGTTGTATTCGATGGTGTCGTTGAAGAGCACCGTGTCCTGCGGCACGATGCCGATCGCCTGGCGCACGCTGGCCTGCGTCACGTGCCGGATGTCCTCGCCGCCGATAACGATCCGGCCTTCCTGGACGTCGTAGAAGCGGTAGAGCAACCGGGCCAGCGTGGACTTGCCCGAACCCGAGGGGCCGACGACCGCCACGGTCTTGCCGGCGGGGATCTCGAAGCTGACGTGCTTGAGGATCGGCCGTGCCGGTTCGTAGGCGAAGCTCACGTCCTCGAAGCGCACCGTGGCATCGCGCCCCGCCAGCGGCTGCGCGCCGGGCGCGTCGCGCACCTCGCGCTCCTTCTCCAGCAGCAGGAACATCTTGTCCAGGTCGGTGAGGCTCTGCTTGATCTCGCGGTAGATCACGCCCAGGAAGTTGAGCGGGATGTACATCTGGATCATGAAAGCGTTGACCATGACCAGGTCGCCCAGCGTCATGCGCCCGTCCGCCACGCCCGCGGTGGCGCGCCACAGCATCAGCACCAGGCTGATGGCGATCAGCAACTGCTGACCGGTGTTGAGCAGGCTCAGCGTCCGCTGGCTCTTGATGGCGGCGCGGCGGTAACGGTCCAGGCTGGCGTCGTAGCGGCCGGCCTCGAACTCCTCGTTATTGAAGTACTTGACCGTCTCGTAGTTCAGCAGTGAGTCGATGGCGCGGCTCTGCGCCACCGAGTCGAGCTCGTTCATGGTCTTGCGGAACTGCGTGCGCCATTCGGTCACCGTCACCGTGAAAGCGATGTACAGCACCAGCGCCACGCCGGTGATCCAGACGAAGGCCGCGTCGAACTTGATGCCGAGGATGGCCAGCACCAGTGTCAGCTCGATGAGGGTCGGCACGATGCTGTAAAGCGACATCGAGATGAGCGAATGCACGCCGCGCGTGCCGCGCTCGATGTCGCGTGTCATGCCGCCGGTCTGCCGCTCCAGGTGAAAGCGCAGCGACAGCGCGTGCAGGTGGCGGAACACCTCCAGCGAAATGCTGCGCGCCGCGCCCTCGGTGGCCTTGGCGAACACCAGCTCGCGCAGCTCGGTGAACAGGGAGGTCGAAAAGCGCAGCAGCCCGTAGGCCAGCAGCAGCGCGAGGGGCACCACCAGGAGCGCCTGGGCCATGTCGGGCTTGGGCGTCATGGTGTCGACCAGGTTCTTGAGCAGCACCGGCACGCCGACATTGGCGACCTTGGCGCCGACCATGAAGAGCAGCGCGGCCAGCACGCGCCACTTGTAGCGCCAGAGGTATGGGAACAAGCGCCGCAGGGTGGCCCAATCGGAACGGTCGGCGCGCGCGGGCGCATCCGCGGGACCAGGGTGGAGAGAAGAAAGGGCTTCGCCGCTGCGGCGCATGGATGACAATCGTGGCTGTTTTTTCCGAGATTGTGCCCATGTCCGAATCTTCCAGTGCCCATGTGGCCACACCGCTCAAGAGCTTGCCCGACGACATGGAGCTGGTGCTCAAGGTCATTCCCATGCCGGCCGACGTCAACGCCAACGGCGACATCTTCGGCGGCTGGGTGATGGCGCAGTGCGATCTGGCCGGCTCCGTCATCCCGGCGCGCTACGCCAAGGGGCGCATGGCCACCGTCGCGGTCAACGAGTTCGTGTTCAAGCAGCCCGTGCGGCTGGGCGACATCCTTTCCTTCTACTCGAAGCTGGTGCGCATCGGCCGCACCTCGGTCACCGTCACGGTGGAGGTCTTCGCCGAGCGCTTCAAGGCCCAGGGCGAGTACATCAAGGTGACCGAGGCCACCTTCACCTACGTGGCCATCGACGCGAACGGGCGGCCGCGGCCGATCGCGCAGGCCGGCGAGGCTGGCTCTTAGGCCTTGGGCATCTCAGGCGGCGGGCAGCAAACGGACCGCCTGGCCTTTTGGGGCGCAATGTTGATGGGAGCCCCTTTGGGTGCGACCGGTTCGATGGGGCTGAGGAGGTTTGGGGGCGGGGGTACAACGAGAGGAAATTCTCCCGCTGGCTCCGTGCACGAGGCCCCGACATAAACTCGACTATGTGCCAGCTATCCAGTTGCGCGTTGCTGCTGTGCGAGTGCGAGGGCGTACTCGGATTAGAAGCGCGTGAAACTGTATCCCGTCCGCGCGCCCCAGGATGAGCCCGTCAGCATTTGGACCGGTGCCCCAAAAGGCGCTCACTTGGAATCCAGCCCAGCGTACTTTTGTCCCGTTACTCCAGTACTCGCTCCTGGGATGGGCTCAAGGGAGGCGAGCAAGTCAGCGGTCCGCTTGAGCCACTCCGCTCCCGTGGCCTCCAACTGAGCCTTGTTAGCTGCAAGATGGGTTATCAACATTCTTGCGGTATCGACCATGGCGGCCGTTGGAATGATCAGCTCACAGGCAATTTGACGCGTTTCTTCTCCGCCCGGGTCTTGGGCAACAAAGCTGTGCCACAGCATACGGCTGTTGGGAAAGCCGACCATCAGTTGAGACATGCCTTCTACGTAAATGGTGGGGGACATTCCTCGAAGAAAGCGTGGAGACTTTTCAGGGGTGGTCGCTTGTTCAGGCATGGGGTCCAATCGGATTGAGGGTTAAGGAGAGCCGACCCGATGCGCTGCTTGGGAACGACGCAGTCGTGTATGGCATCGCAGCTTGGGAGGTAAGGTCGAGGTTGATGACCTCTGCTTTCAGATTCGAGGCAAGCGGAAGGGTCGCCGGCCGCTCTCCACTGCTATAGAAGCATACGAAAGGAGCCTCCTCCTCAAACGATGGAACCTCCCTCCTCGACACATCCGGTACAAAGGTGTGGTGCAGCATGGAGATCAGCGACACAAAGTTCACTTGCAAACCAGTGTCAAAGACGGACGCGAGATCAAACAGCGTCTTGAGTGTGACCCGGCCATACGATGGGTCTTCCAGGCGTGATACCGCTGCCTGTGTAGTACCTAGTCGCTTTGCCAATTGGACCTGAGTCCAACCGCGCAGCGTGCGGATCGTCTTCACCTGGTGAGCGAGGGCGGTTACCACCTCCGCCTTGACATAGGCGTGCCGCGCAGAAGGCCTAGTCTTCATTCGGAGGAAAGTCTTCTCCGTCGATTTGGAGAGGTACTGTCGAACTGGTTCCGTCTTTGACGAGCTTCGCTCTGGCTTCGGCAGAGTTAATGGCATCCGGCGGGGCATAGATGTTCTGCTTATGGGTACAGATCAGTGTGATCGTGAATGTCTCTTCGTTTGGCCCAAAGAAGCCGAGGGCTCGAGTGGCGCAGCGATTTGCGCGATACCGAACTTCATACAGAAAGGGCTTGCCCTTGAGCTTTTTCGCATGAGGCTCGTCCCATTTGTCCCTGGACGATTGAGCCAGGTGGGCCACGGCGCGTGCAAAAGCTTCGCGATCATCGTCGCCATACCTGTCAATGATGTCCTGGACCTCCCGTCTGCCATGTGCGGTCACGTAGGTAGCGAATCGCCATAGCATATCAAATTTGCGATGTTCAGACGTTATAACGTTCGCGGTCTGTGACGTTGTTTGCCCGACAGCGCCTTTTCTCCCTTGGGAGCCGCACATCCTCACTGAGGCACGCGTCGCGACTCGATCCTGGGTTTGACCGAGCGCGCGCTTGCGACCTCACACCGAAGCCCCTGGAATCCGCGCCCGACAAGACACATGCCGGGAGGATTCACGATCCTGACGTTACCAACTGGCCATCGGTCACGCCGATTAACGTTGAGCACCTGTACGGCAAGCAGTGAGGCCCAAGCCGCGCTGGGCTATTCGACGAGCTGCTTCTACATTCCCGCCGGATTCTCGCTTGCTGGGGCAGGCTTGGAAGTGGTCCGTACCTACCAAAGTTGGTAGTTGCCCAGCCATCCGATTCGACATCTACTCCTGCGGCCCGAAAGCAGCGGAGGGATCACTGGTGAAGAAAAGCGCCATCGTCGCGCGGACGATGCTTGCCTCCATCGTGATGGCAGCTTGCATGCAGGGCGCTCCGGTGCATGCGCAGCGCGTGGACCCGGACGTTCTGGTCTTGCGGGCCATTCTGGACAAGCCGGAGGCCGAGATCGAAAGAGATTTCCAGAACAAGCACCCGAGCCACCGCGCTCCGACTGGAAACGAAAGCGACCTGTTTGGCAACCGCCGCACGCGACGATTCCGGCTAAGCGACCTCACACCTTCGAGAAGTCCGGCTTCCGCTTCTCCATGAACGCCGTGAAGGCCTCCTTGGCCGCCGGCTCGCGCAGCATGCGGCCGAAGCTCTGGCCCTCCTCGCCCATGCGCTCCACCACGGCGGGCTGCTGCGCCTTCTTCATCAGGCGCTTGGTCTCGACCAGGGCGCTCAGCGGCTTGGCCGCGAGCTTGCGCGCCTGGGCCTGCGCGAAGGCGTTGGCCTCGGTGGGCGGCACCACGCGGTTGACCAGGCCAACCTCCAGCGCCGCCTCGGCCATGAAGGGTTCGCCCAGCAGCAGTGCCTCCGCTGCGCGGTGGTAGCCGAACATCTGCGGCACCAGCAGGCTCGAGGCCGCCTCGGGGCACAGGCCCAGGTTGACGAAAGGCATGGAAAAGGCCGCGTTGTCGCCGGCATAGACCAGGTCGCAATGGAACAGCATCGTGGTGCCGATGCCCACCGCCGGGCCGCACACGGCCGCCACCAGCGGCTTGGGAAAGCGTGCCATGTTCTGCAGGAAGCGGAACACCGGCGACTCCGGCGTCGAGGGCGGCGCGTTCAGGAAATCGCCGATGTCATTGCCGGCGCTGAAGATGGTGGCATCGCCCTGGATCAGCACGGCACGCACCGTGTCGTCCTGCTCGGCGCGCTCCAGCGCGTCGGCCAGCTCCGCGTACATGCTGCGGGTGATGGAGTTCTTCTTGTCCAGGCGGTTGAAGGTCAGGGTCATCACACCGGCTTCGGCGTGAACGAGGATGTCGCTCATGAGGGAGTCCTTCTGCAAAGAAAAGAAAGTAACAGGGATCTGCTGTCACGTGGGGTATCGGGCCGTCCGGGATCCTGCCGTGCAGAATCGGGCCGCCCTCAGGCGCCCAGCGCCTCTCGGACGAAATCGAGCCGGTCCTGGCCCCAGAACATCTGATCGCCGACGAACAGGGTCGGGGCCCCGAACACGCCGCGGCGCACCGCCGCCTCGGTGTCGGCCTTCAGGCGGCTCTTGGTGTCCGGGTCGTTGGCCAGCGCCAGCACCCGGGCGGGATCGAAGCCCGCCTCGGCCAGCACCTCGCCCACGACCGCCGGGTCGTTGAGGTTGCGCGAAGCCACCCACATGGCGTCGAACATGGCGTCCGCGTAAGCTCGGAAGCGCTCCGGCTCCCGCATCTGCAGGCCGGTCGCGCCGCGCATCAGCAGCAGCGTGTTGATCGGGAAGTTCGGGTTGTACTGGAAGGGCACGGCGTAGCGCCGCGCGAAGCGCTTCAGGTCCTCGAAGACATAAGGGGCCTTGGCCGGGATCTCGACCGGCGAGCGGTTGCCGGTGGCCTGGAACACGCCGCCGAGCAGCATCGGCTTCCAGACGAGTTCGGCGCCGGTATCGGCGCACAGGTGCGGCAACTGGGTCGCGGCCAGGTAGGCGGCCGGGCTGCCGAAATCGAAGTAGAACTCTACCGATCGCGCGTTCGTCATGGCCTGCACGCCTTTCATTCCTTGAAGTAGACGATCTGATTCGAAGTGGCCAGCAGTGCGCCTGCCTGGCTCCAGAGCTGCGCAGCCTGGTCGAAGTAGCCGTTGCGGAACTGCTGCCCGGCCGCGCGGCCGAGCAGGTAGCCCGTGCCCACCTCGGCCAGCTGCGTCGCGTCGACGTGGAAGTAGGTGGTGATCGACACCGTGCCGATGGGCACCGGCTTGGCGCGGCGCAGCCAGACGCGCGGGTAGAAGCCGTCGCACAGCGCCGCGAGCGCGGCGAAGTCCAGCGGCCGCGGCGGCGCGTCGCGCAGCCACATGAGGGTCTCGCTGTGATCGCCGCTGCCGTCCCAGCGCGTGGGGATGGAGCCGCGGATGGGTCGCATCTCGTAGCGGTCCACCCAGGCCACCTTGGCCGGCCCGATGGCCAGGCGCTCGACCTCGGCCGGTGCCGGCACCTGCGGCATCGGCAGGTCGTTCGCGCCCCAGGTCTCGCGGCGCAGGGCGGTGACCGCCGTGGCCGTGCCCACGACCTGCAGCTTGCCGTCGGCATCGGCCTGCGCCATCTGCATCGTCCAATGCTGCGTCGAGCGGTTGGTGCGCACCGGTACGGCCAGCACTTCGAAGGGACCGGCCTCCAGCGCCGCGGCGTAGTTCACCGTCAAGGCCACCGGTGCGCCGAGCAGCTCGGGATGCTTCAGCACCGCCTGCAACATCAAGGCCGCGGTGGTGCCGCCGAAGGGGCCGACCATGTTCCAGTAGTCGGCGCTGGTGGTGCCGTTGAAGAGGCCTGCGCGCAGATCGCTGTGCGCCAGTGCCAGCGCCTGGTCCAGGGGATGTGGGCTCATGATGGCAGTGTGCTCCCGCCCGGTAGGTTCAGGCAGTCGTGTGCGTGACGCCGCCCGCCGGCGGCGCGGTCAGGGCCGCGAGGCGCTGCAGGTTGTCCACCAGGCGCGGCCACAGGTCCAGGCTGAACTGCTCGCGGAAGAAGCCGAAATGCCCGATGCGGTGTGCCTGCACGTCGGCCGGCGCGATGCGCTGCACCGCCCGCGGCGCCGCGGCATACAGGCCCAGCAGGCTCTGCGTGCCTTCCAGCGTCATCAGCTCGTCATCTGTCATGGACAGCGCCAGAACCGGGAAACGCACGCGCTCGTAGCTGCGCGCGGCCAGCTCGCCCTCGGCGCCCACGCTGTAGCGCGGGTTCAGGCACCAGCGCCGCCATTGCAGGATCACGCCACGCGGCAGGTCGCCGACCTTGCGCAGCCGGCGCCCGGGAAAGTAGCCCCACAGCCGCGTCGCCAGCGGCACCAGCACGAACCAGAAGTAGAGCACGCTGCGCTTGAGCCGCGGCGCGTTTTCGCGCCAGTAGCCGCTTCCTGCCGCAATGCTGACCAGCCCGTCGACCTGTTCCGGCCGCTCCAGGAAGCCCGGCAGCTGCGCGCCCAGGCTGTGGCCCAGCAGATAGAGGGGGCGCTCGGGCCGGGCGGCCTTGGCGGCATCGATCACCGCCTCGTAGTCGCGCGCCCAATCGAAGAGGTCGGCTTCGAAGCCGCGCAGCGAAGCCTCCGTACCGCCGGGGCGCGAATCGCCCGAACCGCGGTAGTCGAAGGTCCAGACCGCCAGCCCCTGCCGCGCGAGCCAGCGCGCGAAGGGCTCGTAGAAAGCCTGGCGCACGCCCATGGCGCCGCCGATCACCACGCTCGCGCGCGGCGGCACGTCGGCCGCGCCGGGTGTGTAGACGCGCAAGGCGATCCGCGCCGCGTCCCCCAGTTCCAGTGTTCTCGTCTGCATGCCGTTGTCTCCTTCTGGTGTGGTGCCGGCGTGCGAGCGCCGGGTCAGACTCTTTCGAAGATGCCCGCGGCCCCCTGCCCCATGCCCACGCACATGGTGACCATGCCGTACTTCAGCTTCTTGCGTTGCAGCGCGTGCACCACCGTGGCCGAGCGGATCGCGCCGGTGGCGCCCAGCGGATGGCCCAGCGCGATCGCGCCGCCCATCGGGTTGACCTTGGCCGGGTCCAGGCCCAGGCTGTGGATCACCGCCAGCGACTGCGCGGCGAACGCCTCGTTGAGCTCGATCCAGTCGATCGCCTCCTGCGTGAGGCCGGCAGAGCGCAGCGCCGCCGGGATCGCCTCGATCGGCCCGATGCCCATGATCTGCGGCGGCACGCCCTTGCTCGCAAAGCTGACGAAGCGCGCCAGCGGCTGCAGGTCGAACTGCTTGCAGGCCTTCTCGCTGGCCAGGATCAGCGCGCCGGCGCCGTCGGAGGTCTGCGAACTGTTGCCGGCCGTGACGGTACCGCGCGCGGCGAAAACGGTGCGCAGCCGGGCCAGGCCCTCCGCGGTGGTATCGGGGCGCGGGCCCTCGTCGAGGTTCACGGTGCGGGTCGTGGCGATGGCTTCGCCGCTGCCGAGGTCGGGCGTGCGCTCGGTCACCTCGATCGGGGTGATCTCGTCGGCGAACTCGCCCGCCTTCTGCGCCGCCAGCGCGCGCTGGTGCGACTGCAGTGCGAAGGCGTCCTGCGCCTCGCGGCTCACCTTCCACTGCTGCGCCACCTTCTCGGCCGTCAGGCCCATGCCGTAGGCGATGCCCACGTCACCGTCGCGCTCGAAGATGGAGGGCGACAGCGAAGGCGCGTTGCCCATCATGGGCACCATGCTCATGCTCTCGACGCCGGCGGCGATCATCACCTCGGCCTCGCCGACGCGGATGCGGTCGGCCGCCATCTGCACCGCCGACAGGCCGGAGGCGCAGAAGCGGTTGACCGTGATACCGCCCACGCTGGTGGGCAGACCGGCCAGCACCGCGCCGATGCGCGCCACGTTCAGGCCCTGCTGCGCTTCGGGAATGGCGCAGCCGCAGACGATGTCCTCGATGGCTTTCGGGTCCAGGCCCGGCACGGCCGCGAGGGCCGCTTTCAGCGTGGTCGCGAGCAGGTCGTCGGGCCGCGTGTGGCGTAAGTAGCCGCGGTGGGAGCGGCCGATCGGGGTGCGGGTGGCTGCGACGATGTAGGCGTCTTGGCGTTGCTTCATGACGAATGTCCTTGTGTCTTGCTTGCCCGCTCAGTTGCGCAGCGGCTTGCCGGTCGAGAGCATCCCCATGATCCGGTCCTGCGTCTTCGGGTGGACGACCAGCGCGCAGAAAGCCTGGCGCTCCAGCGTCATCAGGTATTCCTCGCTGACCAGGCTGCCGGCATCGACGTCGCCGCCGGTCACCACGTGCGCGATCAGGCCGGCGATGTGGAAGTCGTGCTCGCTGATGAAGCCGCCGTCGCGCATGTTGACCAGTTGGCCCTGGATGGTGGCGGCGCCGCTGCGGCCGGCGACCTTGAACAGGCGGCGCATCGGCGCGCGCCAGCCGGCGTCGGCCATGGCCTTGGCCTGCTGCAGGGCGACGTAGAGCAGCTCGTCCTTGTTGGGCACGATCAGGTCGCTGTCCAGCAGGTAGCCCAGTTTCTTCGACTCCAGCGCGCTGGTGCCGACCTTGGCCATCGCGGCGGCGGTGAAGCCCTCGGTCAGGAAGGGCAGCAGGTCGCTGCCGGTGGAGGCCTCGGCGTTCTCGGCCGCGCGGCGCGCGATGTAGGTCAGGCCGCCAGCCCCCGGCACCAGGCCGACGCCGACCTCGACCAGGCCGATGTAGCTTTCCATCGCCGCGACGCGACGCGCCGAATGGATCGCCAGCTCGCAACCGCCGCCCAGCGCCATGCCGCGCACCGCCGCGACCACCGGCACGCCGGCGTAGCGGATGCGCAGCATCATGTTCTGCAGTTCCTGCTCCGCGCCGTCGATCGCGTCGACGCCGGCCACCACGAAGGCGGGCAACATGGCCTGCAGGTCGGCGCCCACGGAGAACATCTCGTCGGGCGACCAGATCACCATCGCCTTGTATTCGCGCTCGGCCAGCTCGACGCCGGCCGCCAGCGCCTCGGCCACGTCGGGGCTGATGGCGTGCATCTTCGAATGGATGCTGGCGATCAGCACCTCGCCGTCCAGCGTCCACAGGCGCACGTCGCCTTCGTCCTGGATGGTGGTGCCGGCCTGGTTCGCGTCGCGCGCCTGGCTGCCCAGCACGCTTTCCGGGAACAGCTGGCGCTCGTGCACCGGCAGCCGGCGCTGCGGCACGAAGCGGCTTTCCGCGGCGCTCCACGAGCCTTGCGGCGTGTGCACGCCGCCCGCCTCGGCAACCGGGCCCTCGAACACCCACTTCGGCAGCGGCGCGCTCGACAGGGCCTCGCCCGCGTCGATGTCTTCCTGGATCCACTTCGCGACCTGGGCCCAGCCTGCCTCCTGCCACAACTCGAAGGGCCCCTGCTTCATGCCGAAGCCCCAGCGCATGGCGAAGTCCACGTCGCGCGCACTCTCGGCGATGGTGGCCAGGTGCACCGCCGCATAGTGGAAGCTGTCGCGCAGAATGGCCCAGAGGAAGCGTCCCTGCGCCCCTTCGCTCTCGCGCAGCAGCTTGAGGCGCTGCGCCGCGGGCTTCTTCAGCATGCGGCCGTAGACCTCGTCGGCCTTTTCGCCGGAGGGCACGTAGTCCCCCTTCGCGAGGTCGAAGCGCAGGATCTCGCGCCCCACCTTCTTGTAGAACCCGGCCTGGGTCTTCTGGCCCAGAAAGCCCAGCTCGATCAGCCTGGCCAGCACCGGCGGCGTCGCGAAGTTGGCGTAGAAGGGATCGGTGTCGGCGCTCAGGGTGTCCTGCAGCGTCTTGACCACATGCGCCATCGTGTCCAGGCCCACCACGTCGGCGGTCCGGAAGGTGCCGGAGCTGGCGCGGCCCAGCTTCTTGCCGGTGAGGTCGTCGACCACGTCGGGCGTGAGGCCGAACTTCTCCACCTCCTTGAGCGTCGCCAGCATGCCGGCGATGCCGACGCGGTTGGCGATGAAGTTCGGCGTGTCCTTGGCGCGCACCACGCCCTTGCCGAGGGTGCTGGTGACGAATGTCTCGAGCTGGTCCAGCACGACCGGCTCGGTGGTCGGCGTGGCGATCAGCTCCACCAGGAACATGTACCGCGGCGGGTTGAAGAAGTGGATGCCGCAGAAGCGCGGTTTCAGCGCCTCCGGCAGGGGCTCGCTCAGCTTGGTGATCGACAGACCCGAGGTGTTCGACGCGAGGATCGCGTGCTTGGCGACGTGGGGCGCGATCTTCCTGTACAGATCGAGCTTCCAGTCCATGCGCTCGGCGATGGCCTCGATCACCAGGTCGCATTCGCCCAGCTTCGCGAGGTCGTCCTCGTAGTTGGCCTGTTCGATCAGCGCCGCATCGGCCGCATCGCCCAGCGGTGCGGGCTTGAGCTTCCTGAGGTTGTCGATGGCACGCGTGACGATGCCGTTCTTCGGCCCTTCCCTGGCGGGCAGGTCGAACAGCACGACCGGCACGCGCACGTTGACGAGATGCGCCGCGATCTGCGCGCCCATCACGCCGGCGCCGAGCACGGCGACCTTCTTCACTTGAAATCTGGACATATCGGGTCCCTTGAAGTTTTCAGTCTGGTCGGGGAACACCGTGGATCCGGCCTGGCCGGGCCACGGGCGTTGCCCCCTCGAGAGGGGAGGCGGCTACACGAAGTGAGCAAGCCACGGGGGTGGGTCAAGGTACGCGAACCCAGGTCTGCGTGCGGCCGATGCCGAGCACCGAGCCGCGCACTTCGAGCTTTTTGCCGCCCTCGACGGGCGTGAGGCGCAAGGTGTAGGACTTGCCGTTCTCGGGGTCGAGGATCTTGCCGTCCTCCCAGACCTCCTTGCCCTCGGCCTTTTTCGCGCCGCGGATGATCTCCAGGCCGACGAGGGGCTTGCCCTTGCGGTCGTCGGTGCATTCGTCGCAGACCGCGTCCTGCTTCGCTTCCTTGCGCAGCAGCTTCTCGATGCGGCCGGACAACACGCCGCCCGACTCGCTGATGCGGATCTGCGATTTGGCCTCGCCGGTCTTGTCGTCGATGCTTTGCCAGACGCCGACCGGCGTCATTTGGGCGAAGGCGGAAGCCGCGCATAACAAGGCGACGGCAGCAAGAAGGCGCTTCATGGCGTTCACGCGAGCGCCGCGTCGGTGTTCATCAAGGGCGCGGCGCCGGCCCGCGCGGTGCGCATCAGGGTCGCGGTCTCGGGGAAGAGCTTGGCGAAGTAGAAGCGCGCGGTCTGCAGCTTGGCCTGGTAGAAGGGATCGGTGTTGCCCGCGGCGATCTCGCGCAGGGCCACGCGCGCCTGCAGCGCGAACATGTAGCCGAACACGAAGTGGCCCGCCACGCGCAGGTAGTCCACCGCGGCCGCGCCCACCTCGTCGGGGTTCTGGAAGCCGCGGAAGCCCAGCTCGGTGGTGAACTTGGTGAGTTGCTCGCCCAGCACCGCGATCGGGGTGATGAACTCGCTCATCTTCTCGCTCACGCCCTCTTCCTCGACCAGCCTGGCGACCAGCTTGCCGAACTTCTTCAGCGTGGCGCCGTTGTTGCCCAGCACCTTGCGGCCCAGCAGGTCCAGCGACTGGACCGTGTTGGTGCCCTCGTAGATCATGTTGATGCGGTTGTCGCGGACGAACTGCTCCATGCCCCATTCCTTGATGAAGCCGTGGCCACCGAAGACCTGCATGCAGGCGTTGGTCGCGATGTGCCCGTTGTCGGTGAGGAAGGCCTTCACGATCGGCGTCAGCAACGCGACCAGTTCGCCCGCCTCCTTGCGGACCTTCTCGTCGGGATGGTGGTGTTCCTTGTCCAGCAGCAGGGTGCAGTAGATGGCCAGGGCGCGGCCGCCCTCGGCATAGGCCTTGGCGGTCATCAACATCTTGCGCACGTCGGGGTGCACGATGATCGGATCGGCCTCCTTGTCTTTGGCCTTCACGCCCGAGAGCGAGCGCATCTGGATGCGGTCCTTGGCATAGGCCAGTGCATTCTGGAAGGCCACCTCGGTCAGACCCAGCGACTGGTTGCCCACGCCCAGGCGTGCCGCGTTCATCATGACGAACATCGCGGCCAGGCCCTTGTTGGCTTCACCCACCAGGGTGCCGCTGGCGTTCTCCAGAACGATCTGCGCGGTGGCGTTGGCCCGGATGCCCATCTTGTGCTCCAGCCCGGCGCAGTAGATGCCGTTGCGGCTGCCGAGCGACCCGTCGGCATTGACGTTGAACTTGGGCACCACGAACAGGCTGATGCCCTTGCTGCCCTTGGGTGCGTCCGGCAGCCGGGCCAGCACCAGGTGGATGATGTTCTCGGCCATGTCGTGCTCGCCGGCCGAGATGAAGATCTTGTTGCCGGTCAGCCGGTAGCTGCCGTCGGGCTGGGGCTCGGCCTTGGTGCGCAGCAGGCCCAGGTCGGTGCCGCAGTGCGGCTCGGTCAGGCACATGGTGCCGGTCCATTCGCCGCTCACCAGCTTGGGCAGGTAGGTCTTCTTCTGCTCCTCGGTGCCGTGCGCCGACAGGGCCTCGTAGGCGCCGTGCGACAGGCCCGGGTACATGGTCCAGGCCTGGTTGGCCGAGTTGAGCATCTCGTAGAAACACTGGTTCACCACGAAGGGCAGTCCCTGGCCGCCGTACCGGGGGTCGCAGGACAGCGCCGCCCAGCCGCCCTCGACGTACTTCGCGTAGGCCTCCTTGAAGCCCTTGGGCGTCTTCACCGCGTGCGTGCCCTGGTCGAGGGTGCACCCCTCTTCGTCGCCGGACATGTTGAGCGGAAAGGTCACCTCGGCGGCGAACTTGCCGCCCTCTTCGAGCACGGCATTGATGGTCTCGGCGTCGACCTCGGCATGCGCTGGCAGGGCCTTGTATTCCTCGGTGACCTCGAGCACTTCGTGCATGACGAACTGCATGTCGCGAAGGGGTGGGGTGTAGGCGGGCATCGAAGGTCTCCAGAAAGGGAAAGAGAAAACAAAGAGAAAAAAATGATCGGGATGCGGTCAGCGCACGGTCTTGAACCGGCGCGAGGCGCCCGGCCTGTCGGCCGTGGCAGCCGGCGCCTGCGGGGTGGCGCAACGCGCGACGATGTTGTCGAAGCCTGTGTTGGCGCGCGCCAGCGAATCGGGCGAACGCAGAAAGCGCGCCTCGTAATGCAGGGCCAGGATGAGCGCGTGGATCTCGAAGGAGATCTGCTTGGCGTCGGCCTGCGCGTGCAGATGCCCTTCTTCCTGCGCCTGCAGCACCGCGCGCAGCATGGCGGCCAGCCAGGTGTTGACGGACTCGGCGAGCGCGTCGCGCACCGGCCCCGGCCGGTCGTCGAACTCGACCGCGCCGCTGATGTAGATGCAGCCGGAGTCGATCTCGGCCGAGGTGCGCTTCATCCAGTTGGCGAACAGCGCGCGCAGCCGCGGCAGGCCGCGCGGCGCCTGCAGGGCCGGGTAGAACACTTCCTGCTCGAAGCGGTTGTGATACTCGCGCACCACCGAGATCTGCAGCTCTTCGCGCGAGCCGAAATGGGCGAACACGCCCGACTTGCTCATGCCCGTGACCTCGGCCAGCGCGCCGATCGACAAGCCCTCGAGCCCGATCTGCGCGGCCAGGTTCAGCGCCGCGTCGACGATGACGGCCTTGGTCTGCTGGCCCTTCTGGGGCACGCGAGAGCTGCGGGAGGACGCGGCGGTGGAGGGCATGGAATGTCGCAAATAAAACGAACGATCGTTCTATTTTGCGACAGTTGATGTCAGGTCCATCAAAGACCCAGTGCATCGGCAGGTTATCCGGCGCGTGCCGATCGCTACGGCGGGCCCCGCCTGCCGGCGCCGCGATCCGGCGTCAGTAGACGGTGACGGCCGCCGGTTCGCTGCGACCGGCCCGGACCTCCGCCGCACGTGGCTGTTCCATCCACGACAGTCGGTACAGCAAGGCCAGCGCCATCAGCGCGCCGGCGAACTGGTAGGACTGCAGCACATTCCAGGCAGAGTCCGCCAGCAGGTTGGTCGGGCCGACGAAGGACTGGCAGGACAGCGCCAGCGTGACCCCCAGCACCGGCAGCGTCCACGCACCCCAGGGCTGCTGCCGCAGCGCCATGGGGAAGGCCACGGCGAAGACCGGCAGCAGGAGACCGTAGTGGTGGTCCCAGGCAATGGGCGAGGCCATGGTCAAGGTCAGCATGACAAGGGACAGATCCACCACGCTCGGACGCTTGCCCATGCGCCACACCAGGGCCATCCCCAGCATGAGCAGGGAGGTCGCCACGGTGGCCAGGTGCACCACCGGCTGGTAGGGCGGGAAGTCGGTGCCGGACCACACGAGGCCGGCGCCCTGCAGGTTCACGCCGTTGAAGAACAGGCGGTGCAGCAGCCCGTTGACGGACTGGTTGATGAAGTAGCTCTCGCCGTGGCGGCTGAGAAAGGACACGACAGAGACATAGTCGAGCACGCTGCGCCAGCCGTAAACGCCGACCGCGAACAGCCCGGCCGCTGCGGTGACAGCGGTGGCGACCGCCGCGAACTGCCATTGCCGCCGCAGCAGCGCCCACACGACGACCACGCCCCACTGCGGCTTGATGATGCAGCACAGCCCCATCATCAGGCCCGCCAGGCGCGGCTGGTCGCGCTGCCAGGCCAGCAGCGCCAGGCCGGCGGCCAGCGTCATCAGCGTCTGGATCTGCCCGTGGTATTCGGAGCGAAGCAGCGGATAGAACATCGCCACGCTCAGGACGCTCAGGCCGAAGAGCGCGAAGACGGACCGGCGCGGCAAGTGCAGCACACGCCCACCCGGGGGCGCCGGGATCGCGCCCATGAAGAGCTGCATGAACACGACCGCGATGGCCACCAGGCTGATGCGCGAGACGAATTGGAAGAAGCGGACCACGCCCTCCGGCGGCACGCCGAAGAGCTGCTGCGGCAGATCCAGCGGCAGCAGCGCCGTCAACGGGTACTGGAACTTCACGTGCTGGCCGAAGAACACGCCCTGGTACAGCGGCACCTCCGGATGCTCGCGCAGGAAGGCGGAGGCACGCAGCATCGGCATCCACGAGTCCTCGCCGGCATGCGTGGACAGCAGGATACGCAGGTAGCCCAGCGAGGTCTCGCGCGGCTCGTCCACCGCCAGCGCGAAGACAGCGCTCGCCAGCACCCCGCCGAGCAGGCAGGCGAGCCAGAGTCGCCAGGCGTGCTCGAGCCGCTGCGTCTCGCGCGAACCCGCCAGGCCCGCAATGCCGGGGCGCCAACGCCACAGCACGAACAACAAACCGGCGCACAGCACCGTGAGCGCCACCTGCGCGATGTAGATCTTCATGTTCTTGTCGAAGAAAAAGCCGAGGAAGGAAAGGGTGGGGGCCGGAGGATCAGTTCGCCATCCACAGGGCGACCGCGCCGATCGCCACCGCCAGCCGGCTGACCCAGTCGCGCGCGGCGAACACCACCGGGTCGTCGTGCAGCACGCCGCGGATGGCCTTCAGCCAGATACGCACGGTCCAGAACAGGAAGACCGGTATCAGCACCCACAGCCAGGTCGGGTTCTGGTAGCGCGAGAGCATCTGCGCGTCCTGCAGGTACAGGCTCAACAGGAGCGCGGACATCTGGCCCGCCGCCACGCCGGTGCACAGGACGAAGGTCTGGTCGCCCGGCTGGTAGCCGCGGTCGCGCTTGAGCTGGGCGCCGTCGCCGGCGGCCGTGAGCTCCACGTAACGCTTGGCCAGTGCCAGGCTCAGGAAAATGAAGAGCGAGAAGGACAGGATCCAGAAGGACAGCGGCTGCCCGGTCGCCTCGGTGCCCGCCGCGACGCGGATGGTGTAGAGGGCCGCCAGCGAGAACACGTCCACGACCGCGCGCCGCTTCAGGAACACCGAATAGGCGGTGGTCAGGGCCGCATAGACCAGCAGCACGGCCACGAAGCTCGGCGGCAGCAGCGCGACCGACAGGCCCAGCGACGCCATGCCCAGCGCGGCCGACATCGCCAGCCCGGTGGCCGGCGCGATGTCGCCCGCCGCGAAAGGCCTGCGCCGCTTGCGGTGATGGCGCCGGTCCGACTCCAGGTCCAGCAGGTCGTTGAGCACGTAGATGCCCGAGGCCATCAGGCTGAAGGCCACGAAGGCGAACATGGCGTCGACCACCAGCGCCTGCGTGAGATCGTGCAGCACCGGCATCAGCGGCAGGAAGACCAGCAGGTTCTTCAGCCACTGGTGGGCCCGCAGCCCGTAGAGATAGCGGCCGAGCCCGGGGCGCGGCGGCTGGATCACGGCCTCGACTTCGGTCACGCCGCCGGCGCGCCTCGCCAGCGCGGGCGAGCGGCTGACCACGACCGCGGCCTGGGCGCCCTCCCACACCTTCATGTCGGAGGAATGGTCGCCCGCGTAGCAGAAGCCCTGTCCGCGGGTATCGGCCAGGATCGCGGCCAGCTTGGCCGAGCCCTTCACGTTGCGCTCGCCGTCGGAGGCCAGCACCGCATCGAAAAGGCCCAGGTGCTCGGCGATGCGCCGGGCCACCCGCCCGTCGCTGGCCGTGGCCAGGACGGTGCGGCGCCCCGCTTCGCGCGCCCGGCGCACCAGGTCGAGCACCTCGGGCCGGTATGGCAGCGTGCTCACGTCCAGCCGCGTGCGTCGCGCCACCTCGCTCTTGAGCACGGCGCGGCCCTTGAACAGCCACAGCGGGAGTTGCAGCAGCGCCGTCGGCGAGGCGCGCACCAGCTTGAGCAGCGACTCGTGCAGCGAGTCGGTCGCGATCAGCGTTCCGTCGAGATCGACGTACAGCGGCAGCGGCGGCGCCATCTCAGCCTCGCCCGAGAACGACGACGCCGACCAGGATGATGGCGATGCCCAGGACGCGCGAGGCCGTGAGCGCCTCCCCGAAGAAATGCCAGGCCAGTAGCGCCGCAATCACGTAGCCCATCGACAGCATCGGGTAGGCCACCGTCACGTCCACCCGCGTCAGGGCCAGGATCCACAGCCCGGCACTCACGAAGTAGCAGCACAGCCCCAGCAGGATCCAGGGCTGCGTGGCCGCATTCCAGCCCGCCGAAAACAGCGAAGCGCCGGTGAAGGCCACGCTGCCGAGCGACTGGGCACCGGCCTTGAGCATGAGCTGCGCGGCCGAGTTCAGCAGCACGCCGGCCAGGATGATCGAGAAAGCGGTCAGGGTCATCTTTGAAACTTGTAGTCTTTTTGGTTACTGCAAGTATCATGCCCTGGGTAATACTTTTGTCCGAACCCCTCGGATCCGAAAAAATAGGCCTTCCTGGAAAAGTTGACATTCCAAGGCGGTCAACGACGCCCTGGCCGCCTTTGCGCCCTGTCTATTCGTAACGCCGGCCCAGCGCCATCAGTTCCGGCGTCCCGATCACCGCGTTGAGCCCGTCGAAGTCCAGCATCCGTTCGCGCCAGGGCTCGGTGGTGCGGTGCCGGTACAGGCTGCCGTAATAGCCCTGCAGCGTGTGCACCACCGCCCGGGCCGTACCGCCCGGGAAGATCGCGATGCGGAAGCCATGGGTCTGCAGCGCATCTGCATCCTGGACCGGCGTCTTGCCGCCTTCGACCATGTTGGCCAGCAGCGGGATACGGCCGGCAAAGCGCTGGCAGGCGGCCTCCATCTGCTCGGACGAGCGCAGCGCCTCGATGAAGAGCGCGTCGACGCCGCAGGCGAGGTAGGCCTCGGCGCGGTCCAGCGCGGCCTCCAGCCCTTCGACCGCCAGCGCATCGGTACGCGCCAGGATCAGCGTGTCGCGCGAGGCGCGCGCATCCAGCGCCGCTTCGAGCTTGCCTTCCATCTCGCGCACCGGCACCACGCTCTTGCCGTCGAGGTGGCCGCAGCGCTTGGGGAAGCCCTGGTCCTCGATCTGGATCATCGCGGCGCCGGCCCGCTCGAAGCCGCGCACCGTGCGCTGGGTGTTGAGTGCGTTGCCGAAGCCGGTGTCGGCATCCACGATCACCGGCAGCGCGACCCGCTCGCAGATGCGCGCCAGGGTGTCGGCCACTTCGGTGTACGTGGTCAGACCCACGTCCGAGCGCCCCAGCCGCGCATAGGCGATCGACGCGCCCGAGAGGTACAGCGCCTCGAAGCCGGCCTGCTCGGCCACCAGCGCGCTCAGCGCATCGTAGACGCCGGGCGCGAGCAGGATCTCGGGTGCGGCCAGGCGCGCCTTGAGGGAAGTCGGGTTCGTCATGTCTGCTTTTCCTTTGCGATGAGTGCGGCCGCGGTGCGTGCGGCGATGGCGCCGCCGGCCACGGCGCTGAGCAGGCCGTTGCCCGAGAGGTAGCCCCACACCGCATCGCCCGAGACACCACCTGCCGCGCCGCCGGCGGCCAGCAGGTTGGGCAGCGGCGTGCGGTCCTTGTCGCGCAGCACGCGCATGTCCGGCGCCACGTCCAGCCCGCCCTGGGTATGGAAGAGTGCGCCCGTCACCTTGACGGCGAAGTACGGCGCGGACAGGCCGCGCCGGAACGCACGCCCGTCGGGCTGCGGCCCTGCCACATGCAGCGCATCGAGCGTCGCCTGCAGCACCGGCGGCTCGCAGCCGATGCAGGCTGCCAGTTGCGCCACCGTGTCGCAGCGGCGCAGCGCCCCCGCCGCCTCCGCTTCGCGGAAGTCGGGGAACTCGCGCGCCAGCGCCAGCAAGGGCGTGTCGAACACGTTCCATGCGAGGCCGCCCGGCTGCGCCAGCACCTTCACCGCGGCCTCGGAGTAGCCCTGCGTCTCGTCGTGGAAGCGGCGGCCTTCGCCGTTGAGCTGCACGCCGCCTTCCATCATCACCGCCCAGGACATCAACGCGCCCTGCGGCGTGACCCAGGAGCCGTGACCCTGGTAGCCGCCGAGGTCGCGCAGCCGCGCGCCCAGCGCCCGGCCCCAGAGGATGGCGCTGCCGTCGTTGCCCACGTGACCGGCGAAGGCGGCCTCGGCCATCTCGGGCAGCAGTTCACGCACCATCGCGGTGTTGCCGCCGAAGCCGTTGCAGGCCAGCAGCAGCGCGTCGCAGGCCAGCCGCTCTTCGCTCCCGTCGGGGCGGCGGAAGGCCAGGCCCTGCACGCGGTCCGCATCGTCGAGCCACAGCGTCTCGACCAGCGCCTGGGTCAGCACGGGGACCCCTTTGGCTTCGGCGGCCGACTGGAGCGCGGCCATCAGCGCGGCGCCGGTCTTCTGCGGCAGAGCGTGCATGCGGTGCACGGTGTGGCCTGGGTAGAGGAAGTTGTCGAGCACCAGCCAGTTCAGGCCGTGACGCGCCTGCAGGGCGTCGAGTGCCGGGCCGATCGCCTCGGCGTAGGCGCTCACGAGCCCCGGCGCCGCGCGGCCGTGTGCCTTGGCCTGGATGTCGGCGGCGAAGCGCTCGGGGCTGTCGTCGATACCGTGCGCGCGCTGGACTTGCGTGCCTGGGGCGGGGATGAAGCCGGAGGACAAAGCGGTCGAGCCGCTGGGGTGCGCGTCGCGCTCCAGCACGACGCAGTCGATGCCGGCGTCGTGCAGCATCAACGCGGCTGTCAGCCCGCAGGCGCCGGCGCCGACGATGGCGACGCTCGCCTTGGCCTCGGCATCGAAGGCTGCGACAGTGCGCTGCACGCGGCGTGAGCGGGCGTCCTGGGTCATGCGAGTCGGCGGATGAAGTCGGCGCAGTCGATGACCTCGGCCACGTTGCGCATGTCGGCCAGCGCGGTCCGGTGCCGCTCCTCGCCGAAGGCTGCGCAGCCGTCGGCCAGCACCAGGGTGCGGTAGTCGCGCATGTGGGCGTCGCGCACCGTGCTGGCGACGCCGCCGTTGGTGACGATGCCGCACACGGCCACCGTGTCGATGGCGGCGCGGCGCAGGACCCAGTCGAGCTGGGTGTTGAAGAAGGCGGAGTACGCGACCTTGCAGACCGCGACGTCGATGAGGCCGTGCAAGGCATCGACATTGGCCTGGCCCCAGCTGCCGGGGGCGAAGTCGCCCTTGCGCAGGAAAGGCCGCAATGCCCGGAGATGCGGAGAGACCATGGGTAGGCCGGCGGCGTCGGGCCACAGTGTGAATTGGCTGGCGGCGACCATGCCGCCCTTTGCCTTGACGGCGCGCGCTACCGCGGCCACACGGGGCGGGAGCGGGGCGGCTGCGGGGTTGGCGGCGCCGCCGCGGGCATAGGCGCCCTTGGGGTCGAGGAAGTCGTTCTGCAGGTCGATGATGATCAGGGCGGTTTTTCTGCCTTGAAGGAGGGTGTCGTCGGTCATGTGTCTTGTTCCCTCTGGGAGGGGGCGCTCGGCCTTTGGTTTGGCGTTGTTCTTGTTGTGGGTTGGACTTGGCGTGCGGGGCTTTGTTTTGGCCTTGCTGGTTGGGTGGCGCAGGAGCCGGGAATTCGCCCCGGCGGGCGAGTTACTTTCTTTGTCTCGCCAAAGAAAGTAACCAA
>NZ_BAABGJ010000060.1:0-79724 GCF_039541515.1 Variovorax defluvii
TTTCTTTGGTTACTTTCTTTGGCGAGACAAAGAAAGTAACTCGCCCGCCGGGGCGAATTCCCGGCTCCTGCGCCAAACAACCAACAAGGCCAAAACAAAGGCCCAAGAGGCAAATTCCCGGCTCCTGCGCCAAACAACCAACAAGGCCAAAACAAAGGCCCAAGAGGCAAATTCAAGGCTCCTGCGCCAACCAACAAGCAAGGCCAAAACAAGGGCCCAAGAAGCGAATTCCCGGCTCCTGCGCCAAACAACGAGCAAGGCAAAAACCAAGGCTGCAGGAGCGAATTCCCGGAAGGGAGAGGAAGCAAGACATCACCCCAACCGTCTCCCAGAGTCAGAGGCAGAGAACGCAGGAGAGTGAGTAAGACCATGGACCCCCGCCTCCTCACCCTCTACGAACAAGAACTCCGATACTTCCGCGAAAGCGCCGGCGAATTCGCCCGCGCCTTCCCCAAGATCGCCCACCGCCTGGGCATCGAATCCCAGGACATCGCCGACCCCTACGTCGAACGGCTGATCGAAGCCACCGCTTTCCTCTCGGCCCGCGTCAACCTCAAGCTCGACGCCGAGTACCCCCGCTTCACCGGCCACCTCCTCGACATCGTCTATCCGCACTTCATGGCCCCCACCCCCTCGATGGTGGTGGTCTCGGTAACCTGCGACCCCGACGACGCCAACCTGGCCCATGGCCCCACGCTCCAGCGTGGCAGTGGCCTGCGTGCCCGCCAGGCCGTCGGCCAGAACACGCACTGCGAGTTCCGCACCTCGCGCGCCCTGCGCGTGTGGCCCGTGGAAGTCCAGCGCGCCCAGTACTTCAGCTATGCCCCGGACCTCCCGCTGGCCCAGCACCCGCAGTCGCGCGAGATCAGAGGCGGCCTGCGCATCGCGTTGCGCGCCACCGCCGGCCTGAAGTTCGACCAGGTCCCCCTTGACGACCTGCTCCTCCATTTCGGCGGCGCCGAAGACGTGGCCTGGCAACTCCACGAATGCATGCTCGGCAAACCCATCGGCGTGCTGGTGCAGCCACTGAGCGCAGGCGCTTCCGCCGGCGCCGTGCGCCACCTGCCGGGCAGCGCCGTCGAAGCGGTCGGCTTCGAGGACGACGAAGCGCTGCTGCCCGTCACCGCCACCGGCTTCTCCGGCTACCGCCTCGTGCAGGAGTACTTCGCCTTCCCGCAGCGCTTCCAGTTCGCCCGCATCACGGGCCTGCAGCGCGCCCTGGCCGGCATGGAAAGCACCGAGATCGAAATCGTCGTGCTGTTCTCGCGCGGCGATGCGGCGCTCGAGAAGCTGGTCAGCGCCGACAACGTGCGGCTGCACTGCGTACCCGCCATCAACCTGTTCAACAAGCGGCTCGACCGCGTCACCGTGACGGAAGGCGTGAGCCAGTTCCACCTGCTGCCCGATCGCACGCGGCCGCAGGATTTCGAGGTCCACACCGTCACCCAGGTCATCGGGCACGGCACGCCGGGCAACGGTGAAGTGGCGCCGGAGCAGCCCTTCCTGCCCTTCTACGCCGCCTTCCACGGCAGCCGCCACGGACACCCCGCCTACTTCACCACCACCCGCGAGCCGCGCATGCCCTCGACGCGGCAGCGCACCGAAGGGCATCGCAGCAGCCACATCGGCTCCGAGGTCTACATGCAGATCGTCGACCCGCAGCAGGCACCCTACGCGGGCTCGCTGCGGCAGCTCGCCGTGAGCGCGCTGGTCACCAACCGCGACCTGCCGCTGCTCCTGCCCATGGGCCGTGACAACGACTTCGACTGCATCGACTCCTTCCCCGCGCAGCGCGTGCGCATGGTGCGCGGCCCGTCGCGGCCGGTGTCGCCGGTGGTGAGCCAGGGACTGGGCTGGCGCGTCATCGACCACCTGGCGCTCAACTACCTGTCGCTGGCCGACAGCTCGCCGCAGCAGGGAGCGGCGGCCCTGCGCGAGATGCTCATGCTCTACGCGGGTCTGGCCGACGAGGCGCGGCAGGGCCAGGTGCGCGGCCTGCTGTCGGTGCGCGCGAAGCCGGTGGCGCGGCGCCTGCCGCTGCCCGGGCCGATCGCCTTCGGCCGCGGGCTCGAGGTCACGCTCGAGGTGGAACGCAGCGCCTTCCACGGGCACAGCGCCTTCCTCTTCGGTGCCGTCATGGCACGCTACCTGGCGCGACACGTCGAGGTCAACCACTTCGTCGAGACCGTGCTCACCGCGGCCGGCCGCGGCGAGATCATGCGCTGGAGGCCGCTGTGCGGGGCACGCCCGATCCTGTGAAGCTCCCCGCGCCACCGGCCGCGGCCGAGACGGTCGGCCAGCGCGTGCAGGCCGCCAGCGCCGAGCCCTGGGCCTACGACTACTTCGCGCTGCTGCGGCGGCTCGAAGCCCTCGCCGCGCCGGCGCCGCGCTGGGGCCGCGCGCTGCTGCCGGGCGCCGAGCCGGTGCGCGTCGGACAGGAGCCCTCGCTGTCCTTCGCACCGGCGAGCTTCAGCCGCTTCGAGCCGGCCACCGCACATGCGCCGCCGCGCCTGCGCCAGCAGTTCTTCGGCTACCTCGGGCCCAACGGCCCGCTGCCGTTGCACCTGAGCGACTTCATCCGCGAGCGCACCTTCAACCATGGCGATCCGACCTGGCTCGCCTTCCTCGACACCTTCGCGCACCGCTTCTCGCTGCTCTTCTACCGCGCGTGGGCGCAGGCGCGGCCCGCGGTGGGCATGGACCGGCCGCAGGAGGACGGCTTCCGCCGCCAGGTCGGCGCGCTGGTGGGCATCGGCACCGCGGCGCGGCAGGGGCGCGACGAGATCCACGACGACGCGCGTCTGCATTTCGCAGGCCGGCTGGTGCGGCAGGTGCACAACGCGGAGGGTGTGGAAGCGGTGCTCGCCGCCTACTTCGGCATCCCCGTGCGGCTGGAGCGCTGGGTCGGCCACTGGATGACGCTGCCGCAGGAGGAGCTCACCCGCCTCGGGCGCGGCGAGGCGTCGCGCACGCTGGGCCTGGGCGCCATGATGGGACGGCGCGCCTGGGACCGCCAGCACCGCGTGCGGCTGCACCTGGGGCCGCTGTCGCTGGAGCGCTACCGCATGTTCCTGCCCACCGGCACGGCCCGGCCCGCGCTGCAGCGCTGGATGCAGCAGCTGCTGGGCCACGAGCTCTACTGGGACGCCGAGCTGATCCTGAAGCAGGACGAAGTCCCGCCCACGCGCCTGGGTGCGCGAGGCGGCAACGTGCCGCGACTGGGCTGGGTGTCCTGGCTCGGGACGCGTGCGCGCACCCGCGACGCGGCCGACGTCCGCATCGACGGCGATGCATCACGACCCCTACCGACCACGGAGAAACAGCCATGAGTGAAATCAGTCGCAGCGCCCTGTTCGGCAAACTCAACGCGCTGGCCTACAAGGCGATCGAAGGCGCCACGGTCTTCTGCAAGATGCGCGGCAACCCCTACGTGGAACTGGAACACTGGTTCGCCCAACTGCTGCAGGCGCAGGACTCCGACCTGCATCGCGTGATCCAGCACTACGGGCTGGACATCTCCGTGATCGCCAAGGACATGACGGCCGCGCTCGACCGCCTGCCGCGCGGGGCCACCGCCATCAGCGACTTCTCACCGCACATCGAGAACGCGATCGAGCGGGCATGGACCTACGCCACGCTGCAGTTCGGCGAAGCCCAGGTGCGCACCGGCTACCTGCTGGTGGGCATGCTCAAGACGCCCAGCCTGCGCAACCCGCTGATGGGGCTGTCGAAACAGTTCGAGAAGGTCAAGGTCGAGGACCTGTCCGACAACTTCGCGAAGATCTGCGACGCCTCGCCCGAGGCGAAGATGCGCGCGCAGGACGGGACCGGCATGGGAGGCGCCGCAAGCGTGGGCGCGCCCGGCGAGGACAGCGGCGCGATGGCTCCCGCCGCCATGGGCAAGGGCGATGCGCTCAAGAAGTTTGCTGTCGACCTCACGGAGAAGGCGAGGAAAGGGGAGATGGATCCGGTGACCGGGCGGGACGAGGAAATCCGCCAGATCGTCGACATCCTGATGCGGCGCCGCCAGAACAACCCGCTGCTCACGGGCGAAGCGGGGGTCGGCAAGACCGCGGTGGTGGAGGGCTTCGCGCAGCGGCTGGCGCGCGGCGACGTGCCGCCCCAGCTCAAGGAGGTGAGGCTGCTCACGCTGGACATCGGCCTGCTGCAGGCCGGCGCCAGCATGAAGGGCGAGTTCGAACAGCGCCTGCGGCAGGTGATCGACGAGGTGCAGGCCTCGCCCACGCCCATCATCCTGTTCATCGACGAGATCCACACGCTCGTGGGCGCGGGCGGCGCGGCCGGCACCGGCGATGCGGCCAATCTGCTCAAGCCGGCACTGGCGCGGGGCAACCTGCGCACCATCGGCGCCACCACCTGGGCCGAGTACAAGAAATACATCGAGAAGGACCCGGCGCTGACCCGCCGCTTCCAGGTGGTGCAGGTGCCGGAGCCGGACGAGGCCAAGGCCATCCTGATGCTGCGCGGCGTGGCCAGCGTGCTGGAGAAGCACCACCGCGTGCAACTGCTCGACGAGGCGATCGAGGCGGCCGTCAAGCTGTCGCACCGTTACATCCCGGCGCGCCAGTTGCCCGACAAGGCCGTGAGCCTGCTCGACACCGCCTGCGCGCGCGTCGCCGTCTCGCAGCATGCGATGCCGCCCGAGGTGGAAGACTGCCAGCGCCGCATCGAGGCGCTCACGGTGGAGCAGGAGATCATCGGCCGCGAGGCGGCCATCGGCATCGACGTGGGCAAGCGTTCGGCGCAGGTGCAGTCGCTGCTGGCCGAAGCGAAGGCGCAGCTCGAGACGCTGAACGCGCGCTGGAAGGAGGAAAAGGGACTGGTCGACCGGCTGCTCGAGCTGCGCGGCAAGCTGCGCGACGGCAGCAAGCCGGTGGACACGCCGGCCGCCGAGGGCGGCTCGCCGGACCGCACTGCGCTGCTGGCCGAGCTGCACGAACTGCAAGGCCAGATCGCGAAGGTCCAGGGCGAGTCGCCCCTGATCCTGCCGTCGGTGGACCAGCATGCCGTGTCCTCCGTCGTGGCCGACTGGACCGGTATCCCCGTCGGCCGCATGCAGCGCAACGAGATCGAGACGGTGCTCAACCTGCCGAAGCTGCTGGCGCAGCGCGTGATCGGCCAGGACCACGCGATGGAGATGATCGCCAAGCGCATCCAGACCTCGCGCGCGGGCCTGGACAACCCCATCAAGCCGATCGGCGTCTTCATGCTGGCCGGCACCTCGGGCGTGGGCAAGACCGAGACCGCGATCGCGCTGGCCGAGGCCCTGTACGGCGGCGAGCAGAACATGATCGTCATCAACATGAGCGAGTACCAGGAGGCACACACCGTCAGCTCCCTCAAAGGCGCGCCGCCCGGCTACGTGGGCTACGGCGAGGGAGGCGTGCTCACCGAGGCGGTGCGCCGCCGGCCCTACAGCGTGGTGCTGCTGGACGAGGTGGAGAAGGCGCACCCCGACGTGCACGAGCTCTTCTTCCAGGTCTTCGACAAGGGCTTCATGGAGGACGGCGAGGGCCGCAGCATCGATTTCAAGAACACGCTGATCCTCCTGACCACCAACGCCGGCACCGACCTGATCGCCGGCCTGTGCAAGGACCCGGAGCTGATGCCCGACCCCGAAGGCATGGCCAAGGCGCTGCGCGATCCGTTGCTGAAGATCTTTCCGCCGGCGCTGCTGGGCCGGTTGGTGACCATCCCCTACTACCCGCTGTCCGACGAGATGCTGGGCAAGATCGTCCAGCTGCAGCTGGGCCGCATCAAGAAGCGCGTGGAGGCGCGCTACCAGATCCCATTCGAGTACACCGACGAGGTCGTGAAGCTGGTGGTGAGCCGCTGCACCGAGAGCGAATCGGGGGGGCGGATGATCGACGCGATCCTCACCAACACCATGCTGCCGGACATCAGCCGCGAGTTCCTCAACCGCATGATGGAAGGCAAGGCGATCGAGGGCGTGACGGTCGGCGTCGCGGACGCCAACTTCAAGTACGAGTTCGCCTGAGGGCGACGCGACGGACAAGGAGATCGCCATGCCTTTTCCCATCACGGGCCCGCTGACGCCCGACCAGTTCCGCGCGCAGATCATCGACCACTACTGGGCCAATCATGGTGGCAAGCCCCTGCAGCAGAAAATCGACGAAGACGCCAGCTGCCTGGTCACGAGCAAGGCGGCCTTGATCGACGACTACTGCAAGATCGGGAGTTTTCTTTCCAACCGCGTCAAGGTGCTCGCGGGGCTGGTCAGGCTCGAGAATGCCATCCGTGCCGAACTGAGCCGCAACGAGCGGGCCGCGCTCCGGGGGCAGGTCGACAACTTCGGCGCATTGCGGACGCGGGCGAACCAGGCCAAGGCCAACCTGGCCCTTCCCGAGTCCGCCCCATTCAAAAACCGGCGCAACGAGCCGATCGTGCTCAAGACGGGCAAGCTGCTCTCGGGCGTCTTCGCCGCGGAGGAAATGCGCTGCGGCTTCAACGGGCTGAACGCGATGGCGCAGCCGGTGGCACGCAGTGCCACCTTGCATTCGCAGGCCAGGGTGGGGGTCAAGGACGCCCAGGGCAACGTCGTGAAGACCGGAGGCGGCTTCCAGGTCCAGCCCGGGGGGCGAGGGGCCAATACGGTCAACCTGCCCAGCGGCGTGCCCGGCATGACCGGGGGTGTCAAGGGCATGGACTTCAACCGCATCCTCCTGCGCCATGGATATCAATGGAAGGACGTGGGCGCCGGCGCGCTGGACCACGGCGAGTACACGCACCGCGTGCAGTGGTACGCCATCACCACCAACAACACGACCTCGGTCGACCTGGGGCTGGCCAACACGCCGCTACAGATCTTCCAGAGCATGGGATGCCTGTTCGCCCGCTCGACCTGGCCCCTGCCGGTGGATGACGTCGGCGCGGCGGCCTCGAAGACCTATCTCTGGGAAGCGGTCTTCGACTGCTTCGCGAAACTCACCAGCGGCAGCATCGCGATCGCATCGCCCGGTGTGTTCAATTGCCCTGATCACCTGAACACGGAGCTGAGCAAGCTCAGCGGTGCCGAAACGCCTGAATTCAAGGCCGACCCGGACAACCTCTACTGCCTGCGCGCCCTCATGAGCGCGCGGCGCTTCAAGCGCTTTGCCACCAATCCGGACCCCTTGCGCAATCTCATGGCGGACAACAAGAAGGTGAAGGAGGCCTACATCCAGGACAACGCAGACGCTTACCTCGCGTGGTACGTGACCGAGTGACCCGGGGCCCAGAGAAAAGAGGACATCGCATCATGCCTTTCGCCAGCCAGGAAACGATCGATCGCGTCACGAACGTTCTGTTGAACGGTAACTACCAGATGAAGCAGGCGGTGCTGCGCACGACGCCGATCTCGCCGCCGCATGGCGATGTGTCGATGTTCACGAACGCGCAGCTGACCACCGGCGCATTCGGCGCCAAGCTGAAGCTCAATCAGGCGGACGCGACCCTGGCCAAGCAGCTGGAGCAACGGCTGGAGGCGAACCCCAGCCTCACCAAGCTCACCGTGGCACCGTGGGGAGCGGTCTTCGGCTTGCGCGACGGGGCCGGCAACTGGACCTTCACGCTGGTCAGGCACGCCAGCGTGACCGCCAGGAAGATCACGATCATCACCAAGAAGCGCTTCCTTCGCAGCGACAAGGTCACCCGGGTCGAACGCGGCGAGATACGGCCTTCGCAGACCGTCGTGCGGGATGCCCAGGGCTTCGTGGATCTGACCGATCCGGGAACAATTCTCACGGAGCAGGACCATGCGACCTGTGTGAACCTGGGGTTCAGCGAGTTCTTCCCGGGTGCCGGCGCAGCCGCGGTCAGGAACCTGACCAACACGCAGATCTTCTGAGTCGCAGACGACGCGAACGGATGGGCCCCGAAACAACGCTCAAGCCCGAGGGCGCGCAGGCTGCCCCGCAGGAGCGCCTTTTCACGATCGAACAGGCCTTCGAGATCGCGCAGGCCGTGCACCGCGACGGCCGGCCGGCGGAGGCAGAGCCCATTTACCGGGTGGTGCTGCAAGCCCGGCCGGAGCACGTCGGCGCGCTGGGCGCGCTCGGCGTGGCGCGCCACCAGCAGGGTGACAGCGAGGATGCGCTGCAATGGCTTCGGAGGGCGCTGGCGGTTGCGCCCGGCGAACCCGGCACCTGGAACAACCTGGGCAATGTGCTGCTGGAGGCCGGCCGGGCCGACGAGGCGGCCGAAGCCTACGAAGAGGCGGTGCGGCTGGCACCGGGGCTGGGGGATGTGCACAACAACCTCGGCGTGCTGCGGCGCGCGCAGGACCGGCCCGTGGAGGCCGAGGCAGCCTATCGGCGCGCCCTCGCCATCGACCCCCGATCCGCCGAGGCCCTGACCAACCTGGGACGCCTGCTGCATGCGGTGGGGCGAACCGAGGAGGCGATCGTGGCGCTGTGCGAGGCGCTGCTGCTGCGGCCCGACCTCATCAAGGCGCGCCATGCGCTCGGCATGACCTATTGCATGGCCGGCCGCCTCGAGGAGGCCGCCCAGGTGTACCGCGACTGGCTGGCCGAGGAGCCCGACAACCCGCAAGCCAGGCACCACCTGGCCGCGTGCTCGGGCGAGGGCGTGCCCGAGCGCGCCGCAGATGCCTACGTGGAAAAGGTGTTCGACGGCTTCGCCGAGAGCTTCGAGTCCAAGCTGGCGCACCTGCAGTACCGTGCGCCGCAACTGATCGAACAGGCGCTGGCCGACCGGCTGGGCCCGCCGCAGCGCGTGCTCGATGTGCTCGATGCCGGCTGCGGCACCGGGCTGTGCGGCCCGCTGCTCGCGCCTCGTGCGCGTCGGCTGGAGGGCGTGGATCTGTCGCAGGGCATGCTGGACAAGGCCGCACACCGGCAGGTGTACGACGCCCTCGCCAAGGCGGAACTCACGGACTTCCTGCGGGATACGGGGCCGGACCGCTACGACCTGATCGTCTCGGCCGACACCTTGTGCTACTTCGGCGCGCTGCAGGACGTACTCGATGCGGCGGCCCGCGCCTTGCGGCCGCAGGGCTGGCTGTTCTTCACCTTGGAGGCCCTGGCCGGCGACGGCCCGGCGGGCTTCCAGCTGCAGCCGCACGGCCGCTACAGCCATCGCGAAGCCTACGTGCGCGTGGCGCTCGCGTCGGCGGGGCTGAACGGCGTCGCGATGGAGCGCGCGCACCTGCGCATGGAAAGCGGCAAACCGGTCGAGGGCTGGGTGGTGTCGTGCACGAAAGAGGCGGAAGAGGTGCAAGGGGCGCCGGGCCGCGGCGCGGAACCGGTCCAATACCCAGGCCACTCATTGGCGTCATGACGACAAGGAGCATGAGGCCGATGAGCAATCCATCACATTCGAGCACCGAAGCATGGGACCCGGACCTGGCGCTGGCCCGAGCGGTGCAACTGCACAACGCCGGCAGGATCGAGGAGGCCGAGCCGGTCTACGACCGCATCCTCGAAGCGCTGCCCGACCATGCCGAGACCTTGCACTTCAAGGGCCTGGCAGTCCACCAGCGGGGCCGCCACGCGGAAGCGATCGCGCTGATCCGTGCCGCCATCGCATTGAACGGCGAGCAGTTCGGCTGGCACTGCAATCTCGGCAACGTGCTGCTGATGGCGGGCCAGGCGGACGCCGCCGCCGACGCGTATGAACAAGCGCTGCGGCTGGCGCCGCCGGGGTATGCCGACATCCACAACAACCTCGGCGTGCTGCTGCATGAGCAACGACGGTTCGAAAAGGCCGAGTTCGCATTGCGACGGGCGCTCGAACTCGATCCTTTCCGCAGCGAAGTCCATGCCAATCTCGGACGGCTGCTGCTGAGCCTGGGACGCCTCGACGAGGCGCAGCGCTGCCTGGAAGAGGCCCTGCGCCTGAACCCCGATCTGCTGGCGGCGTATCCGCTGCTGGCCCTGGTGCACCGCCGCAGCGGGCGGCTGGCCGAGGCGGCGCGGGTCTTCCGGGACTGCCTGGCGCAGGCGCCCGGCGATCCGATCGCGCTCCACCATCTCGCGGCCTGCGCGGGCGAGGCGGCGCCGGAGCGCGCGGCCGATGCCTACGTGGAGCGCCTGTTCGACACCTCCGCCGGCAACTTCGACAAGACGCTGGGAGGGCTGGACTACCGCGGTCCGGCGCTGGTCGCCGAGGCCGTGGCGCAGTGCCTGGGCGAGCCGGCGCACGCGCTGGACGTGCTCGACGCCGGCTGCGGCACCGGCCTGTGCGGCCCCGTCCTCGCGCCCTACGCGTGTCGCCTGCGGGGCGTCGATCTGTCGCAGCGGATGCTGGACAAGGCGCAGGCACGGCAGGTCTACGATGCGCTGGAGAAGGCCGAGCTCGGCGCCTACCTCGAGATCGCGCAGCCGGGCTCGTACGACCTCATCGTCTCGGCCGACACGCTGTGCTACTTCGGCGAGCTGCGCGGGCTGTTCCGCGCCGCCGCGAAAGCGCTGCGGCCGCAGGGCTGGCTGGTCTTCACCGCCGAGGCCTCGGAGGGCCAGGACGGCGCCGGCTTCCAGCTCCACCCGCACGGCCGCTACAGCCACCGCGACGCCTACTTGCGCGAGGCGCTCGCACAGGCGGGCCTGGCCGTCCATGAGCTCCGGCGCGCGCCGCTGCGCAGCGAAGCCGGCGAAGCGGTGCAGGCCTGGGTGGTGTCATGCCGGAACGAGGCGCCTCGTTCGTTCTAGGCCACAGGAAAGCAGGAAAGAAAGACCGCGACACCATGGCCGAAGACATCCAGTTCACCATCAAGAGCGACTCGCCCGTCAACGCCGAGCTGATGTTCTGGAGCGTGGTGGGGCACGAGGGCCTGTCGCGCCCCTCGGCCTATGAACTGGCGGTGCTGTCGACGAACCAGCAGATCGATGCCAAGGACATCCTCGGCCGCGCCTTCGACGTGGTGATCGAGTTCGAGGACGCGGACGGCGGCAGGCACGAACGCCATTGCCAGGGGCATGCCGTGCGCTTCATGCGCGCCGCGCGGGTGGGGCGCCTGTTCGAGTACCGCATCCACCTGCGCTCGTGGTTCTGGCTGCTCACCAAGCGCCGGAACTCGTGGATCCAGCAGGACAGGAAGGTGCTCGAGGTGTTCGACGCGGTGTGCGAGGACAGCCCGGTCAAGCGCTTCAAGAAGCACAAGGCCGCCGGCGTGATCGGCACGCACAACGCGCACCGCTACTGCGTGCAGTACGAGGAGAGCGACTACGCCTTTCTCTCGCGGCTGCTGGAGGAGGAGGGCATCTACTACTGGTTCGATGCGCACGATGCGCCGGGCACCATGCACCTGGCCGACAGCAGCGACGTGGCGCACGAGAAGCTGCCGGCGGGCGCCACGCTGCGCTGGGTCGACGACGCGGCCGGCGAGGGCCGCTTCAACGAGATCACCCGCTGGATCGGCGCCAGGCGCTTCGAGAGCGGCAAGCATGCCGCCCGCGACACCGACTTCAAGGCCATCCAGAAGAAGCTCGGCGCCGACGTGGATGCTTCCGATACCCATGAGCTCGGCGACCTGGAGGTCTTCGAGTTCCCGGGCGACTATTTCACGCCCGACGACGCGGAGAACATCGCCAAGATCCGGGCCGATGAACTGGTGGCGCGGCGCGAGCGCCAATGGGCGCTGACCCACTGGCCCGACGTCGCCGCCGGACGCAGCTTCACCTACGAGGGCGACCCGGACAGCCGGCGCGACGGTGACTACGTGATCGGCGCCTGCACCTTCGTGGTGACGCACCCGGGCTACGAGTCGGTGGAGTTCCGGGAGCGTCCGCGCCAGGCCAGCCAGCTGCTGGAAGAGGCCTTGGCGGACGACGCCGTCAACGCCGGCACGCTGGACGTGCTGCGCGAGCTGCTGGACGAGACGCCGCACATGCGCACGGGCGAGCCCGGCATCTGCGCCTTCGTCCTGACCGTGTTGCCGGTGGAGCTGCCCTTCAAGCCGCCGCGCCTCACGCCGCGCGTGACCATGCCGGGGCCGCAGTCGGCGATCGTGGTCGGGCCGCAGGGCGAGGAGCTGCACGTGGACGAGCACGGCCGCGTGAAAGTGCACTTCCACTGGGACCGCAGCGAGAAGCGCAACGAGAAGTCCACCTGCTGGGTGCGCGTCTCGCAGCCCTGGGCCGGCAAGGGCTGGG
Source organism: Variovorax defluvii (assembly GCF_039541515.1). Classification (NCBI taxonomy): domain Bacteria; kingdom Pseudomonadati; phylum Pseudomonadota; class Betaproteobacteria; order Burkholderiales; family Comamonadaceae; genus Variovorax; species Variovorax defluvii. The sequence goes on from NZ_BAABGJ010000060.1 coordinate 12,132, forward strand.
GCGGGTATTTCATTCCGCGCATCGGGCAGGAGGTGCTGGTCGACTTCCTCAACGGCGATCCGGACCGGCCCATCATCGTCGGACGGCTCTACAACGACGACCAGCCCATTCCCTATGCGTCGCCGACGCAGAGCGGCTTCAGGACGCGCTCGACGCCGGGCGGCAACCCCGGCACCTGCAACGAGATCATGTTCGAGGACAAGAAAGGCGAGGAGAAGATCTCGATCCACGCCGAGCTGGACATGAGCCGCAGCGTGGAGCGCGACGACGGCACCACCATCGACCGGGACCAGACCATCACCGTCAAGCGCGACCAGACCAGCCTGGTGGACCGCGACCGCAAGAGCACGGTGACGCGCAACGACACCAACATGGTGGTGGTGGACCAGAAGAACACCGTCAAGGGCGCGCAGAACAACCAGGTGGTGGGCAACCGCACCACCTTCGTCGACGCCAACGATGCGCTGACCGTGGGCGGCACCAGCACGGTCGACGTGGTGGGCGCGCGCAAGACGACCTACCGGGCGGGCGAGACGCACACGGTGGTGGGCAACCAGACGGTGAGCGTGACGGGGCTGATGTCCTTCAAGGCGGGCTCGATGAAGTTCGAGACGCCGCACATCGACTGGATGGTCACGGGCTCCAGCTCCAAGAACATCACGGTGCCGACCGGTCCGCTGAACCTGATGGCCAACAAAATCAAGCTGATGAGCAACACCGGCATCGAGATGATGGCGGTTGGCAACATCGACCAGACCTCGATCGGCGCCAACACCACGATCCTGGGGCCCAACACCAGCGGCTACATCGGCACCAACAGCGAGGCCAACCTCGGCATCAACCGTTCGACCTTCATGGGGCTGAACATCGAGAACGCGCTGGCGCTGGCGATGACCAACAACGGCGGCGTATTCATCGAGAACACGCTGGGCGTGAAGATGGTCAACTGCGTGGCGCCGGAGATCAAGTCGATCTCGACGGCCGACGTCAACCTCACGCCGCTCAAGACCATCTCGCCCGGCGGCGGAGGCGGCCCCGCCACGGGCGCCGCGGTGGCGGGCGCGCTGGGCGCGGTGGTCGGCGCGGGCAGCGCCTTCGCGGACATCGGCGCCACGCTCCAGCAATACGCCGATGCCGCACAGGCCTTGAACGACGCCGCCGACGAAGCAGCGGCCGAGAACATGACCGGCCTGTCCTCGCGCCTCCGGTCGCTGGCCGTGATGACCAACATGCGGCGCAACCACGGCATCCTGGGCGCGGTGCCGGTGGTGGGCACGGGACTGCAGGTGTTCCTGGAAGTGTTCGCCGGCGGCGACGCCATCGGCACCGGGCAACTGGCCAGGGAAGGCGCGCGGAGCAACGCGGACGGCTCCGCCATCCCTGCCCCTCCGCCGGCGAGCAGCGGCGGCGGCGCGGGCGGCGGAGGCGGTACCGGCGGTGGCGGTGGCGGCGGGGGTGGGGGCGGCGGTGGCGGCGGGGGTGGGGGCGGCGCCGGCGGTGGCGGCGGGAGCTGAAGGCAGTCGGCACGCATGCAAGTCATCAAGCCCCAGGCGCTCGGCCTGTCGACGCGCCCCATCGAATTCCGCAAGCGCTTCGGCCTGTGCGTCAGTGCCTTCCTGCACCTGCCCTTCGAGCAGGGCGAGCGCGGCGCCTTGTGGGCGGAGCAGTCCATGTGGACCTTCCTGGCTCGGGAGATGGTGCAGCCGATGATCGACGAAGGCGTGTCCAAGCTCACGCCCGAATTCCTGGTGCATGGCCATGCCTGGCCGCCGGCCGGCCAGAACGCCTGTGCCGTGCGGGCCCGCGTGGGCGGGCGAGAGAAGACCGTGCTGGTCTTCGGCGACCGCATCTGGCAGGGCGATCGACCGGGCGCACCAGCGCCTTTCAGATCGATGCCGCTGGACTGGTCGCGTGCCTACGGCGGCCCCGATGTCGCGGCGAACCCGGCCGGCCGCGGCCGCCAGATGCGGGATGGCGTGGTGTTGCTGCCCAACCTCGAACTGCCGGGCGACCGCCTGCGGCACCCGGGCCAGGCCATCGCGCCGGCCGGCTTCGGCGCGCTCGACCCGATGCATCCCCAGCGCGTGGCCTACCGCGGCACCTACGACGCGAGCTACATGGAGCAGCATGCGCCCGGCTTCGCGCCCGACACCGACTGGCGCTACTTCAACCTGGCGCCGGCCGACCAGTGGATGGAGGCGCCGCTGGCGGGCGACGAACCCTTCTCCTTCCAGCACATGCACCCCACGCGACCGCACATCGAAGGCCGCCTGCCCGGTCTGCGCGCGCGCGTCTTCGTCGGCTATGCCATGCCCGAGGGCGAATCCAAGGTGCGCGAGGTGCCGCTGCGGCTGAGCACGCTGTGGTTCTTCCCGCATGCCGAACGCTGCATCGCCATCTACCAGGGGCTGGCCGAAATCGGCACCGACGATGCCTCGGATGTGGCCAGCCTGCTGGGCGCCGTCGAGCGCCTGGGCCGGGTGCGCGACGATGCCTACTACCTGGATGCGGCTGCGCGCCGCTCGCACCCCTCGCTGGGCGCCGTCTATGCGCTGGTCGACAGCGACCTGCTGCCCGAAGGCATCTCGACGGCCGACCCGGCGGTGGAGGAGGCCAAGGCCCCCTTCGCCATGGAGGGCTTGCAGGGCAAGGCGCAATACCGGCGTGCCGAGCTCGACGTCGAGATGGCGCGCGAGAAGGTGCGTGCCATGGGGCAGGACCCGGATGCGCTGGGCATCCGCATGAAGCCGCCCCAGCCGCCACGGACGGGCGAGGACCTGCCCGCCTACCTGGAGGCCAGGCTCGAGGAAGCGCGGGCGCAGCAATGGGCCGCGGTGGACGACGCGCTCACCGCGCTCGAGAAAGGCCTGGCCCTGGCGGCCGCCAAGGGCGTGCCGCTGTCGGAGCTGGGCCATCGCGGGCCGCCGCTCTTCAATGCGCAGCTGCAACTGGCGCAGATCCAGGCCGCGTCCAAGGACCTGCACCCGCCGCTCGACCTGCCGCCGCTGCTGAGCAAGCTCCACATGCTGCAGGAAACGCATCGCAGCGGCTACCTGCAGGCCGCGCACCTGCAATCGCCGGCCCATCCCATGCCCGCGGAGGACGCGGCCGCCTTGCGCGACGAGATCGCGCGCGGCGTGGCGGCGGGCATCCGCTGCTTCTTCGGTGCCGACTTCACCGGGGCCGATCTCTCCGGCCTCGATCTGCGTGGCGTGGACTTTCGCGATGCCTGGCTGGAAAGTGTGGACTTCCGCGGCGCCAACCTGTCGGGCGCCAGATTCGAGCGCGCCGTGCTCGCGCACGCGAAGCTGGAGGGCGCGACAGCCATCGGCACGGACTTCCGCAAAGCCAACCTGGGCCGGGCCCGGCTGGCCGGCGCGGTGTTCGACGACGCCGACTTCAGCGATGCCGTGTTGATGCGCTGCGGCTTCGCCGGCACGCAGGCAAGGCGCGCGCGCTTCGTCAAGGCCAACCTGCTCGAAACCACCTGGGGCGAGGCCGACTGGAGCGAAGCCGACCTGGAAGGCCAGACCTTCTACAAGCTCGACCTGCAAGGCATGCGCTGGCCGGGCGCGCGGCTTCCGTCCTGCAACTTCATCGAATGCGAGATGGCGGGGCTGGACATGCGCGCGGCGGTGCTGGAAGGCACGACCTTCGTGACCTGCCGGCTCGATGGCGTGATGCTGGGCGGCGCGAAGGCGGCCGGCGCGGTGGCGGTCAAGGGGTGCAGCCTGGCGAAGGCGGAGCTCGGCGAGGCCGACCTGCGGCGGTTCAATTTCGGCGGCAGCGAGCTGGGCGGTGCGCGGCTGGTGCGTGCGCAACTGTCCGGCGCCAACCTGTCCGGCGCCCGACTGCGCGGTGCCGACCTGCGGCTGGCCGCGGCCCAGGGCGCGCTGCTGCGCCGTGCGGACTGCCAGGGAGCCAATCTCTCGGGCGTGGACCTGCGCGGCGCGATCCTGCAGCATGCCGACCTGCGCGGCTGCGACCTGCGCCGCGCCAACCTCTTCGGCGCCGACCTGGCGCGGGTGCGGCTGGACGGCGGCACCCGCTTCGACGGCGCGCTGCTCACGCGCGCGCGCACCTGGCCGCGCCTCACGCGCGAGCAGCAGGAGGCGTTGCCATGACGCCGCTGCTGCTGACGCTGGCCGTCTCCATGGGCGAGACGATCGAGGGCAAGGACCTGAGCAAGGGCGCCTTTGGGCGCCTCGGCCTGGGCGGCGGCGTATTCACCCGCGTGAACCTGGCCGAGGCCGACCTGCGCGGCGCCGACCTGCGCGAAACCGTGTTCGACCAGTGCGATCTGCGCGGTGTCCTGGCCAGCGATGCGCAGATGCGCCGTGCCGTATTCAACCGCTGCCTGCTCGACCACGCCGACCTGCGCCGCTGCGACCTGCACGGCGCGGTGTTCGCCGAGTGCGACCTCGTCCATGCGCAAATGGCCGACGCGATGCTGGCCATGGCCACTTTGTCCAAGTGCAAGCTCGACCACGCGGTGCTGCGCGGGGCCTGCCTCGATTCGGCGGTGCTGAGCCAGTCCTCCCTGCTCGACGTGTGCCTGGACGACACCAGCTGGCAGTACACCACCACCAGCGAGTGCGACCTCTCGCGGCTCACCTGGGCCGGTTCGCGCATGCTGCGCAACAGCTTCTTTCGCACCTCGTTGAAGGGCAAGTCTTTCGATGGCCTGCGATTGGAAGGCAGCCAGTTCTCCTACGCCGAGCTGTCCGGTGCGGACTTCAGCGGTGTGGGCCTGCGGCAGTGCAACTTCCAGGGCGCGCAGATCGAGGGGGCGCGTTTCGTCCAGGCGGCCGCGCCGGCTTCGCTCTTCTGCGAGGCGAGGGGCGGCGGCGTGGACTTCAGCGGCGCGGACCTGCGCCAGGCCCTCTTCACCGGCGCGCGCCTGCCCCGCGCGCGCTTCAACGGCTGCCAGTTGCACCAGGCGCATTTCGCCGGCGCTGTGCTCGGCGGCGCGCAGCTGCAAAAGGCCGACCTGAGCTATGCCGACTTCCGGCATGCCGACCTGGCCGGTGCCGACCTGCGCGATGCGCGCATGACACGCACGGTGCTGCACGGCAGCCGCACCGACGAGGCGCAGATGAGCGACCGCGCGAGCGCACTAGAGACCGATCCGGAGTTGCAAGCGGCCGAGCGCTGGCAGCCCGTCACATGAATATTTCGACGAGGTAGATCATGAGCGATCCCCTTCCTTCCACCGTTCCTGCCCGCAGGCGGCGCCGTGCGCAGGGCGCCGATGCGGCTCCCCTCGCCGGCACCTGGTGCGTCGGCACGGTGACCGAGGCCGAAGGCGGCACGCTCGTCGTGCGAAGCGGCAGCCTGCGCCTGCCGGCCACGCGTGCTGCGAGCTGTCTGCTCGCGCCGGCGGCGGGCGACAGCGTCGCCTGCCTGCGCGTGGCGCCGCAGCAGACCTGGGTGCTCGCCGTGCTCCAGCGCGAGGAGGGCGTGCCGCAGGTGCTGCGCTGCGAGGGCGACACGCGGCTGGAGGTGGTGGGCGGCACCCTCGCGCTGAAGGCGCCGTGCATCGAGCTGCGAACCGAGCTGCTGGACGCCAGCGCGCGCCGCACCACGCTGGCCACCGACAGCGCCGACGTGGTGGGGCGGCAACTGAACCTGGTGGCCTCGCGCATCAAGCTGGTGGGCTCGCTGCTGTCGACCGTGGTCGACCGGGTGCAGCACTTCAGCAAGAACTACCTGCGCCACACCGAAGGCATGGACAAGGTGAGCGCCGCGCACGTGGACGTGCAGGCGCAGCAGCTGATGCGGCTGGAGGGCGAGCATGCGCTGGTCAACGGGCGCGAGCTGATCAAGGCGCGCGGTGCGCAAATCCATTTCGGGTGAGGACCTGCATGTTCGCGAACTGCCAGATCATGGGCACCGACATGGGCTTTCCCGACGTCTGCATGACGCCGGCCGCGCCGTCGCCGATCCCGGTGCCTTACCCCAACATCGCCATGGGGCCGATGGCGATCCCCAACTGTCCCAACATCCTGGTGATGGGCGGGCCGGCCCACAACCTGGGCACCACCATTCCGATGACCAACGGCGACAACGCCGGCGTGCTGCTGGGGGTTGCCTCGGGTACGGTGATGGGGCCGAGCCGTCACCTGACCGGCGCCTTTACCGTGCTGCTGCAGGGCATGCCGGCGACGCGGCTGACCAGCAGCTCGCTGCAGAACAGCACCAACTGCCCGGGGGTGCGCACGGTGCCGAGCCAGACCTTGCTGGTGTTGCTGGCGCCATGAGGCATCTTGTGGGGGGCTTGGATGTGTTGCGCGCTTTTGCTCTGGGGCCACGCGGGACTTTGTTTTGGCCTTGTTGGGTGGTTGGGGTAGGAGCCTTGAATTTGGCTCTTGGGCCTTTGTTTTGGCCTTGCTTGTTGTGTGGCGCAGGAGCCGGGAATTCGCCCCGGCGGGCGAGTCACTTTCTTTGTCTCGCCAAAGAAAGTAACCAAAGAAAGGCGACCCCACTGTGCGCGTCCCTCCGCTTCGCTACGGGCAACCTGCGGTGCTCGCGCAACCGGCCCCGCCGCAGAACTCGCTACGCGCCCTTCGGGCGCTACGCTCAAACAGCTGCGGCGAGTCAGATCACGAAGCACGCCTGTCCTTCGGCAGGCGTGCGGGCCGGTTCCACTGCGCTCCTCGGCACGCACAGAGGGGAGTGGGTCGGGCCATCGCTGCGCTCGGCCACCAACGGCTCGCTGCGCTTCGCGGAGAGTGGCGCGAGCTATAGCTTGCTCCAGTTGACGAAGCCCCCGGCGCGTGAGCTGGCGCAACGTGTGAGAAGACCCGCAACACACGCCTTCCCATCCCCCACACAAGTACGCGCCATGGCGCGTTGGAGTTCCATCCCCTCTGCGCGTGCCGAGGAGCGCAGTGCATCCGGCCCGCACGCCTGCCGAAGGACAGGCGTGCTTCGTGATCTGACTCGCCGCAGCTGTTTGAGCGTAGTGAACGAAGTGAACGCAGCGAGTTCTGCGGCGGGGCCGGATGTGCGAGCACCGCAGGTTGCCCGTAGCGAAGCGGAGGGACACGCGCAGTGGGGTCGCCTTTCTTTGGTTACTTTCTTTGGCGAGACAAAGAAAGTAACTCGCCCGCCGGGGCGAATTCCCGGCTCCTGCGCCACACAACCAGCAAGGCCAAAACAAGGGCTGCAGGAGCGAATTCCCGGCTCCTGCGCCACACAACAAGCAAGGCCAAAACAAAGACCCAAGAGGCAAATTCAAGGCTCCTGCGCCAAACAACAGGCAAGGCCAAAACAAAGGCCCAGGCGGCGATCTCCCGGCTCGTGCGCCCCCCAACAAGCAAGGCAGAAACCAGGACTACGACTTGCGCATGTCCCATTCGCGAGCCATGTCCTCCCTGCCGGGAACCGCGCGAAAGTAGCGCGCCGGATTGCGCCGCCAGTCCGCCCGCAGCACGCGCTCCGCAAACTGCTGGATCTCGCCCATCGACCCATCCACCGGCCGCTCTCGCTCGCGCCCGTCGGTCGTGACCTCCTGCACCTGCCCGTCCTGAAAGCGCACGCGCATCACCAGCGGCTTGGCCACCGGGTAGTAGCAGCGCTGGCCGCTGTAGACCCCTTTGATCTCTTCGCCCGAGACCAGCACGATGTCGTACTCGAGCAGGTTCGACTTGGCGTCGTTGCCCGGGCCGTAGCGGCAGCGCGCCACCACCTGGGAAATCTCCTTCAGCCATTGGCGCGCGTGCTCGCCCGCCTGTGGCAGCAGGCCGGGGCGCTGCGCCGGGTCCATGCCGGCGATCTCGCGGGCGATGGCGCCGTTGATCAGCGCCACCAGCTTCGGGTTGGGCATGTCGCCGGGCTGCTCGGGCGTGCGGCCGGTGCAGGCAGAGAGGTAGGCAGCGAGCGACGCCAGGATCATGATGTGGACCTTGCCGTTCAGCATGGGAGATCGAAGCATGGCAGCCATTAAACGATCGATCGAGGTCCGTTCTCAAGCACGGCCCGGCGCGCGTGGAGGTATGACGTGATCCGCATCGCTGTCGTGTCCCACCAGGGCGCGCCCGCGCCGCGCACGCTGGCCGCGCAGTTCGGCGCCGATGGCGGCACCATCGGCCGCGCGACCACCAATGCGCTGGTGCTCGACGACCCCGAACGCACGGTGTCGCGTGTGCATGCGCAGGTGCTTTGCCGCGATGGACGTTTCTTCATCATCGATCGCGGCAGCAACCCGATGCTGTGCAACGGGCGACCGCTGGGTGCGGGGCATGAGGCGGCGCTGTCGCAGGGCGACCGGCTGGTGATCGGAGGGTTCGAGCTGGCGGTGGAAATGGCCGCCTCTGAGCCGGAGGCGAGCGCGCGCGCGCCGGCGGCGGCCCGCCCGGCCGCGGTGCCGCCGACCGACGACGATCCCTTCGCGGACCTGCTGGCCGGGCTCGGGCCGGTCGCACCGGCCCCGTCGCCGGCCGCGGCTGCGCCGTCGGTACTTTCGGCCGGGGCCTTCGCCGATCCGCTCGGCGGCGGTGGTGCTGCCGCGCCTTCGGTCGACGACCCCTTTGCGGACCTGCTGGGGCCGGCGCCCACGCCCTCGCCTGCGGCGAGAGGCCCTGCGCAAGGCCTGCCGCTGGACGACTTCTCGGACCTGGGGGTGGCGCCGCCCAGCGCGCGGGCGCGGGGCATCGACGATCTCTTCGGCACCGGGGCGGGCGGCGGCGGCGATCCGCTCGCGATGTCGCCGCTGGCCGATCCGCTGCACCAACCCAACACGGCCTCGGCCTCCGACCCGCTGGCGGCTTTCCAGCGTGTTCAGGCGCCGGCGGCGGCGCCCCGCGGCGACCACCTGCAGATCGGGCAGTTCGCCTATGCGCCGCCGCGCGAGGCCGTGCCGATACCAGCGGCGCCGAAGTTCGACGACATGACCGGCGAGCCGCTGCGCGGAGCCGCCGAGCCGCAGCGGGCCGCGTTGGCGGCGTCGGTGTCCGCGCCGGTCGCCGCGCCCGTGTCGGTCTCGGTATCCGTGTCCACGCCAGTATCCGCCCCTGCGCCGGGCGCGGCCGCCGACGCGTTGCTCGCCGCCTTTCTGCGCGGCCTGGGTAGCACGCACCAGGCCCCTTCGCAGCTCACGCCGGAACTGATGGAGCGCATCGGCGTCCTGTTGCGTTCGGCGACGGACGGCACGCTGCAGTTGCTGCTGGCGCGCCAGACGCTCAAGCGCGAGGTGCGTGCCGAAGTCACGATGATCGCGGCCCAGGCCAACAACCCGCTCAAGTTCTCGCCGACGGCGGAGGTGGCGCTGGCGCACCTGCTGGGCCCCGGCATGCGGGGCTTCATGCCGGCCGAGGCGGCGATGCGCGATGCCTTCGACGACCTGCGTGCGCACGAGTTCGGCGTGATGGTCGGCATGCGCGCGGCGCTGGCGCATGTGATCGAGCGCTTCGCGCCGGCGGAACTCGAGAAGAAGATCGCAGCCCGTTCGGCGCTGGACAGCCTGTTCGCGGCCAACCGCAAGGCCAAGCTGTGGGATCAGTTCACTGCGCTGTACGCCAGCATCGCCACCGAGGCGGAGGACGACTTTCATGCGCTGTTCGGCAAGGCCTTCCTGCAGGCTTACGAAGAACAGATGCAGCGCCTGAAGTCCGGCAACTGACGGCAGGCAAGAGCAACAACAACGGGGAGAGGACCGTGGAAATTGAGATCGTCACCTTGTCCAGACAGGGCGGCCGCAGCTACAACGAAGACGTCTTCGGGCAATGGAACGACGGGCAGTTCGTGGCCTGCATGGTGGCCGACGGCGCGGGCGGGCACGGCGGCGGCGACGTGGCCGCGGCCATCGTCCGCAGCAGCCTTCTGGAAGGCTTCGCGGCGCGGCCGGGTCTCGACGCCGGCCTGTTGCGCGCGCTGATGGAGCGCGCGAACCACGCCATCGTCGCGCGCCAGGCCGAGGGCGGAAAGCTGGCGGCGATGCGCTCGACGGCGGTGCTCGCGGCGATCGACCTGCACGCGCACCGGATCGCCTGGGTCCATAGCGGCGACAGCCGGGCCTACCTGTTCCGCGGCGGCGCGCTGGTGACGCGCACCGTCGACCACAGCCTGGTCCAGCAGATGGTGGCCGGCGGCATGCTCGACGAAGAGGGTGCGCGGGTGCATCCGCAGCGCAACATGCTGCTGTCGGCCCTGGGCTCCGAGCAGGAGCCGCCGGAGATCACCGTCTCGGCGAGCATGCCGCTGGCCGTGGGCGACGTGCTGCTGCTGTGCAGCGATGGCCTCTGGGAGCCACTGGGCGACGAGGTCCTGCGGGAGACCCTGCAGACCTCGCGGGACGCCAGCCACTGGGTCGAGCAACTCGACGCGCAGGTCAAGGCCCGCGCCAAGCCAGGCCACGACAACTACACGGCGCTGGCCCTGTGGGCGCGCGAGGATGACGATACGACGCGCCCCATGCCCTGAACACAACGCCGCCGCCCCCTTGAACCCTGCCAAGCGAAGCGCAGGCCGTTCGGGAGACACCGCGGAACCGGCTTTGCCGGGCCGCTGGTGTCGCCCCCTTGAGGGGGGAACGGGCTACACGAAGTGAGCAAGCAACGGGGGGGTCATCCATACGCCACGTTCTCTGCGATGTTCCATGCGGCGGTCTTGACGCCTTCGCCGCCACCCTTCTTGGTCTGCGGGTCGTATTCGAACTTCACCTTGGCGAAGTTGAGCGTCACGTTTTCGGTCAGGCGGTCCTCGCCGCCGCTGCCGCCGGTGCTGATGCTGGTGACGATCAGGTCTTCCATCGTGATCTTGATGTACTCCAGCGGGTCGTCGCCGGCCTTGCGGACCACCAGCACGGCCTTGTCGTAGTGGGTGCCCTTGCAGCAGGCCAGCAGCAGCGCATGCGATGCCGAATCCACGTACTTCGTGAAGGATAGGTCCTGGACGTTCACCTTGCCGGCACCACCGCCCTGGCCGACGTGCGTGGTGCCGCTTTGGGAGGCGCCCCAGCTCCAGGCCAGGACATCGATGTCTTTCTTGTGCTTGGCATCGGAGGATTCGCCGTCGACGCTTCCGATCTTGATGAACATGTCTACTGCCATGATGAACACCTTTCAGTTGGGGGGTGGGTGAGGAATCCGGCGCTTCCCCGCGTTCCTGCGGGGAGCTCCCTGGCGAACGATGCGGGTTTCTGCTTCTGAAAGCCTTGCGGACTTGATGGCGGATTTATTTCTTGCCGGAAGGCAGTTTCGAGACCAGCCGCAGCGACACCGTGAGACCTTCGAGCTGGTAGTGCGGGCGCAGGAAGAACTTGGAGGTGTAGTAGCCCGGATTGCCTTCCACCTCCTCGACCACGACCTCGGCCGCAGCCAGCGGCTTGCGTGCCTTGGTCTCCTCCGAGGAGGTGGAGGGGTCGCCGTCGACGTAGTTGGTGATCCACTTGTTGAGCCAGCGCTCCATGTCGTCCCTTTCCTTGAAGCTGCCGATCTTGTCTCGCACGATGCACTTGAGGTAGTGCGCAAAGCGGTTGCAGGCGAAGAGGTAGGGCAGGCGGGCCGCCAGGTTGGCGTTGGCGGTGGCGTCCGGATCGTCGTATTCGGCCGGCTTGTGCAGCGACTGCGCCCCGATGAAGGCGGCGAAGTCGGAGTTCTTGCGGTGGATGAGCGACAGCAGCCCGGCCTTAGAGAGCTCGGCCTCGCGCCGGTCGCTGATCGCGATCTCGGTCGGGCACTTCTGGTCGACCCCGCCGTCGTCGCTCGGGAAAGTGTGCAGCGGCAGGTTCTCGACCGCGCCGCCGGACTCGATGCCGCGGATGCGCGAGCCCCAGCCGTAGAGCTTGTAGGAGCGGTTGATGTTGGTGGCCATCGCGTAGGCGGCATTGGCCCAGGCGTACTTGTTGTGGTCGGCGCCGGAGACGTCTTCCTCGAAGTCGAACTCCTCCACCGGGTTCGTCTTGGCGCCGTAGGGCGTGCGGGCCAGGAAGCGCGGCATGCACAGGCCGATGTACTTGGAGTCGTCCGACTCGCGCAGGCTGCGCCAGGCGGCGTATTCGGGCGTGGAGAAGATCTTGGTCAGGTCGCGCGGGTTGGCGAGCTCCTGCCACGACTCCATCTGCATCAGGTTGGAGCTGGCGCCGGTGATGAAGGGTGCGTGGGCCGAGGCGGCGATCTTGGCCATCTCGCCGAGCAGTTCGACATCGGGCGGGCTCTGGTCGAAGTGGTAGTCGCCGACGATGGCGCCGAAGGGCTCGCCGCCGAACTGGCCGTATTCCTGCTCGTAGATCTTCTTGAACATCGGGCTCTGGTCCCAGGCCGCACCCTTGAACTTCTTGAGCGTCTTGTGCAGCTCCTTCTTGGAGATGTCCATCACGCGGATCTTGAGGTTCTCGTCCGTCTCGGTGTTGTTCACCATGTAGTGCAGGCCGCGCCAGGCGCTCTCGAGCTGCTGGAACTCGGCGTTGTGCAGGATCTGGTTGACCTGCTCGGTGAGCTTGCGGTCGATGGCGGCGATCATGGCCTGGATCGACTGCGTGACGTCCTTGCCGATGACCTGGGTGTTGGCCAGCGCCTGCTGCGCCAGCGTGAGGACCGCCGACTCGACGGCGCTCTTGGCTTCGTCGCTGCGGGGCTTGAACTCCTTCTGCAGGAGCGATGCGAAGTCGCTTCCTTCGTAGGCAACGTCCTTGAGTGCGCTCTGCTGCTCGAGTGCTTCGGCCATGGTTGTGACTCCTCGTGTTCGGGTGGTGCGGACTTCAGGCTGCCGGGGCGCTGCCTTCTTCGGCCGGCTTGGCGCTGGCGGCCAGGGTCTTGAGCAGCTCGGGGTTGTCGAGCACCTTGGCCAGCAGCTCCTCGGCCCCGCCCTTGCCGTCCATGTAGGTCACCAGGTTCGACAGCTGGTTGCGGGCCTCCAGCAGCTTGTTGAGCGCCTCGACCTTGCGCGCCACGGCCGCCGGGGAAAAGTCGTCCATGTTCTCGAAGGTGATGTCGACCTTGAGTTCGCCCTCGCCGGTCAGGGTGTTGGGGACCGAGAAGGCGGCGCGCGGCTTCATGGCCTTCATGCGCGAGTCGAAGTTGTCGACGTCGAACTCCAGGAACTTGCGGTCGGCCACGGGTGCCAGCGGATCGGCCGGCTTGCCCGAGAGATCGGCCAGCACCCCCATCACGAAGGGCAGCTGGACCTTCTTCTCCGCGCCGTACAGCTCCACGTCGTATTCGATCTGGACCCGTGGCGCCCGGTTGCGGGCAATGAACTTCTGGCTGCTCTTGGACATGGATGAACTCCTTGCGGGGTGGAATGTCGATGGATGCGGGCGCGCAGCGGGATCGGCGGGCGCCTCACTCGCTGGACGCCTGCCGGCCGGTGACGGTCTCGATGGTGTCGAGTGCGTTCGGCGCGAGGTCGGCCATGATCTCCAGGAAGCTCACGCCGATCAGCTTCTTGGCGCGCGCGATCAGCAGCGGCGCCGGGTTGCCGGGCTCGGATTGCTCCAGGTAGCGGATCACGCGGTCCAGCGTCTGCAGCACGTCCTGCCGGCTGCGCAGTTCGCCCGGGGCCGCTGCGCGCGCGGGTGCACCGCCGGCGGTTGCGCCGTCGGCGCCTTGCGCCTCCGCGGCCGGGTCGCCGGCGGGGTCGGTGCTGCCGGCGACCGCGGCGCAGGCCTTCTGGATGACCTGTCCGACGCTGCGCAGTCGCGCGAGGTCGACACCGTTGATGCGTCCGCTGCGGTCGTCGAGCAGCAGCTGAAGGGCGGAGACCCGCTCCGGCACGTCCATGGCGGCGCGCAGCACGTCGGGGTTCTCGGCATGGATGGCCTCGAGGCCGCCCTGGATCTCCGACGGGGACAAGGTCGCCTCGCCGCCCAGGGGCGCCATCGCGTTGTGGGCGATGGCGACGTCGCGCACCCGGATCGGCCCGATGCCGCGCGCCACGCCCAGCGGCGCGTCGTACAGGTCGCGCAGCACCATGCCGTCGTCGGCCAGCGGCGCGAGTGCATTCAGGCGCATGGTCGGGTCGTTGTCGTCGTCCGCATCCAGCTTTGGATGTATGCCGTCCCAGTAGCGGTCGAGCAGGCCGGACAGCAGGCGCAGGCCGAGCAGAAAGCCGTTCAGGCCCTGCATGCGGGTGCTGGCGCGCAGCAGCAGCACGGCCGGCCGCACGTCCTTGCTGCGCCGGAGCAGGGCTTGCGCCTGCTCGCTGACCTCGCGCCACTCTGGCTCGACCGCAGGAATCACGGTGTCGCCGAACTGCTGCTCGGGCTTGCCCTGCGCGGCGGTCTCCAGCGCGATGAAGGCGGGGTCGTACTCCAGGTCATCACCGCACGGCGAGCCCTCGCTGACGGGCGCTTGCAGTGCATCGACGAGTTCGGGTGTCAGCATGTGGCCTGGTTGGATGGATGGGGTCTGCCGGCGCGGGTGTTCACCTCTGCCCTCCGGCCGATTCCATCTGTCGGCAGACGCTGGTGATAATCAAAGATGCCCTCGGACGGGTCAATGCAACGAAGGGAATAGCATGAGCAAGCCCGGTACACGCCGTTCGTCCTATGGACGCCTTCGCATCGCGGGGCGCCGCCGCGTGCTGTCCGGGCTGGGTCTGCTGGCGGCCGGCGTGCTGGCCGCCGGCTGCGCCAAGCCGCCGCCGCCTCCGCCGCCGCCCGTGACCACGCCGGTGGCGATGACGCTGGTGGCCGGGGCCGACGCCAACCCTGACGCGCGCGGCCGGGCCTCTCCGCTCACCGTGCGTGTCTATGCGCTCAAGACCAGCAGCGCCTTCGAGTCGGCGGACTTCTTCTCCCTGTTCGAGAAGGACCAGGCCACGCTGGGCGCGGACATGGCGCAGCGCGAGGAAGTGCTGCTGCGGCCCGGCGACAGCAAGAAGCTCGAGATGGTGCTGGCCGCCGACATCAAGGCGATCGGCGTGATGGCCGCCTACCGAGACCTCGACCGCGCACGCTGGCGCGAGGTGAAGGTGGTGGAGCCGGGCAAGGCGCTGGTGCTGACCACGAACTTCGGCGCGCGGCAGATCCGGATCGAAGCCAAGTAACTTCAAGCATCAGCGGGCGAGGGGCTGGTCGGCGGGCAGGAAGCGCTGGAACAGGTCCTGGATGAAGGTGGCCTCGTCCTCCTGCGTCGGTCCGGCCACCAGGTAGAGGCCGCGCCAGCGCACCTGCGTCCGCGTCTGCGCATGCGGATGTGCATGCGTCGGCGCAGGCCCGAAGAGATGCTGTGCGGCCCTGCGAAGCCCGGGCTGCAGCGCGCGCAGTTGCTCGATGAAGACATGGATCGCCTGGCGGCGCGCCGGGTCGGGCTCGACGCGCAGCAGGCCCATACGCAGCGCGTGCAAGCGCTGGATCAGCGGCTCGAACAGCGCGTCGAACAGCGCGTCGAACCGCCCCGTGGCCGGCACGCCCTCGGGCAAACGAAAACGATGGCCGAGCGCCTGGGCGCGTGCCGGGGCGGGCAGGGCGGCCCGCAGCACCGCGTAGCCCGGCAGCCGCTCCAGGCCGGTCACCAGCAGGTAGACAGGCAGGTGCAACTGCAGCAGCCCGGCCGCTTCCTCGATACGCTGGCGCAGCTGTCGGGCATCGGCGGCCAGGCGCTCGTCGTTGGCCAGCAGGCCCGCCGCACTGATGCAGACCACCATGCCATTGAGTGGCAGGCGTTCGCGCTGATCGGCCAACGCCAGCAAGGCGTGCAGCCACAGGCCGCGCGAACGCGGTGCGGCGGCCTCTTCGTCGGCGTCGGCTGAGGCCTCGATGGCCACCATCGCCGGCAACAGGTGCCAGCGCCAGTACGCCGGGGCTGCGCCGGTCTCGTGGGCGGGCCCGGCATCGCGCGGGGCGGCCGCCAACAGGGCCGGCAGGCCGCCGTCTTCACCGCCGATGAAGAGCAGCCAGGGCAGGTCGTAGAGCGGATGGTGCAGGCCGCGCAGGGGCGCCCTGCGCAGCAGCGTGTCGCGCATCTGCAGGGCCGCGGACTCGGTGGCGGCGACGGCGGCGTGGAACGCCGCGTCCGTGGGCAGCTCCAGTGCCTGGATGCGTTGGCGCAATGTGCGCCGCCGCGCCGAGTGCTGCGCACCCAACATGAACCACCACAGCGCCCACAGGCCCGCCATGCACAAGAACAGCAGCAGGCCGTAGTGGGTGGGCAGCGGATGCGGCGCGTTCATGGCGCTCGCCGTCTGGCGGGGCTCATCGGGCGACGGTCTCGAGAAAGGTGTAGTCGGCAATCGGCCGGCCCGCCGCCTCGTTCTGCGCCAGGCTCTCGCGCAGGCGCTGCAGGTACGCCGAGGCGAGTTCGAAGGGCGGCGCGCCGGCCGTGTCCTGCAGCGGAACGCTGGACGACAGGGCGGTGATCAGCACCGTGCCGAAAGGCGGGCTCACCAGCCAGCTCGAGGGGATGTCGCGGCCCAGCTCCACGGCCTCGGTGGGCCGCAGGCGCGGCAGGTTCTGGCTGGCATCCAGATGCATGACGGCACCGTCGGCCGTGTAGTAGTCGACCCGGACATAGCCCTCCTGATCGGCCTGGGTGACGCGCACCAGCACCGGATCGCCCTCGCGCAGCCGGCCCTCGTGCGCGCCCGGCACGCGCACCCCGAGCGGTTGGCGCAAGGCCTGGTTGCGCGCCTGGAAGGGCTTGAGGATGGCGACAACCTCGCAATGCGGCCAGATGCGAAGGCGCAGATCGAAGCGGGCCGTCTCGGCACCTGGAATGGCGCGTACCTCGCGTTCCGCGCGGGCCATGTCCTCCGGCGCCGGGACGAAGCCGCTGACGCGCAGCGAGCCGTCGCGTTCCGCGGCAGCCGTCAGGTCCGCGCAGGCGATGGCCTGCAGCCGCAGCTCCACCTGCTGTGCCAGCGTGGGGGGGCTCTCGCGCGGGCCGGCCAGCATGGCCCACAGCAGATAGATCAGCGGGATCAGCAGCGCCAGGGCGCCGGCGGCGCGCAGCAGGGCGCGCTCGCGGCGCTCCGGCACGCGCGGCGCCGGTGGGTCGGGCGTGCCATAGGGCTGGGGCGTGATGCGCTCCTCGGCCAGTGCCTGGAGCGCCAGCGGCGCAACGGGCAACTGGCGGCCGTGCAGATCCTTCAGCTTGCCGAGTTCGCCGCTGTCGTCGTTCTCGAAGTAGTACTGGCCCTTGAAGCCGTGCACCAGCGCGTGCCAGTAGACCTCGCGCACCTCGGCCTCGTCCGGCCCCAGGGCCGAAAGGTGGTGGAAGAACTCGCTGTGCGCGTTGTTGGAGTTGAAAAGCTGCACCTGCAGAGGCGCCGCGCCGCTGGTGCTCCAGCCTGGATGGCGCGCGATCAACTCGTCGAGCCAGGCGACCACAGCGAAGGAGGCCGATTCGATGTGTTCGCTGGTGCTGCCGGCGTCCCGCGCCGCCGCACGGGCCTGCGCGATCAGGCCGAGTGCGCGGCGCTGTGCCGCATCGGGCGGCAGAACGACGCGGCCGCCTGCGATGGCCGCTTCCAGTTCGAGGCCGAACGAGAACAAGGCGCTGAAGCAGTCGAACAGCCGAGCCATGAAACGCTCGCGCTATTCTTCAGTGGCGACGGGAGATTTGGGCCTGCTGCACTGGCACATGCCGATGTCCCCGCGTTGTCGTTGAAGGTCGGATCGATTCTTTCAACCCACCTGGGGCCTCGCCATACCGCTTGGGGACTATGTCGTTCGGGCGGCCGGCGAGCCTTGCTGCGCTTGGCGATCGACGTTATCTTTGGTGCTACTGTCGAGTGTTGCGCTTGACTACGTTTTTTATTTGGGGCATGCCATGAAAATTCTGATCGCCGACGACCACCGGCTCGTCATCGAGGCGGTCAAAGCCAAGCTGTCGGAGATCGAGCCGGGCATCGAGTTCGTCCTGGCGATGAGCGTCGACGAACTGCTGGCCTGCGCATCCGACGACATCGACCTGGCGGTGATCGACCTCAACATGCCCGGCGCCGACGGCCAGGCCCACGTGGAGGAGATCCGGCGCCGCCATCCGGCCGTGCCGGTGATCGTGCTCTCCGGCTACGAGGATCCGGCCATCATGCGGGCGGCGCTCGAGCGCGGTGTGCTGGGCTTCATCCCCAAGGCCTATTCGCCCGAGGTGATGCTGTCGGCCGTGCGCCTGGTGCTGGCCGGTGGCGTCTACGTCCCCCCCATGCTGCTGTCGGCCGTGCCGCCCGGCGTCACGGCCGGGGCGCCCCCGGGGGCCGGAGAAGCGGCGCAGCGTGCCTCCTCCGCCGCCACCGCCCAGACGCTCGAACACCTGCGGACCGTGCTCACGGAGCGCCAGGTGGAGGTGCTGCAACTGCTGTCGCAAGGCAAGCCCAACAAGCTGATCGGGCGCGCGCTCGGCATCAGCGAGGGCACCGTGAAGATCCACCTCGCGGCCATCTTCCGCGCGCTCAACGTGCGCAACCGCACGGAGGCGGTGGTGGCTGCGCAATCGCTCACCGAGGCCTGAGCCTCCGATTGCGTCCAAGCCGCCCCATGCGCAGGGGCGGCTGACTGCTGTTCGCCGCGCGCCGCTCGCCGCTGCTGCTTGCCGGGACGCCCCTTTTGCGAACAAACCAGGATCTCGACGTCGCACGGGTTAATCCTGATCAATTGTCGCGGCTGCGCCATATGCCTTGTCGCGCTCGGCACCATTGCAAACCTTAAGTCTTAACACTGTGCAAGGCGATCCAGAAGTGCCGTGTCACGGCCTTCCCCGGGCGCCATGCCCATTCTTGGAGCGCGATGCTATGCCAGTCGGTGAGAGCCAGAGTCGACGTGTGGTGGTGATTGATCCCGTGCTTCGTTCCCGCGAGCACCTGCGCCGCGCCATCCGGGCGCTCGGCCATGCCCCATTGGTGTTCAACGACATCGAGGAGCTGCTCCCTCTGCGCGAGGGCCTGCCGCGCTGCGCGGCCGTGTGCCTGGGCCTCCCCCACTACCCGGCTGACCTGCAGGCTTGGGTGCGCGCCGCCAGGAACGTGGTGACGAGCGGCGTGCCGATGCTCTTTCTGACCCGCGAGAATCCCTTGAAGGCCCCCGGCTCCCTGCGCTGCGCCGAAGGCGATCTGGTGCTTGCCGCGCCGACCTGCTTTGCGGACGTGCACAACGGACTGCAGGCATTTTTCACGCAGCATGCAATCCCCTGCGGCTCCACGGGCCTGGCATGGGGGGGCTATCGCTTCGTTCCGTCGAGGGAGTCCGTCGTTTTCGACGACATCGAGATCCACCTGCGGCCGCTGGACTTCGAACTGGCCCTGGAGTTCTTCCACAACACCAACCGCGTGCTCTCGCGCGACTGGCTGCGTTCCATGGCCGCGGGCGTGGTCCCCGAAGCCGGTGGCCGCTGGTTGGATGCCTCCGTGGCGCGCCTTCGCACCCAACTCGGATTGGCCACCTTCGAGGGTTGCGAATGGCAGCTCAGCAGCATCCGCTATGGCGGATTCAAGCTCAGCCGCACCCACGGCAGGAAGACGGCTCAGCCCGTCGCGATGCCGGAAAGCATGCCGCAGCGCGAACCGTACTCCGCGCTCAGCGGCTGAGTTGCGCCGCGACACGCGGTCCGCCCTCACGGCCTCCTCTGTCCGACTCGAACTGCGTGTCGTCGGGACTGAGCGGCAGGCCGATCAGGAAGGTGGTTCCCGCGCCGGGTGCGCTCATCACCTCGAGCCAGCCGCCGTGGCGCGCGATCACCGTGCGCACGATCGTCAGGCCAATGCCCCAGCCATGGCCTGCCTCGATATCGGCGCCGGGCTTCGACTTGCGTTTTGCTTCGCGGGTCATCAGTTCGCGGACCCGGTCCGCATCCATCCCGCTGCCCTCGTCCTGTACCGAGATCACCACCTCGCCATGGAGCGAGGTGGCATCGGGGTTCGCTTCCATGCAGACGTGAAGACTGGCGCCGGGTTGGCTGTGGCGGATCGCGTTGTTCAGAAGATTCACCACCCCACGTGTCAGCAGTGGCGCGTCCGCCCAGATCTTGCCCTCCACCGTGCCCAGACGCGGCGCCACGGACAGGCCGCGTGCGTGGGCCGTGGCCCAGATCGCATCGATGGCATCGATCACCACCGAGGCTGGTTCGGTTTGCATGAAGTTATACGCCCTCGACTCCGCCTCCAGTGTGTCCATGAAGTTTTCCACCAGCCGGATGGTGCGGCGTGCCTCGCGGCCGATGCCCTCGACCACTTGCTTCAGGTCGCCACCAGGGGCTCCATCGGCATGGAGCGCCAGCAGGCTGAGGATCGACACCTGCGGACTGCGCACGTCGTGGGAGAGAAAGCTGAACAACTGCTCGCGCTCGCGCTGCGCCTGGCGCTGCGCGGTGATGTCGTTGAGTACGACCACCCATGCCCGCAAAGACTCCCCCTGCGTTGCTGACTCGTCGAGCGAGGCCGCTCGCAGGGTGAAGATGCTGCCCTGGTCGGTGGTGTATTCGTGAGCCATGGCGTTGTCCCAGATGGTCCCCGACCGGCTCTGCGCCGCTCGCGGTACCTCGATCTTCGCCCTTCGCAGGCGCGCAATCAGTTGGGGCAAGTTGACGCCCTGAAGCCGATCGACGCTGGCGCCTCGCCGCAGCATCAGGCCTGTCGAGGACAGCGAGGGTTGAGGTGCCAGGAGCTGCTGCGCTGCCGCGTTGCTCTGGCTGACGACGCCGTCCGGACGGCAGATCAGCACCGGTACCGGCAAGGACCACATGCCCTGGGTCAGCAGCGCCTGAAGCCGCGTCAATCGTTCGATCGCGAGATCCAGCGTGTTGGTCCGGCGCTCCACCGAATCCAGCGCCACCGGTTGCAGGGGGAGCGGTGGCTCGAAGGCGCCGGCCGGCACCGCGTTCAGCCGCTCCGCTCGCTCGCGGAAGAACAGCAGCAGCTCGCTCATGCGGCGCCAACTCCAGAGGACGTAGGCCGCCGCCACGCCACACAACGGCGACGCGAACGGCAGTGCAATGCGCCCTTGCACCAGTGCGAGGTAGTTCACCCCGATGCACAGTCCCGTCACCGAGAAGGTCCATGCCAACGAGTGGCTGGCGTTCAGAAGATACAACAGCAGCGCGAGCCAGATCGGCACCGAGATCCACAGCACCCGCCGCCAGTCCGTCGGCACCTCGATGGCCCGGTCATGCAGCAGTGCATCGAGCGCGTTGGCATGCACCTCGACGCCCGGCAGGTTGGTTTGCGCGCCAATGCCCGCGACCGGCACCGTGTCGCCCAGCGCTGCATCGGCGAGCGCGCCGATCAGCACGAACTTGCCCCGCACCAGTTCGTCGCTGAAGTTGCCATACAGGATGTCCAGGTACGACACCGTGGGATAGCTGCCTGCGGCTCCCGCGAAGTCGATGCCGAAGCGGCCGCGCCGCACCGACCGACTGCCCGGCTCCTCTCCGATGTGAGAAGCCGTTACCGGCCTCCCGGGCTCGCCGGCCATGACCAGGCCCAGATAAGGCCAGATCTCCTGCGCCGAGCCTTCCCACCGCCAGATGCCGCGCACGAACCCGTCGGCATCCGGCGTCGCGTTGGCATGGCCCACGCCGCGCGCCGCCTTGGCCAAGGCAAGAGCAGGCGACTTGAACGAGGGCTCTCCGTCTGGACCTGCCGCGTAGTCCAGCGGAAGGTAGACCGGCAGCTTGGCCATCGCCGAGGTCAGCGCCTGGTCCTGTGCAGGATCGGAAGATGACGTACCGAGGAAGAGATCCAGCAGCACCGCTTTGGGCTCGTGTGCGGCCAACTGTTCGAGCAGCAGCGCATGGACCGACCGAGGCACCGGCCAGGGACCCAGGGTTTCCAGCGTCCGCTTGTCGATGCCGACGATCAGGATGTCACCCGACGGCGGTTGCGCGCTGTCGAACAGCATCCGGTCATAGACGGCCGCGTTGGCCTCCACCAATCCGGGGCGTCCATCCAGCCAGACGATGGCGGATGGCAGCAACAGCAACATCAACATCCATTCGATCAGATACCGACGGCGCAATCGCTGCATGACTCCACCCGAAAGGGGCTCCCCGGTTCAAGGGGGAGGAACTTCGAAGCTGCCTCCCCATACGGTTGGCGACGACGACTCTCCCTCTGCTTGCTCGCGGCTTCGCCAGTAGTAGCGCGCAGGCCCTTGAAGGGGGCCGACCGACACGCCGCTTGCAAAGGCGCCCGATGTCGTCACCAGGGGCGACGCGAAGTCCGGCGTTGTGGCGAGCTCGAACACAGTATGGCCCGGCCTTTGGCGCGTCGTCCAGCGTATATCCCAGCGGCCACCGCCGGCGGACTGGGCCTCGCTGGTCATCGGCGCCTGCATCGGCGCCACGAAGGTCACGCCTTCGCTCGGGCGGCCCTCGAGCCCTTGCGCGTCGATTGCGGCGATTCGCGTGTGATAGAAGCCCGTGTCCAGCGGCTCCGTCAGCGTCTGCAGCGCGAACTGCGGCAACTGCCCGCGCGACTCTGCGGCCAGCTGCAGAAAACTGGAGTCGTTCGCCAATTGCAACCGGTAGGCGGCCGCGCCGGGCACCGCCTGTGCCTCCACCGTGTTTCGATCATGCGACACGCGCAGGACGGGCGGTGGCAGAAGGTCTCGCACTTCCAGCGCGGCATTTCTTGCACCAAGCGCAATGCCTTCGCGCGCGCCGACGTCCGTGCTGCGCCCTGCTCCATCCAGTTCCGTCACCCGCACCAGGCCGTCCAGCACTTCCAGGGCCTCGGCGCCGCCTTCGGCCCGGGCGCGGAAATGCGTCCCCTTCACGCCGAGGGCGTAGGTGCGTGTGCGGATCTCGAATTCACGCTCCCTTTGCTTTTCCACATGGGACTCGATGCTCCCGCCACGCAAGCTCAGGCGCGTGTGCCGACCATCCGCTTCCGTCAGTTGCGCCGAACTGTTCGACGGCATCACCACCCGGCTGCCATCCGAGAAGCCCACGGTCACGAAGCCGTTGCGCCCGGTGCTGAGCACATCCCCTGGCTCGAGGAGGGCGCCCGCCGCTACCGCCTGCTCCGGCTCGTGCGCACGCTGCATCAGCACGCTGCCCGCGACATGCAGCACCACGGCCCGGCTGCCGAGCTTCAGCCATTGGCCCACTTTCAGGCGCTCGGGCACTGGCACCGCGTTCGTCCGCTGGAGCTCCGGCCAATGCAAGGGCGAGTTCATGAACTTGTCAGACAGCCCCCACAGCGTGTCTCCACGTCTTACCTGATACGCCCCTTCAGGCGGCGCTGACAGCGCTTGCGCCTGCTGGCCCTGTGCGGATAGCGACGCCGCAAGTCCGACCAGGCACAAGGCCGCGGCCCTGCGGTGCATGAAGGCTGGCCTAGCCATCTTCGTTGTCAGCCATGCCGCTGGCCGCACTGTCCGGCATCGAAGTGCCTTCGTCTTCGTTTTCGCCCTCTATCAGCCGCTCCAGACGGTAGCCGCGTCCGTACACCGTCTGAAGGCGAAGCCCGCTTGCACTGTGCAGACCCAGTTTGCTGCGCAGCCGGTAGATGTGGCTGTCGAGCGCGCGTGAAGGCATTTCCATGCCGTGCACCCCCAGCTTCTCCAGCAGATAGGCACGCGAGACGGGATGGCCCATGTGACGGAACAGCGCCAGGGCGAGCCGGAACTCCCGGTCCGTCAGCGGGATGCGCGTCACCACCCCATCGTTCCCCTTCAGATGCACGCACAGATTCGCCTGGTCGAAACGCCATTTGCCGAAGCGCTCCTGCTCGGCCGCGGCCGCGAGCATCGGTTTGCGCGCCAGCAACCGGCGGATGCGCGCGCACAGCTCCATGGTGCGGAAGGGCTTCACCACGTAGTCGTCGGCCCCGATGCCCAGCGCGCCCGCGACGTCACGCTCCGCGCTGCGCGAACTCAGCATGATCACCGGCACGTCGCTCTTCTGGAAGCTGCGCAGCCAGTGGAGCAGTTCAACGCCGTCGAGATCGGGCACGTTCCAGTCGAGCACCAGCAGGTCGAAGGTTTCCTGACGCAGTGACTTGCGCAAGGCCTCGCCCTTTTCGAAGGGGACACAGGTCACGGTTTCGTCCCCTGTGTCGAGCCCGCGCTTGAGCGCGTGAACGAGGAAACCCATCTGGGTCGGATCGTCGTCGAGTACTGCGATGCGCATGATGCCTCGTCTTTACGGTGCAAGAAGATGGGCTTGCATTCTTCCTCTTTTTTGAGCAGGCAATCTCGCAAATTGTCGCGCTCTTGAGGCGGGTGCTGTCAGTTTTCACGCTGGATGCCGCTTCGTCGTCGTCCAGCGCTGCGCCTCTTCTGCTTGCGTATTCTGATCAATTGTCGCGTCAGCCTCGCGCGGCAAGGGCCGTCCGGCACGATCCGGCCCCTACAGGAGCAGGGCGTGCGCGTCGCGGAGGGGCGTGCCTGCTGCATCGAAGGGAACACCCTTCTTCCATCGCCGCAAAAAGGACATCAGCAGCATGAACAAGTCATACCGCACCGTTTGGAACGAGGCCCTCGGTGCATGGGTTGCCGCTTCGGAAATCACCAAGGCGAGGGGGAAGAGGAGCCGGTCGGCGAAGACAGTGGTGGCTGCGGCGGCTGTCACGGTGTGTGTCGCGATGGGGGGGGCATCCGATGCTCTGGCATTGACGCTCGGCAACAGCGCCAGCGCCGCCAACGACATCGACTCAACGGCGATTGCACCAAACAACTGCTTGTCGCAGGCGCGCGCCGGCGAATCCGCAATCGCCATCGGCTGCGGCACCTTGATAAACACGGGTACGCCTGTGATCCAGGACATCGGTCGGGGCCCGGAAGATATTGCGGGTACGGGTACTGCCACCTTTGCAGTGGGGGTCGGAGCCGGGTTGTCGAGCGGGTCGGGTGCCACCAACATCGTGATCGGCAGCAACGCCTCCGCGACGGCGAGTTTGGGGCCCGGCGCCAACGGCGACCAAATTGCGATCGGCAATGACGTGCATGTCATTGGGCTCGATTCGACAGCGATTGGCTCGAACATGAGGGTGTTCTCAGGAGGCTCCATTGCCATTGGGAACAATGCTGGCGGCGTCCTGGACGACCAGTCTTACGGTTCTATCGCGATCGGATTGGCTTCGGCGGTAAGCAACAAGTCGCCCAATGCGGTCGTGTTGGGTGCCAGTGGGGGGGCTAGTTTCGCTTCGGGGGCAACGGCGATCGGTGCCGGTGCGCGAGTCAACGGTGCCAACGACATCATCAATGCGAACAATGGCACTGCTGTTGGCGCGAATGCCAACGTGACTGCCGGTGACGGCACGGCGGTGGGCGCCAGTGCCGGTGTAACGGCCAGTGCTGGTACGGCTGTTGGTGCGGGAGCAACGGTCTCAGACGTCGGGGGTTCGGCACTCGGGCATTTTGCCAGTGCTGCCAAAACTGCGGTGGCCATCGGTGAGCTCGCCTTGGCGAGCGGCACAAGCGCCATCGCTGTAGGCAATGGCGCGCAGGCCAGCACAGGACGCTCCAGCATCGCCATAGGATCAGGAGCGATCGCAGCATCTCCGGACACAAAAGGTGATCAGCTTGCTTTGGGGCGTTCCTCTGAAGCGACAGGCACACATTCGATTGCAATAGGTGGGTTGGCCCACGCGAGAGCATTGGAGACAGGGTCACCAGCACCGGCGGCGTTGCCCTCGGCGCCGGCGCCGTCGCCGACCGTGCGGGCATGAACGGCCAGCGCGAGGCGGTGTCCGGCGTGGCCGTCAGCTCCACGCAGGGCGCGGTGTCCGTGGGCAGCCCGGGCAACGAGCGGCAGATCACCAACGTGGCCGGCGGTACGGCCGACACCGATGCCGTCAACGTGCGTCAACTGCGTGCGGTGGCGGTGGAGGGCAGTGTCCGCTACGACACCAACCAGGACGGCACCACCAACTACAGCAACGTGACCCTGGGCAACGGCCAAGCGCCGAACGGCACCCGGATTTCGAATGTCGCCCCCGGCATCGCCGGGACCGATGCAGCCAACGTGAATCAGGTCAACCAGGTCCGGGGTGAGCTCAACGCAGTCAAGCGAAACGCCTATGCGGGCGTGGCTGCGGCAATGGCCACGCAGATGCCCGGCACCTATGTGCCGGGAAAGACGGTCATGCGGGTGGGCGCAGCAGTCTACAAGGGCGAGCCCGCCATGGGTGTGAGCCTGCGTCGCACCGCGGAGAACAACGCGTGGAGCCTCACAGGGGGTGTCGGCATGAGCAGGGGCGGTGTGGCCGCCACGGTGGGCGCAGAGTGGGTTTTCAACTGATTCGACGAGGAATGTCGGCAATGACACTTAGAGCACGAAAGACCGCCACCGCGGGTCGCCGCTTCCCGGCGCGTGGGTCCGGACTTCACCTCCTGGCCGCAGCCCTTCTTCTGGCTGGCTGTGCGCCGGGCCGTCCCATCGATCCCCTGGCCCAGGCACGCGCGATGGCGGCTCAGCCCGCTGCGCCGGCAGCCGAGGAATTCCCGGCGATCGAGATGGCCAGATGGAAGGAGGGCGTATTCCCGAACCTCGAGAACCTTCGCCTTGTGAGCAGGGGCATGGGGAAAGACCAGATTCGCCACCTCCTGGGTTGGCCGCACTTCGATGAAGGCCTCTGGGGTGCGCGTGACTGGAACTACATCTTCCATCTCCGTACTGGAAAGGCCACCGAGTTCATCACCTGTCAGTACATGGTTCGCTTCGACGATTCGATGTTGAGCACCGGCGCGTTCTGGAAGGGGTCCGAGTGCGCGGACCTGCTGCGTCCGGCGGCCAAGGTCGCGATGACAGAAGCCCCCACCAAGCCCGTGGTGGTGGTGCAGCCGCTGCCCTCGCCGGCGCCGACCCCGCTGCCGCCGAAGAAAATCAGCCTGGGCACGGACGGTCTGTTCCGCTTTGGCGGCGGCGCCTTGTCCGATCTGCAGCCGCAAGGGAGGCAGAAAGTCGAGCAACTCGCGCAGGAGATTCGTCGCAACTTCCGCACGATCCAATCCATCTCCATCACCGGTCATACCGACCGTTTGGGTAGCACGGCTTACAACGATGCTTTGTCGATCAGACGTGCCAACACGGTGCGGGATCTCCTGGTCAATGCCGGCATCGACGAAGCATTGCTGAGAGCCTCGGGCGCGGGCAAGAGCCAGCCTGTCGTGGACTGCCCTGGCACAAAGAAGACGCCTTCGCTGGTGGCGTGTCTGCAGCCCAATCGACGGGTGGAGGTCGAGGTGCGCGGAGCGGCTTGAGGGCGGACGCCTTTTCCGGCAATACGGCCCCGCGAATGTGAAGCCGCTCGACGCCTGGTCGTCGAGCGGCTTTCTTATTGGAGCCTGCTTCGTAAGCGCTGCGACTCAATAGTCGTAGCACAGTTCGTTGGTGCGGGCATCGACGAGGTTGGCAATGATCTGGCAGGCGACCTGGTATTGGGGCTCCCTGCCGATCATGGCGCCCTCTACATGGCCGAGTCCCTGGAATACTTCATGGCCCAGGTACATCGCGTCGGTGCGGCGGTGGCCAGTGCGTGTGAGCAGGCCTTGTAGGGCCGGTTGCTGTGCCTTGAGGTGCGTCTGGAGACGGCTCAGCTCGGCTTCAATATCAGACTCAGACGGTCGTGACAGTGGGGCAGGCATGTCGGGCCGAGCGCTGAGCATGGCGACCATGGAGCGCTGAACACGCTCAGTGCGCTCAAACAGCATCGACACCGACTCGCGGGCGAGAGAGGCGTCCAGTACAGTCGACGGCGGGCCTGCCGCCGCGCGCCGCCCGAGTCGGGACGGGATCTTGTCACTGACATGATTGACCTGGCCTGCAAGGCCCCCGTCCTTGGCCCCGTGCAGTGGCGCGTGGTCCTGGTAGAAGTCGAGCCAACCCAGCAGCAGTTGACGAATGGTGACTTGCTCGACAGATTCACCATGATCCAGGAGATGGTCGGGCACGCCGATCATCAATCCTTGAAAGGTGCGGTAAGCGAGTTGCAGATCGCGAAGGCAGGTTTGGATGCGCGTCAGACGTGGGGTGCGCGTGTTGTTGATGGAGGTGCCCAAGCGCACCAGGTGATCGCGGATCTCGTAAGCCCGGTCCTGAAGCCAGAATCGATCTGCACGACGGCGGTTGGCTAAACGGTCGTTGGCGGGCTCCCGGACCAGCATGTCGCAGAAACGCGCCACGCTGTGGGCCAGCGGCGGCAGGGCGTTGTTCACGATGCGTGAGGGGCGTTGGACTCCGTAGAGCGTGGTCATTGTCAAGCTCCTTCTGCTGCTGACCGGGTCAGGTCGATCCAGCATGCGAAGAGTGGATGACCATTGATGATCTGGGGTGGGCCGGCGCGGTAGCTCAGGAAGCCTAGCTTTCGGAGCAGACGCTCGATGCCGGGCGACGACAAGGTCGTGATGAGTCGGCTCACGCCATGCCGAAGTGCGCAGGATCGAACGGCTTCCAGCAATCCGATAGTGGTTGGAGACGAGAACTGACCCGGCGAGGCGTGGGAATCGATGCCCAATGTCGTGAACCGCGACAGCTCCCAGACGTCGTGGGAGCTGGGTATCGGCGCGCCTCCCATCAACTGGGGGAAGATCTCGCTTAGCAGATAGGGCCGCACGGTGGGCAGCAAGCGTGCGATGCCGACACAGCGCCCTCCTGTGCGCGCGGCCACATAGATGGTGTCTGGCCCATCGAATTGATCGAGTTCCAGACCGGCCCGCGTGACCAAGTCCCAACCCAAGGTTTCGACGAAAACCTCGTTTCGATATCTGGCGAGCCCAACGAGAACGTCGTCGGACAAGCTTTTCGATGTGCCTGCAATGAATTCCATGTGGCTCCCTTTCGGTTGAAAGGAAGCCATTTCACCCAACACGGCGCAAGGCGGTCACTACCAAAATTGGTAGTGGGAGAAAAGTTCAGATTTGGTGCGGCAAACCGGCGTAGCGGCGGCGCAGCGCGATGCACGTGGACTCCGCCCAGGCCATGACATCCACGCGGGCAGCCAGGCATTCCAGGCTTCGTTGCCAAGGAAGATCCTGCAGGTCATCACCGATGAGCAGCAAGTTGGTGAAAGGGAGGCCGAGACGATGCCAGCGCACCTGGCCGGGCACACAGCGAATCTCCCAGTCCCAGCTCAGGGTTGCGGATGAACCGGCTGAATCGATCCATTCCGTATAGCCGGCAATCTTGGTCTGGCGGCCGCATCCCTGCAACGCTGGCGTGCCGTGGTCTTCGTAAATGCCCGACAACAGGTGCGTCAACTGGAGTGCATGGAGCGCTGGGGTGGACAGCCGCACAAGACCGTCAATGGACCGCGGCGCATCGAAAGCGAAATGTCTCATGGTCATTCTGGTGGTCTTGATCGCCGCGCCCCCGGTCCTTCGCGAGATGATCGCCCCCCGCCTTCCCGTCAATTGAGCAAGCCGAGTACAAGGGCCTTCACGACGGCGGCTGTCTTGTTGGTCACGTTAAGTTTGGCGATGATGTTTCGGAGATGGTAGTTGACGGTGTCCACGGAGATGGTGAGTATCTGCCCGATGTCGCAGGCTGTTTTGCCGTCGGCCGTCCACTTCAGTACTTCGGTCTCGCGATCGGTCAGCTGGATCTTCTCGACGTCAAGAATTCTGGGTGCCAATTTCTGAGTTAGTGCCTGATGCGCGATGCTGACGAGCCATTGCATGCGTGGTTCGTTGACCTTGAGTTCGTTCGCCGAAATCGCTTCGCTCGAACGCGACAGGCTGAGCATGCCGACGCATCCATTGCCGTCGACGCACGACTGGGCCCAACCGATACGCAGCCCGAAGGATTGCGCCTCCTGCCAGAGCTGGGGGGTAGAAGCGAATAACTCATCGCTCCAGACAATGGGCTTACGGCTGCGCCGGCCATGCAGAACCGTCGGATCAGTCTCGACGTAGCCGGCTTGTTGGTATCGTTTGGCCCATGCTCGCGGGTACTCGAAGAGGGTGTGTATCTTGGGATTGGACACCGGAAAGGGGATCCGCAGTCCGTAACTGCAGTACTCGAAGCCCAGCTCGCGCGCGGCGGCGACGATTTCGTCGAACACGCGTTGCTCGCCCGGAGCAACAGTGACAATACGAAGCAGATCCTCTTGCCAATTCTTCATAACGCGCCTCCTCCTGGGAACCAAGGATGAAGACCAGTGTGCCTGCGGGGTCGTTTCGCGTGGCCTCCAGAGAAGAATTCGCCACAATCTCATATGCCCGCCCCAGCGCCTCTGTCCCTCTCCTGCTTCGATGCCGCCATCGTCGACCTCGACGGGACCATGGTCGACACGCTCGGCGATTTCGTCGTGGTGCTCAACCGCATGCTCGGCGAATTGAATCTGTCGCCCATCACTGCCGAGGCCGTCGGCCGGATGATCGGCAAGGGCTCCGAGCACCTCATCCGTTCCGTGCTGGCCCATGTTGAAGGCGACGCTGCCCTTTTTGAAGACGCCTACGCGCGCTATCAGCACCACTACCTGGCCATCAACGGACAGCATGCGCCCATCTATGACGGCGTCGCGGAGGGCCTAGCGACGCTGCGGGCGCGCGGACTGCGCCTGGCCTGCCTGACCAACAAGCCCACGGCCTTCGCGCGCCCGCTGCTGGCGATCAAGGGCCTCGACGTTTACTTCGAACACATGTTCGGCGGCGAGGCCTTCGAGCGCAAGAAGCCCGATCCGCTGCCGCTCCTGAAGACCTGCGAGGCCCTGGGCAGCACACCGGCGCGCACGCTGATGATCGGCGACTCCAGCAACGACGCGCAGGCGGCACGTGCCGCCGGGTGCCCTGTCGTGCTGGTGAGCTACGGCTACAACCACGGGCGGCCCGTGCACGAGGTCGATGCCGATGGCTATGTGGACTCCATCGCCGACCTGGCTCGCCTCCTCGGGCCGGGTTCACGATAGTTGACAGCCAAATTGATGAAAAGTAATGTAATCACGAGCCCGCCGGCATTTCGGCGGCCCGTGGCCATGCAAACTTTTCACTACTATGAACATCGCGATCCTGGGCGGCGGCCATGGCTGTTACGCCGCGGCTGCCGACCTCTCCGAAGCCGGCCATTCGGTGCGCCTGTGGCGGCGTGATGCCGATGCGCTGGCGCCCGTGCGCCAGGCGGGCTCGATCCGACTGAAGGACGCGGAGGGTGCGCGCGACGTGCCGATCGCGCTGGCCACCGCCGACATCGGCGAGGCGCTGCGGGGCGCCGCGCTGATCGTCATCCCCACACCCGCGATCGCGCAGGAAGACATCGCCCGCGCGATGGCGCCGCACCTGGTCGACGGGCAGGTGGTGTTCCTGCCGCCCGGCACCTTCGGGAGCTTCGTGATGGCCCGCATCGTGAAGGCGGCGGGCAACCCTGCGGACGTGGCCTGGGCCGAGACCGGGACGCTGCCTTACCTCGCGCGCAAGCACGGCGAGCGCGAGGTCAACGTCACGATCCGCGCCATCCGCCTGCCCACCGGCGTGTACCCGGCGCGCAAGGCAGCCGAGGCGCTGGAGGTGATCCGGCAGGCTTATGCGAGCGTGCACGGCTGCGGCGACGCGCTGTCGGGTGCGTTGATGAATGCGGGGCCGATCATCCACCCGCCGCTGATGGTGATGAACGCCGCGCCGCTGCAGCACTTCGAACGCTGGGATATCCACAACGAAGGCACGCAGCGCGCGGTGCGGGAGGTGACCGACAAGCTGGACCAGGAGCGCATCGCCATCCGCGAGGCCTTTGGCCAGGGCGCGCCGCACTACCCGCTGGCGGACCACTACGACAACGACCGGTGGATGTACGGCGACGCGCACAAGCAGCTGGTGAAGTCGGGCGACTGGCGCGAGAACATCGACCTCTACGCGCACCGCTACATCACCGAAGACACCGAACTGGGCCTGGCCTTCCTGGCCTCGGCGGCGCGGTATGCAGGCGTGGATGCGCCCATCGCGCACGGCCTGCTGGCCATCGTCGGCGGTTTCCTCGGCCGCGACCTGCGCCGGGGCCCGCGCACCTTCGAAGCGCTGGGACTCGCCGGCCTCGACCGTGATGCGCTGATGCAGAGGCTGCACGATGGTGAATGAAGCCGCGCCCGCGCGCTTTGCTGCCGTCGGCGCGGGGCGGATGGGTCGGGGTATCGCGATCGCCTTTGCCTACGCCGGGCACCGCATCGCGCTGATCGACCTGCGCACGCGCAGCGAAGAGGCCTGGCAGCGGCTGCGCAGCGAGGCGCAGGCCGAGATCGAGGGCAGTCTCGCCGGCTTGGCGCAATTGGGTGTGCTGGACGCAGACCAGGCGCGGTCCATTGCCGCGCGGGTCGAACTCGTCCCGGCGGCCGATGCGCCGGGAGCGCTGGCGGGTGCCGAGCTGGTGTTCGAAGGGGTGCCCGAGACGATGGAGGCCAAGCGCGAGGCCTTCGCGCAGCTCAACCGCCATTGCAGCGCGGGCGCGATCCTCACCTCCACCACCAGCAGCATCCTGGTGACGCAGCTCGCTGCCCTGGTGAAGAAGCCGGAGCGCTTCCTCAACATGCACTGGCTCAACCCGGCCTACGTCATCCCGGTGGTGGAGTTGAGCACGCACCCGGCGACCGATGCGGCGGTGCTGGCCCGCACCAAGGCCCTGATGGAGCAGATCGGCAAGCTGCCGGTCGTGTGCGGGCCGACGCCGGGCTACATCGTGCCGCGCCTGCAGGCGCTGGTGATGAACGAGGCCGCGCGCATGGTGGAGGAGGGCGCCGCCACCGCCGAGGAGATCGACAAGGCGACACGCTACGGCCTGGGCCTGCGCTTCGCCGCGCTGGGCGTGGTGGAGTTCATCGACTTCGGTGGTGCGGACATCCTCCACCACGCGAGCCGCGAGATGTCGGCGTCGATCGACCCGGCGCGCTATGCCGCGCCCGCGGTGCTCGACCGCATGATGGCCGAGGGGCGGTTGGGCCTGAAGAGCGGCAGCGGCTTCTACGACTACGACGGACGCGATGTCGGCGCCTACCGGCGCGACGTCCTCGCACGCACGCTGGGCATGCTCAGGCACGCCGGCTTGTGGCGTCCGCCCGCGCACGAGACGCTGCCGTGAACGGCATCCGCCGCGCCTTCGCCGATCTGTCGGTGGGCCAGGTCCACTACGCGAGCTGCGGCGATCCGCGCGCGCAGACGGTGCTGCTGCTGCACCAGTCGCCGCGCAGCTGGAACGAGTACCGCGCGGTGCTGCCACGCATCGGCGAGCGCTTCCGCGCGATCGCGATGGACACCGCCGGCTTCGGCGATTCCGAAGACGGCGGCGTGCCCGCCAGCATCGGGCAATGGGCACGCGTCGCCGTCGAACTGCTGGACGCGCTGGGCATTGCGCGCGCGCACGTGGTGGGGCATCACACGGGCGGCGTGATCGCGGTCGAACTGGCCAGCGCTTTCGCACGGCGCGTGCACGGGCTGGTACTGTCGTCCACGCCGTACACCGATGCGGCCTTCCGGCGTGCGCGGGCGGAACGTCCACCGATCGACGAAGTGGCGATGAGCCAGGACGGCAGCCACCTCGCGGCGCTGTGGCGCAGGCGCCAGGGCTTCTACCCGCCGAAGCGGCCCGAGCTGCTCGAAGCCTTCGTGCTGGATGCGCTCAAGGTGAGCGGCCGCATGGAAGACGGGCACCGCGCCGTGGCCGCCTACCGCATGGAGGAGCGCATCGCCCTGGTGAAGCAGCCCACGCTGATCGTGCGCGCGACCGACGATCCTTTCGCCGCGCCGCATGCGGCCGAGCTGAAGGAGCAACTGCCGCACGCGCGCATCGTCGACATCCCCGGCGGCATGGTGCCCTTGCCCGACCAGATGCCCGAGGCCTTCGCCACCGCGGTCCTGGCCTTCCTGGCGACGCTCGCGCCCTGAGGGTGGTGGTGCGCACCGCCGACATCTGACATCCTTGCGCCCGGCGCCACGGCACGGCGCAGGAAGGCATCACATGCAGACCCATCCCTGGCTGACCCTGAGCGCGCCCGTGGCCGCCGCGCGCGCCGCCGGCCGGCCGCTGGTGGCGCTGGAGTCCACCATCGTCGCGCACGGCATGCCCTACCCGGAGAACCTGCGCACCGCGCGCGACGTGGAAGCGCTGATCCGCGGCCTGGGGGCCGAGCCCGCCACCATCGCGGTGATCGGCGGGCGCATCCGCATCGGTCTGGCCGACGACGAGCTGGAACTGCTGGCGCGATCCGAACGCGTGCACAAGGTCAGCCGGCGCGACCTGCCGGCCGTGCTGGCCAGCGGCGAGCCCGGCGCCACCACCGTGGCCGGCACCATGATCTGCGCGGCGCTGGCCGGCATCGAGGTCTTCGTCACCGGCGGCATCGGCGGCGTGCACCGGGGCGCGCCGCAGAGCTTCGACATCTCGGCCGACCTGCAGGAGCTGGCGAGGACCTCGGTGGCGGTGGTGTGCGCGGGCGCCAAGTCCATCCTCGACATCGGCCTCACGCTGGAGTACCTGGAGACGCACGGCGTGCCGGTGCTCAGTTGCGGCCAGGACAACTTCGCGGCCTTCTACGCCCGCGACAGCAACTTTCGCGCCGACTACCGGCTGGACGATCCGCAAGCGCAGGCCCGCTTCATCCGCACCAAGTGGGACCTGGGACTGGCCGGCGGCGTGGTGCTGAGCGCGCCGGTGCCGCAGGACGCGGCCATGCCGCGCGGAGAGATCGACGCCATCACCGCGCAGGCGCTGGCCGATGCCGATGCGCAAGGCATCACCGGCAAGGCGGTCACGCCCTTCCTTCTGGCCCGCATCCAGGCGCTGACCGGCGGGCGCAGCCTGGCGGCCAACATCGCGCTGATCCGGCACAACGCCGAAGTGGGGGCGCGGCTGGCGCTGGCGCTGGCGCGCACCGGCCCCTAGTCCTCCTCCTCCTCGGCGGCGTCGCCGTCCTGCGGCGCCCGCGCGTGCAGGTCGATCATCTGCCGAAGGGTGGTCTTCAGCTCTTCGGCGCGCAGCAGGCCGAAGGGCTCCAGGACGCGCCGCTCGTGCTCGCGCGCCAGTTCAATCAGCCGCTCCACCGTCTTGGCGCCCTTGCGCGTGATGCGCACCAGCGTGATGCGGCGATCACTGCCGTGGGGCAGGCGCTCGACCTGGCCCTTGGCTTCCATCCGGTCCAGCAGCCGCGTCACCGTGGGCTGCTTGGTGACCGTCACCTGCGCCAGCTGCCCGATGCTGATGGGCGCGCCGCCCGCCAGCGATGCCATCACCCGCCATTCCGACACCGAAAAGCCGTGCTGCCGCGCGACCACGTGGAATTCCGAGGAGATCAGCTGGCTGGCCTGCGCGAGCAGGGCCGGCAGGTAGTCGTCGACGAAGCGAAGCGGCTTATCGGAGGCGCTGGATGCCATGAAAGCTCCCCTTCGCCCCGGCAGGCACGCGGCTTGCGTGTCTAGGGTAATTCATGATTGTGGATACATTCACTTGTGAACATTATAGGAACCGCACGATGAGGCGGCCCTTCGCCGCTGCGGCTGGAAAGAAACGACATCATGGCTGAACGATCATTCGTTGAGGAGGTCAAGAAGCTCCGACTTTCGGACGGGGAGCTGTTCCGTGGCGAGGGCATTCTGGCCGTGACCAAGGCGCTGCTGGAATCCGGCGTGTCCTATGTGGCCGGCTACCAGGGTGCGCCGATCTCGCACCTGATGGACGTGCTGGCCGACGCCCAGGACATCCTGGCCGAGCAGGGCATCCGCTTCGAGAACAGCGCCAGCGAGGCCACCGCGGCCGCCACCCTGGCCGCCTCGGTCAACTACCCGCTGCGCGGCGCCGTGACCTTCAAGGCGACGGTGGGCACCAACGTGGCGTCCGACGCGCTGGCCAATCTGGCGTCCGGCGGCGTGACCGGTGGCGCGCTGATCATCGTGGGCGAGGACTACGGCGAGGGCTCCTCGATCATGCAGGAGCGCAGCCACGCCTTCGCGATGAAGTCGCAGATCTGGCTGCTGGACCCGCGGCCCAACCTGCCCTCGATCGTCGCGGCGGTGAAGAAGGGCTTCGAGCTGTCCGAGGCCAGCCACACGCCCGTGATGCTGCAGCTGCGCATCCGCGCCTGCCACGTGCACGGCCAGTTCGTCGCCGGGGCCAACCGGCGCGCCGACTTCACGCTCAAGGATGCGCTGGAGAACCCGCAGCGCGACGTCAGCCGCATCGTGCTGCCGCCGGCCAGCTTCGTGCACGAGCAGGAGAAGGTGAAGGAGCGCTGGCCCGCCGCGCTGCGCTTCATCGAAGAGCACGGGCTCAACGAGTTTTTCTCGGCCGAGGCCGACGACATCGGCATCATCGTCCAGGGCGGCAGCTACAACACGCTGCTGCGCGCGCTCGAGCGCCTGGGCCTGGCCGACGTCTACGGCAACACGCAGGTGCCGCTGTACGTGATGAACGTGGCCTATCCGCTGGTGGACAACGAGGTGCTGCGCTTTTGCGAAGGCAAGCGCGCGGTGCTGGTGGTCGAGGAAGGCCAGCCCAACTTCGTCGAGCAGAACCTCGCCACCATCCTGCGCCAGGCCGGCGCCACCACCGTGCTGCACGGCAAGGACATGCTGCCCGTGGCCGGCGAATACACCGCGGCCGAGCTGCTCAGGGGCACGCGCGCCTTTGCCGAGCGCTACGGCCGGCTGGCCCCGCTGCCCGTTCCCGCGCCGGTGCGCAAGATCATCCCGCTCAAGGAAGTCGCCGAGATCGGCGTCGATGCCGCACCCGAGCCGGCGCTGCCGCTGGGCGACAGCGTGCACGCCCGACCGCCGGGCTTCTGCACCGGCTGCCCCGAGCGCCCCATCTTCGCCGCGATGAAGCTGGTCGAGCGCGAACTCGGCCCGCATCACGTGAGCGCGGACATCGGCTGTCACCTGTTCTCCATCCTGCCGCCCTTCAACATCGGCAACACCACCATGGGCTACGGTCTCGGTGGCGCCGGCGCGGCCGCCCTCAACGCGCCGGCCGGCAAGCGTGCCATCTCGATGATGGGCGATGGCGGCTTCTGGCACAACGGCCTGACCAGCGGTGTCGCCAATGCGGTCTTCAACCGGAGCGACAACCTGACCATCGTGGTCGACAACAACTACACCTCGGCCACGGGCGGCCAGGACATCCTCTCGTCGAAGGCGCAGAACGCGACGCGCAGCACCGGCCATGCGATCGAGCGTGCCGTGCGCGGCGTCGGCGTGGAATGGGTGAAGACCCTGCGCCGCACCTACGACGTGGCCGGCATGCGCGACGCGATCAAGGAGGCGCTCACCACCAAGCAGAAGGGCCCCAAGGTCCTGATCGCGCAGTCCGAGTGCATGCTCAACCGGCAGCGCCGCGAGAAGCCGCTGATGCGCAAGGCCATCGCCGACGGCAAGCGCGTGGTGCGCGACAAGTTCGGCGTCGACGCCGACACCTGCACCGGCGATCACTCCTGCATCCGCCTGTCGGGCTGCCCCTCGCTGTCGATCAAGGCCAACCCCGACCCGCTGCGCACCGACCCGGTCGCGACCGTGCTCGACAGCTGCGTGGGTTGCGGCAACTGCGGCGACGTCTCGCACGCCGCGGTGCTGTGCCCGTCCTTCTACAAGGCGCAGATCGTGAGCAACCCGACCGGCTGGGACCGCTTCCGCCAATGGGTGCGCACCGCCGTGATCGGCAGGCTGCAGCGCAGCGAGGCCAGGCGCCGCGAGACCTATGCCTTCTGAACCGATGACCCCAGCACAACCGATCAAGATTGCGATCCTGGCCATGGGCGGCGAGGGCGGCGGCGTGCTGGCCGACTGGATCGTCGACCTGGGCGAGGCCAACGGCTACGTGGCGCAGACCACCTCGGTGCCGGGCGTGGCGCAGCGAACCGGCGCCACCATCTACTACGTCGAGCTCTATCCCGAGGCCCAGGCCGCGGCCGATGGCGGCCGGCCCATCCTGGCCTTGATGCCGCTGCCCGGTGACGTGGACCTGGTGCTCGCCTCCGAGCTGATGGAAGCCGGCCGCGCGGTGCAGCGCGGGCTGGTCACGCCCGACCGCACCACCCTGATCGCCTCCACGCACCGCGTCTATTCCATCGCCGAGAAGAGCGCGATGGGCGACGGCCGGGTCGACAGCGATGAGCTGCTGGCCCATGCCGGCCGCGCGGCGAAGCGCTTCATCCGCTTCGACATGGCACGGGCGGCCGAGGCGGCCGGCAGCGTGATCAGCGCGGTGCTCTTCGGCGCGCTGGCCGGCGCCGGCGTGCTCCCCTTCAGCCGTGCGCAGTTCGAGGCCACCATCGAGCGTGGCGGCGTGGGCGTCAAGCCCAGCCTCAAGGCCTTCGATGCCGCCTTCGCGCGCGCCCAGGCCGGCAGCACCGACGAGCCCAGCGTGGCAGCACCCGCCGCCGCGCCGCGGCCGCGCCATCCGGCCGTGCGCGCCCTGGTCGAGCGCGTGCAGCGTGACTTCGCGCCGCCGCTGCACGCTGTGCTGCTCGAGGGCGTGCGCCGGCTCATCGACTACCAGGACCCGGACTACGCGGGCCTCTACCTCGACCGCATGGCCGCCGTCGCCGCACTGCCACAGGCCGGCGAGCACCGCCTGCAGCGCGAGACCGCGCGCCACCTGGCGCTGTGGATGTCCTACGAAGACACCGCCCGCGTCGCCGCGCTCAAGACCCGCGCCACCCGCTTCGAGCGCGTGCGCAGCGAGGCCGGCGTGCAGGACCGGCAGCTCCTGGCCATCGAGGAGTACATGCACCCGCGGTTGCAGGAGATCTGCGAAACCCTGCCGGGCGGCCTCGGCCGCTGGCTCGCGAACTCGGGCGCGCCGCGCCGGCTGGTGGAGCGCATGACCCGCAAGGGCCGCGTGATCCGCACCAGCTCCCTGCGCGGCTACCTGCTGCTGCGCCTGGTGGCCTCGGCCCGGCGCTGGCGCCGCAGCACCACCCGCTACGCCGACGAGAACCGCCGCATCGAAGACTGGCTGCGGCGCATCGCCGAGACCGCCGCGCAGCACCCGGAACTGGCGGTCGAACTCGCCCAGTGCCAGCGCCTGGTCAAGGGCTACAGCGACACCCACGAGCGCGGCCTGCGCAACTACGACACGCTGATGGCCGCCTTCCAGCGCGCCGGCTCCCGCATCGCGCCCGCCACCTTGCGTGAGCTGCGCGATGCGGCGCTGGCCGACGAGCATGGCCACCAGCTGCGCGCGGCGCTGACGCGCCACGCACTGGCCTGACAGAGACACGGGAGACACGAAGCATGACCGCCACCCTGCAGCTGCGCGTCGCCGAGGCGCGCCAGCTCAATCCGCTGATCCGCCAGTTCCGCCTGCGTGCCGACGACGGCCGCGCCTTGCCAGGCTTCGACGCCGGCGCACACATCCGCATCCAGGTCGAGTTGCCCGGCGGCGTACAGGACTGGCGGAACTACTCGCTGATCAACTTCGCCACCGAGCGCAACGCCACCGTGGCACCGACCGAATACGTGATCGCCGTGCGCAGGGAAGACGAAGGCCGCGGCGGCTCGCGCTTCATGCACGAGCGGCTTCAGCCCGGCGACCCGGTCACCATCGAGCTGCCGAAGAACGACTTCCCCCTGCACACCGGCCCCGGCGGCACCGTGCTGCTGGCGGGCGGCATCGGCATCACGCCGCTGGCCAGCATGGCCGCGCGCCGCCGCGCGGAGGGCGAGCGCGTGCGCCTGCACTACGCCGGCCGCAGCCGCGACCTGATGGCCTTCCTGCCCGAACTGCAGTCGCTGCTGGCCGACGACCTGCGCGTGCATGCCGACGCGGAGGCCGGCGGCCCGCTGGACATCGATGCGGTGCTGGACGCCGTGCCGCCCGGCGACCGGCTCTACGTCTGCGGCCCGAAGGTCATGCTCGACGCCGTGCTCGCCCGCACCCAGGCCCGTGGCTGGGAACATGACCGCGTGCACTTCGAGCTCTTCACCGAGGCCGTCGTCGAAGAGGGCGACCAGCCTTTCGAGGTCGAGCTCGCGCAATCGGGCCAGCGCTTTACGGTGCCGGCGAATCAGAGCATCCTCGACTGCCTGATCGAGCATGGCTGCGACCCGATGTTCGACTGCAAGCGCGGCGAATGCGGCGTGTGCACGACGGCGGTGCTGGAAGGCGAGATCGACCACCGCGACTACGTGCTGAGCGCGCGCGAGAAGGCCGAGGGCAACGTCATGCAGATCTGCATCTCGCGCGCCAAGGGGCCGCGGCTGGTGCTCGACATCTGAAGGAGAACAACACGATGACTTCCTACCGAGGCAACCCCGACGCGGTGCGCGCCCTCGTGCAGAACGACCGCGTGCACCGTGACCTGTACATCAGCCAGGAGCTGTTCGAGCTGGAGCAGGAACACTTCTTCGCCAACACCTGGAACTACGTCGGCCACGAGAGCCAGATCCCCAAGGCCGGCGACTACCTGAGCGAGCAGATCGCCGGCCGCCCGCTGATCGTGGTGCGCCACACCGACGGCACGGTGCGGGCCATGATGAACCGTTGCGCGCACAAGGGCTCGCGCCTGGTGAGCGCGCCCTGCGGCAACACCGGCAAGTTCTTCCGCTGCCCCTACCACGCCTGGACCTTCAAGACCGATGGCTCGCTGCTCGCGATTCCGCTGAAGAACGGCTACGAGGGCACGCGGCTCCACGAATGCGAGGCGTCGAAAGGACTGACCACCCTTTCCAACGTGCGCAGCCACCGTGGCTTCATCTTCGTCAAGATCAACGACGCCGGCCCGGACTTCGAAGACTACTTCGGCGACTCCCTCAGCTCCATCGACAACATGGCCGACCGCTCGCCCGAGGGCGAACTGGAGATCGCCGGCGGCTGCCTGCGCTTCGTGCACCAGTGCAACTGGAAGATGTTCGTCGAAAACCTCAACGACACGATGCATCCCATGGTGGCGCACGAGTCCTCGGCCGGCACCGCCAAGCGCATGTGGGCCGACAAGCCGGCCGATGCGCCCAAGCCGATGGCGGTCGAGCAGTTCGTGCCCTTCATGTCGGACTACAAGTTCTTCGACGACATGGGCATCCGCACTTACGACAACGGCCACAGCTTCACCGGCGTCAACTTCAGCATCCACAGCGCCTACTCGGCCATCCCTGAATACGACCAGGCCATGAAGGCCCGCTACGGCCAGGAGCGCACCGCGCAGATTCTCGGCATGGCGCGGCACAACACGGTGTACTACCCCAACCTCACCATCAAGGGTGCCATCCAGGCGATCCGCGTCGTCAAGCCCATCTCCGTCGACAAGACGCTCATCGAAAGCTGGACCTTCCGCCTCAAGGGTGCGCCGCCCGAGCTGCTGCAGCGCACCGCCATGTACAACAGGCTGATCAACTCGCCCTTCTCGGTGGTGGGCCACGACGACCTGCAGGCCTACCGCGGCATCCAGGCCGGGCTGCATGCCAGCGGCAACGAGTGGGTGAGCCTGCACCGCAACTACGACGCGGCGGAGCTGGAAGGCGGCGAGATCACCACCGGCGGCACCAACGAGCTGCCGATGCGCAACCAGTACCGCAGCTGGGCGCGCTACATGACGGAGACCATGTGATGGCCAGCCCGACCCGCCAGGACCTGATCGACTTCGTGGTGCAGGAGTCGCGCCTGCTCGATGCCAAACGCTACGAGGAATGGAATGCGCTCTTCACCGACGATGCGTACTACTGGGTGCCCGCTGCGCCCGACCAGGAGGATGGGCTCAACCATTGCTCCCACATGTACGAGGACAAGCTGCTGCGCGAGCTGCGCATCGAGCGCCTGAAGAGCCCGCGCGCCTTCTCGCAGCAGCCGCCCAGCCGCTGCCACCACCTGCTGCAGACGCCGACGGTGGAGCAGTTCGACGAAGAAGGCAATGCCTACGTCGTGCGCACCGAGTTCCACTACACCGAGGCGCAGGGCGACGAGCTGCAGTTCTACGTGGGCACCTTCTTCCACCACTTGGCGCTGGTCGACGGCGTGCTGCGAATGACGCTCAAGCGCGTCAACCTGCTCAACTGCGACGCCGCGCTGCCGGCCGTCCAACTCTTCATCTGACGTCCATGCTGCACAGCACCGTCCATCAATGCTTTGCCGCGACGGCGGCACGCACGCCCGATGCGGAGTTCCTGTTCACCGAATCGGTGACGGCGAAAGCCTACGGCATCGAGCCCGGCGCAATCCGCTGGGGCGAGGCTTCAGCGCAGATCGAGCGCCTGCGCCAGTACTACGCGGCCGCGGGCTACGGCCATGGCCACCGCGTCGGCCTGCTGCTGGAGAACCGGCCCGCCTTCCTGCTGCACTGGCTCGCGCTCAATGCCCTGGGCGTGAGCGTGGTGCCGATCAATGCCGAGATGCGCTCGGCGGAGCTGGTCTACCTGATCGGCCACAGCGAGATCGCGCTGGCCGTCACGCTGCCCGAGCGCGCCGGCGATCTGCGTGCGGCGGCGGCGCAGGCCGGCATCGCTTTCGAGACGATGGGCCCCGACGATGCGGTGCCGACCGCGAAGGCGCCCGCGCCCCGCGCGCACGAGCCGATCGACAACGACACCGAATGCGCGCTGCTCTACACCTCCGGCACCACCGGCCGGCCCAAGGGTTGCATCCTGAGCAACGCGTATTTCCTGCGCGCGGGCGAGTGGTACGCCGCGCTCGATGGCGTCTGCGCCATCCGGCCCGATGCCGAACGCGTCATCACGCCGCTGCCGCTGAACCACATGAACGCCATGGCCTTCTCCACCATGGTGGTGCTGACGGCCGGCGGCTGCCTGGTGCAGCTGGACCGCTTCCATCCGAAGAGCTGGCTGGCCAGCGCGCGTGAAAGCCGCGCCACCATCGTCCACTACCTGGGCGTGATGCCCGCGATGCTGCTGGCCGCGCCCGAATCCGCCGCCGATCGCGACCACGCGATCCGCTGGGGCTTCGGCGCCGGCGTGGACCGCAAGAACCACGCGCCATTCGAGTCGCGCTTCGGCTTCCCGCTGGTCGAGGCCTGGGCCATGACCGAGACCGGCGCCGGCGCCTGCATCATGGCCAACCGCGAGCCGCGGCAGGTGGGCACGAGCTGCTTCGGCCGTGCGCAGGACTACGTGGAGGTCCGGCTGCTGGACGACGAGGGCCGCGACACCGCGGTCGACCAGCCGGGCGAACTGCTGGTGCGTTCCGCGGGTGCGGACCCACGGCGCTATTTCTTCTCGGGCTACCTGAAGGACGAGGAGGCGACGCGCGAGGCCTGGGCCGATGGCTGGTTCCACACCGGCGACCTGGTGCGGCGCGATGCCGAAGGCAACTTCTTCTTCGTCGACCGCAAGAAGAACGTGATCCGCCGCAGCGGAGAGAACATTTCGGCGGTGGAGGTGGAGAGCGTGCTCAACCAGCATCCGGCCGTGAAAGCCTCCGCCGTCGCCGCCACGCCCGATGCGGTGCGCGGCGACGAGGTGCTGGCCTGCATCGTCCTGCGCGAGGACGCCGACGCGTCGGACCCTGCACGCGCCGCCGCCAGCATCGTCGAGCACACGCTCGCCCAGTTGGCCTACTACAAGGCGCCCGGCTACGTCGCCTTCGTCGATGCGCTGCCGCTGACGCCGTCGCAGAAGATCCAGCGCGGCCAGCTGCGCGAGCTGGCCCATGCGCTGCCGGGGCAGGCCCGGTGCGTCGACACGCGGGCCATGAAGAAGAGGCAGCCATGAGGCGATCGCGCCAGTCCTACGAAGGCGTCGCGGTCGCCGTGCCGGTCACGGTGCCCTACGTGCGCTACTCGACGCGCAGCGCGCACTGGTTCGTCGGCCAGGCCCTCGAGGCCCTGGTCAAGGCCAGCGGCGTGCGCAAGGAAGAGATCGACGGCCTGAGCCTCAGCAGCTTCTCGCTGGCGCCCGACACCGCCGTGGGCGTGACGCAGCACCTGGGCCTGTCGCCCCGCTGGCTGGACCACGTGCCCACCGGCGGCGCCTCGGGCGTCATGTGCCTGCGCCGCGCGGCCCGTGCCGTGCAGGCCGGCGATGCCGACATCGTGGCTTGCGTGGGAGCCGACACCAACCACGTCGACTCGTTCCGCCTGACGCTGGGCAGCTTCAGCAACTTCGCGCGCGATGCGAGCTACCCCTACGGCTCCGGCGGGCCGAACTCCATCTTCGCGATGATCACCGCCAACTACATGCGGACCTTCGGCGCGAAGCGCGAGGACTTCGGGCGCATCGCCGTGGATCAGCGCACCAACGCGCTGGGCAACCCGAACGCGATGTTCAAGAAGCCGCTCACGCTCGACGAGTACATGGGCGCGCGGCCGATCTCCGACCCGATTCACCTGTTCGACTGCGTGATGCCTTGCGCCGGCGCCGAAGCCTTCCTCGTGATGAGCGAGGCGCGTGCCCGCGACCTGGGCCTGCGCCACGTCGTGATCCGCGGCGCCATCGAGCGCCACAACGCCTACGCCGAGGACCCGGTGATGGTGCGGGGCGGCTGGCGCAAGGACCGTGACGATCTCTACGCGCA
The DNA here is from genome assembly GCF_039541515.1 of Variovorax defluvii. Lineage (NCBI taxonomy): Bacteria > Pseudomonadati > Pseudomonadota > Betaproteobacteria > Burkholderiales > Comamonadaceae > Variovorax > Variovorax defluvii. The sequence continues at coordinate 56,375 of NZ_BAABGJ010000060.1, forward strand.
GGCCGGCGTGAAGCCCGCGGAGCTCGACTTCGTCCAGACCTATGACGACTACCCGGTGATCGTGATGATGCATTTCGAGGACCTGGGCTTCTGCGAGAAGGGCGAGGGCCCGGCATTCGTGCGCGCGCACACGATGACCTTCGACGGCAGCTTTCCCAACAACACCAGCGGCGGGCAACTCTCGGCCGGGCAGGCCGGCGCGGCGGGCGGATTCCTCGGCATGGTCGAGGCGATCCGGCAGCTCACCGATGCAGCCGGCCCGCGCATGGTCCCCGATGCGAAGCTGGGCCTGGTCGCAGGCTTCGGCATGGTGACCTACGACCGCTGCCTGTGCACCGGCGCCGTCATCCTCGGGAGGCAGGAATGAACGACCCCCACGTTTGCCGCTGCGCGGCTGCACTGCCCCCCGAGGGGGCCGCGCGCCTGCCTTGGGGCGGCCCGGCGGAGGCGCTATGACCATGCCCCTGATGCGCCCCAAGCGCAAGAACCCGGTGCTGCGCACGCGGCAGATGAACCTTCCGCCAGGCTCGCGCGGCCGCGTCGCGCTGGGCATGACCGCCGCCGCGGCCGAGGGCCGCTTCGAGTTGCAGACCTGCGAGGACTGCGGCACCGTGCAGTACCCGCCGCGCGAGGCCTGCCACAAGTGCCTGTCGCCGCGCCTGCACTGGCGCGCGCAGAGCGGCGAAGGCGAACTGCTCGCCACCACCACCCTGCACCACAGCAACGACCTGTTCTTCCGCGAGCGCCTGCCCTGGCGCTTGGGCCTGGTGCACCTGGCCAGCGGCCCCACGCTGATGGTGCACCTGCACGGCGAGGTCGGCGACGCTCCCTCGCCCGTTCGCGTCGGCGCGCGGCTGGACCGCGCGGGGCAGGCGGTATTGATCGGATTCCCGAAGGAAGGAAGTGCCCATATGGCCGACGACAAGATGCTGCGCGAGATGACCAGCGACCCCAAGTTCCGCAAGGCCCTGGTGACCGACGGCAAGACCGAGGTGGGCCAGGCCATCGTGCGTGCCCTGGTGAAGGCCGGCGCCGACATCGTCTGGGTCGGCCATGCCGAGCCCTGGAAGAAGCTGGGCGGCCTGGAGGACATCACGGCCCTGCCGCAGGTGACGCTGGTGCCGCTGGACCTGACCAACGGCCGCTCGGTCACCGAACTGGCCGGCGAGATCGGCGGCAAGGTCGACATCGTGATCAACAACGCCGAAGTCCACCGCACCTTCGGCATCGGCGCGCGCCGCGGCACGGATGTGGCCAAAGCCGAGATGGATATCAACTACTTCGGCTTCCTGCGGCTGGCGCAGGAGTTCGGGCCGGCGCTCAAGGGCCGTTCGGCCGATGGCGTGACCGGCGCGACCGCCTGGGTCAACCTGCTGTCGATCTACGCGCTGGCCAACTACCCGCCGCACGGCACCTTCAGCGCCTCCAAGGCGGCGGCCTATTCGCTCGCGCAATGCCTGCGCGCGGAGATGCGGCCGGCCGGCATCCGCGTGATCAACGTGTTCCCGGGGCCGATCGACGATGAATGGAACCAGCATCAGCCGCCGCCCAAGCTCGCGCCGTCCGCGCTGGCCAATGCCATCGTGAGAGCGCTGCGCGACGGCGTCGAGGATGTGTATCCCGGCGACGTGGCGCAGGAATGGCTGGAGCGCTGGCGGGACAACCCCAAGGTGCTCGAGCGTGAACTGGAGAAATGACGCTCTCCCCCAGGCTCCCCCACTTCGTGTGGTCCGCCAACCCCCTCACCGGGGGCAACACCAGCGGCCCGGCAAAGCCGGTTCCGCGGTGTTCCTGAAAAAGAGATTGGAGCACCTTATGACGATGACTGATGAACTGATGTCCACCGCCGAGATCCTCGGCGGCCTGGTGGGTGCATTGGCCAGCGGCCGCATCCGCGTGGTCGACCTCACGCAGACGCTCACGCCCGAGTTCCCGCAGATCGCACTGCCGCCGGAGATGGGGCAGTGCTGGCCCTTCCGCATCGAGGAGGTGTCGAAGTACGACGAGCGCGGGCCCGGCTGGTACTGGAACAACTTCTCCTGCGGCGAGCACACCGGCACGCACTTCGATGCACCGATCCACTGGATCTCCGGCCGCGACCTGCCGAACAACTCGGTCGACACCATTCCCGTCCAGCACTTCGTCGCGCCGGCCTGCGTGATCGACTGCGCGAAGGAGGTCGCGGCCGATCCCGACTATCTGATGACGGTGGACGACATCGAGCGCTTCGAGGCGGCGCACGGCCGCATTCCCAGGGGGGCCTGGGTGCTGATGCGCACCGATTGGTCGAAGCGCACCGACCCCGAGGCCTACCAGAACTTCGACGAGACCGGCCAGCACACGCCCGGCCCGAGCACGGAGGCGGTGCGTTTCCTGGTCGAGCAGCGCGACGTGCTGGGCTTCGGCTCCGAGGCGATCGGCACCGATGCCGGCCAGGGCTACCACCTGCGGCCGCCCTATCCCTGCCACTACTTCATGCACGGTGCCGGCCGCTACGGCCTGCAATGCCTGAGCAACCTGGACAAGTTGCCGCCCACCGGGGCGGTGCTGATCTGTCCGCCCTTGAAGATCGAGAAGGGCAGCGGCAGTCCGCTGCGGGTGCTCGCCCTGGTCGGAGCGCAGCCATGAACCTCACGCATCCCGTGGCCGCCGTCACCGGCGGCAGCGCCGGCATCGGCAAGGCGATCTGCGCGGACCTGCTCGCGCAAGGCTACGAAGTGGTGTCGCTCGCGCGGCGCCGCTGCGAGATCGACCACCCCAAGCTTCACAGCATCGAGGTCGACCTGATGGACCGCGCTGCCACGGCCCAGGCCGCGCAGGAAATGGCCAGGCGCTTCGAGGTGCGCACGCTCGTGCACAACGCCGGCGTGATCCGCCCGGCGCTGCTGTCCGAGGTGAAGCTCGACGATCTCGACGCGCTGGTCGAACTGCACCTGGGCTGTGCCATCCAACTGGCGCAGGCGGCCCTGCCGGCGATGCGGGCCGAGGGCTTCGGCCGCATCGTGCTGCTGTCCTCGCGCGCCGCGGTGGGCCTGGCCACGCGCACCAGCTATTCGGCCACCAAGGCCGGCATGCTGGGCATGGCGCGCACCTGGGCGCTGGAGCTCGCGCCGGAGGGCATCACCGTGAACGTGGTGGCGCCCGGGCCCATCCGCACCGACATGTTCCACGAGGTGGTGGAGGCAGGCAGCGACAAGGAGCGCCAGCTCGCGGCCTCGGTACCGGTCAAGCGCCTCGGCGAGGCGGCCGACGTGGCACGGGCCGTGCGTTTCTTCGCCGACCCGGCCAACAGTTTCGTCACCGGGCAGGTGCTGTACGTGTGCGGCGGCACCAGCGTGGGCAGTCTCGCGCTTTAGGTGCGCGCGGCGGCAGGACACAGGAAAACCCTCTCGTTGTTTCCCTTGTCTTCACCGCCCTGCTTCGCTAGCATCGTTTAGATCTAAACATTTCATAAATCATGTTCAGCGGCCAGTCCCGTTCGCGGAATCGTTCAACTCAAGGAGCATCGTCATGAAAGTCACGACCCGGATCTGCGCCCTCGCGGGCATTGCCTTCGCCTTGAGCGCCGCGGGCGCCGCCTGGGCGGCTGACTACAAGGTCGGCTTCATCACCTCGCTGTCGGGGCCGGTGTCCTCGCTGGGCATTCCCTACGAGAAGGGCATGAAGGCCGCGCTGGCCTACAAGTCGGAGCTCAACGGCCGCAAGATCCAGCTGGTGCAGCTCGACGATGCGTCCGACCCGTCCACCGCCGCGCGCAACGCGCGCAAGATGATCGACGAGGACAAGGTCGACGTGATCATCGGCACGGCCGGTTCCCCTGGCGCATTGGCCATCGCCGCCGTGGCGCGCGAGACCAAGACGCCGCTGATCTCCATCGCCAACGCGAACCTGCCGGGCGAGGAGGGCGCATGGATGGTCACGCTGCCGCAGCCCGCACCGCTGATGCTCAGCGCGGTGGTCGAGCAGATGAAGAAGTCCGGCGTCAAGACGGTGGGCTACATCGGCTTCTCCGACGCCTGGGGCGACCTGGTCTATGACGCGCTCACCAAGAGCGCCCCGGGCGCCGGCATCAAGGTGGTGAGCAACGAGCGCTATGCGCGCGCCGACGCCTCGGTCACCGGCCAGGTGCTGAAGATCGTCGCGCTCAAGCCCGATGCGGTGATCACCGGCACTTCGGGCACGCCGGGCGCGCTGCCCTATCTCGCGCTGCAGGAGCGCGGCTACAAGGGCCAGATCTACGGCATGCACGCGCTGATCAACCCCGACTTCGTGCGCGTGGGGGGCAACGCGGTCGAGGGCCTGCTGGCGCCGACCGGGCCGGTGATCGTGGCAGAGCAGCTGCCGGAATCCAACCCCATTCGCAAGACCTCGATGGAGTTCCGCGCCGCCTACCAGAAAGCCAACGGTGCCGCGCCGACCGACGCCTTCTCGGCCTACACCTTCGACGCCTGGCTGCTCTTCCTCGACGCCGCCCAGCGCACCAAGGGCGAGCCCGGCACGCCGGCCTTCCGCTCGGCCCTGCGCGATTCGATCGTCAGCACCAAGGAGCTGGTGGGCACGCACAGCGTCTACAACTTCAAGCCCAACGACCGCTATGGCTCCGACGACCGCTCGCGCGTGGTCGTGAAGCTCGAAAAAGGCCAATGGAAGCTGGTCCCCTGATCCATCGTTGAAAACCACATGAACAACATCGCACGTCTCGTCGGCCTCACGGCCATCGCCCTGGCCGCGGCCCATGCCAGCGCAGCCGACCTGAAGATCGGCTTCATCAGCTCGCTGTCGGGGCCGGTCTCTGCACTGGGCATCCCCTACGAAAAGGGCATCCGCGCCGCCATCGCCGAGCATCCGCAGCTGGCCGGCCGCAAGGTCGAGCTGATCGTGCTGGACGATGCCTCCGATCCCACGACCGCGGGCCGCAACGCCCGCAAGCTGGTGGTGGAGGACAAGGTGGACGTGCTGATCGGCAGCTCCGGCGTGCCCAATGCGATGGCGATCGCCGCCGTGGCGCGCGAGCTCAATACGCCGCTGATCTCGCCCACGCCGGTCACCATTCCCGGTCCGGAGGGCGCGTGGACCGTGACCGTCTCGCAGCCCTTCCCGCTGATGGTGGCCGGTGTCGTCGAGCGCATGAAGAAGTCGGGCGTGAAGACGGTGGCCTTCATCGGCTTCTCCGATGCGCTGGGCGATCTGGCCTACGACTCGCTGGTCAAGAGCGCAGAGCCGGCCGGCATCAAGGTCGTGGCCAACGAGCGCTATGCGCGCACCGATTCGTCGGTGGCGGGGCAGGTGCTGAAGATCATCTCGGCCCGGCCCGATGCGGTCTTCGCCGGCAACTCCGGCACGCCCGGCGCGCTGCCCTATCTCGCGCTGCAGGAGCGCGGCTACAAGGGCGGGATCTACGGCACGCACGGCCTGATCAACGCCGACTTCGTGCGCGTGGGCGGCAGCGCCATCGAAGGCCTGCAGGTGCCCAGCGGCCCGGTGCTGGTAGCCGACCAGCTGCCGGCCGACAACCCGATCAAGAAGGTGTCGATGAACTTCCGCAGCGCCTACCAGAAGGTGCACGGCGCGGTGCCCACCGACGCATTTTCTTCCTACACCTACGACGCCTACCTGCTGCTGGCCGACGCGGCCTCGCGCACCAAGGGCGAGCCCGGTACGCCCGCCTACCGCACCGCGCTGCGCGACGCGATCGTGAGCACGAAGGAGCTGGTGGGCACGCACGGCGTCTACAACTTCAAGCCGGACAACCGCTACGGTTCGGACCAGCGCGCCGTGGTGGTGGTGCGCATGGAGAAGGGCCAGTGGAAGCTGGTTCCCTGAAATGACGCGCTCCCCCAGGCTTCGCGCACTTCGTGTCGCTTCGCCAACCCCCTCACCGGGGGCAACACCAGCGGCCCGGCAAAGCCGGTTCCGCGGTGTTCCCGGCGAAAAGGGTCGGCGCACTTCATCGAGCAGGGTGGGCAGATGACCGGCTACCGCGACCGTCCCCACGCCATCCGCGCGCTGGTGCAGGAAGACCGCGTGCATCGGGACCTGTACCTGAGCGAAGAGCTGTTCGCGCTGGAGCAGGAGCGCTTCTTCGCCAACACCTGGCTCTACGCAGGCCACGCCAGCCAGGTGCCGAACCCGGGCGATTACTGGTCGCTCGAGCTGGCGGGCCGGCCGTTGATGATGGTGCGCCAGCCGGACGGTGCGGTGCGCGTGCTCTACAACCGGTGCGCCCACAAGGGCAGCCGGCTGGTGAGCGACGAGTGCGGCAACGTGGGCAAGTTCTTCCGCTGCCCGTACCACGCCTGGACCTACAGGCTCGACGGCGCGCCGCTCGCGCTGCCGCTGAAGGCGGGCTACGAAGGCACGCGCCTGAAGGAATGCGAGTCGGGCCGGGGACTGGTGGAACTGAAGAACACGGCGGTCTACCGCGACTTCGTGTTCGTGCGCCTGTCCGACCAGGGCCCGGGCTTCGAGGACTACTTCGGCGAGGTGCTGGGCGCGATCGACAACATGGTCGATCGCTCGCCGGAAGGCCGGCTGACGGTCGGCGGCGGGGTGCTGCGCAACATCGTCCATTGCAACTGGAAGATGTACCTGGAGAACATCAACGACACGGTGCACCCGATGTCCACCCACGAGTCGGCCACCCAGGCGGCGAACGGGCTGTGGCAGGGCCGCGCGCCGGACGAGCCCAAGCCGATGGCGATGGAGCAGATCCTGCCTTTCGGCGCCGGCTACGAGTTCTTCGACAAGATGGGCGGGCGCGTGTTCGCCAACGGGCACAGCGTGCTGGGCGTCAACTTCAGCATTCATTCCAACTATGCGCAGCTGCCCGACTACGAGGCGGCGATGCGCGAGGCGCACGGGGCCGAGCGTGCGACCGAGATCCTGCAGCGCTCGCCGCAGAACTCGGTGTTCTTCCCCAGCCTCTCGGTCAAGGGCTCGCCGCAGGCGATCCGCGTCATCCGTCCGCTGGCGGCCGACCGCACGCTGATCGAGGCCTGGAGCTTCCGCGCGGCCGGCGCGCCCGATCTGCTGTTCGAGCGCGCGATGACCTACAACCGCCTGGTCTTCTCGCCCATGTCGGTGGTGGCGCACGACGACGTGCACCTCTTCGAGAGCATGCAGCGCGGCCTGGCCGCCGAAGGCAACGAGTGGGTGAGCCTGCACCGGAATTTCGACGTGGCCGAGCTGTCGCAGGACACGATCACCACCAACGGCACCAACGAGCTGCTGATGCGCAACCAGTTCCGCGCCTGGGCGAAGTACATGACGGAGCCGGCCGCATGACGGACGCCATCGACTTCGTCGTCGCCGAAGCCGCGCTGCTCGATGCCGGGCGCTTCGACGACTGGCTGGCGCTCTTCGCGGAAGACGGACGCTACTGGGTGCCTCTGCAGGGCGCAGCGCAGGCCGACCCGCTCACGCACAACTCGATCGCGTACGAAGACCGGCTGCTGCTGCAGCTGCGCATCGACCGCCTCAAGAACCCGCGGGCCCACTCGCAGCATCCGAAGAGCCATTGCCAGCATGTGCTGCAGCGCCCGGTGATCGGGCGCGAGAACGAAGCCGAGGTCGAGCTGGCCACGCCTTTCCTTTACGTCGAGTCGCGCGGCGAAGACCAGTTCCTGCTGACCGGCACCTGCCGCCATCGCCTGGCGCGCACCGGCGATGGCTTTCTGATCCGCCAGAAGCGCGTGGACCTGCTCAACGCCGGCCGCGCGCTGCCGGCCATCCAGTTGTTCATCTGACCCTGACCCATCCCACTTCCAGGAGCCACGACATGACGAAGAGTTTGACGAAGACCCTGGCGCGCAGCGCGCTGGCGGCGGCGCTGGCCGCCGGATTCGCGGCGGCCGCGCTGGCGGCCGATCTGAAAGTGGGGCTGAGCGTGTCGCTCTCCGGCCCCAACTCCTCCCTGGGCGTGCCTTATGCCAAGGGGATGCAGGCCGCGCTGGCGTACAAGGGCGAGGTCAACGGCCGCAAGATCCAGCTCGTGGTGCTGGACGACGGCTCCGACCCGACCACCGCCGGCCGCAATGCGCGCAAGCTGGTGGACGAGGAGAAGGTCGACGTCCTGATGGGCACCTCCGGCGTGCCCGCCGCGATCGCGATGGCGCAGGTGGGGCGCGATGCCAAGGTGCCGATGATCGGCCTCACGCCGATCCTGCTCGACCCGGCCGAGAACGGCTGGGTCTTCACCGTGGCCCAGCCCACGCAGCTGATGATCGACGCGGTGGTGCAGCGCATGAAGAAGGACGGCGTCAAGACGGTAGGCTACATCGGCTTTTCCGATGCCTGGGGTGACCTGGTCTACAACGCGCTGATGAAGTCGGCGCCAGGGGCCGGCATCAAGGTGCTGGGCAACGAGCGCTATGCGCGCGCCGATGCGTCCGTCACCGGCCAGGTGCTCAAGCTGCTGGCGCTGAAGCCCGACGCGGTGATGACCGGTGGCGCCGGCACGCCTGGCGCGCTGCCCTTCCTGGCCTTGCAGGAGCGCGGCTTCAAGGGGCCCATGTACGGCCAGCATGGCCTGATCAATCCCGACTTCGTGCGCGTGGTGGGGGCGGCGGGTCAGGGCGCGTTGATGCCCACCGGGCCGGTGATCGTGGCCGAACAGCTGCCGGCCGACTACCCGACCAAGAAGATCGCGATGGACTTCCGCGCGGCCTTCCAGAAGGTCAACAACGCGCCCACCAGCGATGCCTTCTCGGCCTATTCCTTCGACGGCTGGCTGGTCTTCCTGGATGCCGCGGCGCGGGCCAAGGGCGAGCCGGGCACGCCCGAGTTCCGGCAGTCGCTGCGCGACGCGATCGCCAGTACCAAGGAGGTGGTGGGCACGCACGGCGTCTACAACTTCAAGCCCGGCGATCTGTACGGCGTGGACGAGCGCGCGCGCGTGATTGTGAAGCTGGAGAACGGCCAATGGAAGCTGGCCAACTGATGGCGCTTTAGCGGCATCCCGACGGAACTGAGCGGAGGAACTTCTTCATGACACCGGACGTGGCATTGATCCTGGGCATCGACGGCCTGGCGAACGGCGCCGTTTATCTTCTGGCCGGGCTGGGGCTGGTGCTGATCTTCTCGGTCACGCGCGTGGTCTTCGTGCCCTTCGGCGATGTCGCGGCTTTCGCCGCGTTGACGCTGGCCGCCTTCGAGACCGGGCGCGTGCCGCCGACCATCGGCCTGGTGACGGTGCTCACGGTGCTGGCGCTGCTGACCGAGATCGGCAGCCTGCTGCGCCGCGGCGAGACCGCGCGCATTCCCCGCGCCGTGCTGGGCTGGGGCGTGCTGCCTTTGGTGCCCTGCCTGCTGGCCTGGCTGGCCAGCCGTCCCGGCGTGCCGGCGCCGCTGCACATCGCGTCCGCGGTGCTGCTGGTGGTGCCGATCGCGCCCTTGCTGGCCCGCGTGGTGTTCCAGCCGATCGCCGATGCCTCGGTGCTGGTGCTGCTGATCGTCTCGCTGGCGCTGCACTTCCTGCTGTCCGGCCTGGGCCTGCTCTTCTTCGGACCGGAGGGCTCGCGCACGCAGCCGCTGGCCGGGGGCTCGCTGCCGCTGGGCGACGGCTTCACCGTGAGCGGGCAGGTGATCCTGATGGTGAGCGCGGCGATCGTGCTCAGCGGCTTGTTCTTCCTCGTGTTCGAGCGCACGGTCGCCGGCAAGGCGCTGCGCGCCACCGCGGTCAACCGCGTCGGCGCGCGGCTGGTGGGCATCCGGCCGGCGCGCACGGCGCTGCTGGCCTACGGCTGCGCCTCGCTGCTGGCGGGGCTGATCGGCGTGCTGATCGCGCCCGTGACCACGATGTACTACGACTCCGGCTTCATCATCGGACTGAAGGCCTTCGTGGCGGCCATCATCGGCGGGCTGGTCAGCTACCCGATGACGGCCATCGGCGCGCTGGCGGTCGGCGTGGTGGAGAGCTTCGCTTCGTTCTGGAGCGGGGCGCTGAAGGACGTGATCGTCTTCAGCCTGCTGATCCCGGTGCTGATGCTGCGCTCCTTCCTGAGCGTGCATTCGGAAGAGGAAGAAGAGGAGGTGGACCAATGAGCACCGCTCCCACAACGGGCGCCTTCGCCGAGTCCGCGGCGCCTGCCGCCACGCCCGCACGCCGCGCTTCGAAGCGCGCGCTCTGGATCGGCCTGCTGATCGTCGTGCTGGCGCTGGTGCCGCTCATGGCCGGCAACTTCACCGTCTCGCTGCTCAACGACATCGGCATCGGCGCGCTGGTCGCGCTGGGGCTGGTGCTGCTGACCGGCATCGGCGGCGCCACTTCCTTCGGGCAGGCGGCCTTCGTCGGCATCGCGGCCTATGCGACGGCCTGGCTCAGCACCGCGCAAGGCCTCTCGCCGTGGATCGGCCTGGCCTTCGCGCTGGCGCTCACGGGCCTGTCGGCGCTGGCCATCGGGCTGCTGACCCTGCGCCTGGGCGGGCACTTCCTGCCGCTTTCCACCATCGCCTGGGGGCTGTCGATCGCCATGCTGTTCGGCAACGTGGACGCGCTGGGGCGCCACACGGGGCTGTCCAACATTCCGCCTCTTCACGTCGGCGGGCTGTCGCTGGCCGATCCGCGCGCGATCTTCTACCTGATCTGGGGGCTGGTGGGCCTGGCCTTCCTGTTCAGCCACAACCTGCTGCAGTCGCGGCCGGGACGCGCGATCCGCAGCCTGCGTGGCGGCTCGATCCTGCTGGCCAGCGTGGGCGAAGACGCCTACCGCGTGCGGCTCACGCTGTTCATGGTCGCAGCCCTGTTCGCGGGGCTCGCCGGCTGGCTCTACGCGCACATGAACCGCTTCGTCAGCCCCTCGCCCTTCGACGTTCGCGCCAGCATCGAGTACCTGCTGATGGCGGTGGCCGGTGGGCTGGGCAACCTGGCGGGTGCGCTGGTGGGCTCGGCGCTGGTGCTGATCCTCAAGAACGGCCTGCAGGACGTGCTGCCGCTGCTGACGCAGCGCGCGGGCCAGCTCGAGGCGGTGGCTTTCGCCGTGCTCTTCATCCTGCTGCTGCACTTCGCACGCGGCGGCGTGATGGGCTTCGTGCGGCGCTTCACGCGCGGGCGCAGCGCGGCGCCGCCGCGCGAGCTGGCGACGCCGGCCCCGCCGCTTCCGCACCGCACCTTGCCCGAGCGCGGCACGCCGATCCTGTCGGTGACCGGCGCGGTCAAGCGCTTCGGCGGACTGGTCGCGGTCAACGACGTGAGCTTCGAGGTCAAGGCGGGCGAGATCATGGGCCTGATCGGGCCCAACGGCGCCGGCAAGTCGACCATGTTCAATCTGTTGACCTGCACGCTGCCGATGACGGCGGGCCAGGTGCGCTTCCTCGGCCGCGACATCGCCGGCATGCCGCAGCGCAAGGTGGCACGGCTTGGCTTGGCGCGCACCTTCCAGCACGTGAAGCTGCGGCCGCACATGACGCTGCTGGACAACGTGGCGCTGGGGGCGCACGCGCGTACCACCTCGGGCGTGCTGAAGGCGGGCCTGCGCCTGGACCGCGCCGAGGAGCGCCAGATCCTGCAGGAGGCGCAGCGCCAGCTCGACCGCATCGGCCTGGGCGATCGCGCGCACGAGCTGGCCGGCAGCCTGCCCCTGGGCACGCAGCGCATCCTCGAGATCGCGCGCGCATTGGCGGCCGACCCGGTGCTGCTGGTGCTCGACGAGCCCGCCGCGGGCCTGCGCCGCAAGGAAAAGATGGCGCTGGGCGACCTGCTGCGCAGGCTGCGGGAAGAGGGCGTGACCATCCTGATCGTCGAGCACGACATGGACTTCGTGATGAAGCTGGTGGACCGGCTGGTGGTGATGAATTTCGGATCGAAGCTGGTCGAGGGCGTGCCGGCGGCGGTGCGCGCGGACGAGCGGGTGCAGGCGGCTTACCTGGGAAGTGTTGTATGACGGCGATGCTCGAGATTGGCGATCTGCATGTCTCGTACGGGCAGGTCGACGCGGTGCGCGGGGTGTCGCTCAACCTCGAACACGGGCAGATCATTTCGGTCATCGGACCGAACGGCGCGGGGAAGACCACGTTGCTCGCAGCCGCCATGGGCCTGCTGCCCTGCAAGGGGACGCTGCGCTTCGAGGGCGAGGACCTGCACGGCCTGGATGTGGAGGCGCGCGTGGAGCGCGGCCTGTGCCTGGTGCCGGAGAAGCGCGAGCTCTTCGGCGAACTGAGCGTGCTCGACAACCTGCAACTCGGCGCCTTCGGCAGCAAGCTGCGCAGCGATGCGCTGAAGAAGCGGCTGCAGTCGGTCTACGACCGTTTCCCGCGCCTGGCCGAGCGCCGTGCGCAGCGCGCCGACACGCTCTCGGGCGGCGAGCGCCAGATGCTGGCGGTGGGCCGCGCGCTGATGTCGGCACCGCGGCTGCTGATGCTGGACGAGCCCAGCCTGGGCCTGGCGCCGCTGATCGTGCGCGACATCCTGGCCATCGTGCGCAAGCTGCGCGAGGACGGCGTCTCCATCCTGCTGGTGGAGCAGAACGCGCGCGCCGCGCTGGAAAGCTCGGACCACGGCTATGTGCTGGAAACCGGCGAGATCGCGCTGACGGGTGCCTCGGAGGAACTGGCCAGCGACCCCCGCGTGCAAGCCACCTACCTCGGCGGGGGCACGCACGATGACGACTGAGCGCCACCCGAGCCCGTTGCCGCCGGCGCAGCGCACGCTGCCCGCGATGCTGGCGCGCCAGGCGGAGCGCTTCGGGACACGGCCGCTGCTGCGGATGGCGGGGCGGTCGTGGACGCATGCCGATGCGCAACACGCCGCCGCCGGTCGGGCCGCCGCGTTGGCGCAGGCCGGCGTGCAGCGCGGCGACCGGGTCGCCCTGATGAGCGGCAACCGCATCGAGTTTCTCGAAGTGTTCCTGGGCTGCGGCTGGCTGGGTGCGTCGACGGTGCCCATCAACACCGCCTCGATGGGGCCGCAGATCGCCTACTTCCTGCGCAACAGCGAGGCAAAGCTGCTGGTGATCGAGGCCGCCTTTCTCGAACGGCTGCGGGCGGCCGACCTCGCCGGCACGGGGCTGCGCGAGATCTGGGTGCTGGATGGCGCGGAAGACACGATCGCGCAGGTGCGCGTCGTGCCGTATCCCGCGCCGGGCGAAGCACTGGCGCCGGCGGCCGTGCAGCCCGGCGATCCGGTCGCCATGCTCTATACCTCCGGCACCACCGGGCCGGCCAAGGGCGTGGTGTGCCCGCATGCGCAATACCACTGGTGGGGCGTCAACAGCGCCGATGTGCTGGGCGTGGGCGGCGACGACGTGCTGTGCACGACACTGCCGCTGTTCCACATCAACGCGCTCAACACCTTCGCGCAGGCCGCGATCACCGGCTGCGAGGTGGTCTTCGAGCCGCGCTTCTCGGCGTCCGGTTTCTGGGCCTCGATGCGGGCCTCGGGTGCGACGGTCGTCTATCTGCTGGGCGCGATGGTGCCGATCCTGCTGGCGCAGCCCGAAGGTCCGGGCGAGCGCGACCATCGCGTGCGCGTCGGGCTCGGCCCCGGCGTGCCGGAGTCGGCGGCGCGCGCCTTCCTGGCGCGCACGGGCGTGCGACTGCTGGAGGGCTACGGGTCCACCGAGACGAACTTCGCCATCGCGACCACGCCCGACTCGCCGCGCGGCGGCGTGATGGGCTGGCTGCGCCCGGGCTTCCAGGCGCGGGTGGCGGACGAGGACGACGTCGAACTGCCGCCCGGCGAGGCCGGCGAACTGCTGCTGCGCGCGGACGAGCCCTATGCCTTCGCCAGCGGCTACTTCAACATGCCCGAGAAGACGGTGGAGGCCTGGCGCAACCTGTGGTTCCACACCGGCGACCGCGTGGTGCGCGACGCGGATGGGGCTTTCCGCTTCGTCGACCGCATCAAGGACGCGATCCGGCGGCGCGGCGAGAACATCTCGTCCTTCGAGGTGGAGCAGGTGCTGCTGAGCCATCCCGCGGTGGCCGCCTGCGCGGTCTACCCGGTGCGCTCCGAGCTGGCCGAGGACGAGGTGATGGCGGCGCTGGTGCTGCGCGAGGGCCAGCGCGTGGCACCTTCGCAGGTGCTGGCCTTCTGCGAGAGCCGGCTGCCCTATTTCGCGCTGCCGCGCTATGTCGATCTGCTGGACGACCTGCCGCGCACCGAGAACGGCAAGGTCCAGAAGTACAAGCTGCGCGAGCGCGGCGTGACGGCGCTCACCTGGGACCGGGGCCCGGGCGGACGGCCCCCGGCCAAGGGCTGAGACCATGGCGGCCAGGCCGGATCTGTTCTCGCTGGCGGGTCGCGCGGCCTTCGTGACCGGCGCCGGCCAGGGGCTGGGCGCGGCCATCGGGCGCGGGCTGGCGGAGGCCGGCGCGAAGGTGGCGCTGGTCGACGTGAACGGCGCGCAGGCCGAAGCCGTCGCGGCGAGTCTTCGAGAGGCTGGCCATCACGCCATCGCCATGCCGCTGGACGTGCGCGACGAGGCTGCATTCGCGCGCTGCTTCGGCGATGCCGTCGAGCGCTTCGGCGGGATCGACGTGATGGTGAACAACGCCGCCCGCACGCCCTCCACCGCCTTGTGGGACATCACGGCCGAGGAATGGGACGACGTGCTGGCCGTCAACCTGCGCGGCAGCTTCTTCGGCTGCCGCATCGCCGGGCGCCACATGCGGGAACGCGGTGCCGGGCGCATTGTCAACCTGGCTTCCATCGCCGGGCAGCAGGCGAGCGCGGCCACTGGCGCCCACTATGCCGCTTCCAAGGCCGGGCTGGTGGCGCTGACGCGCGTCTTTGCGCAGGAACTCGCGCCGCACGGCATCACCGTCAATGCCCTGGCGCCAGCCGCGGTGCGCGGTCCGGTGCTCGAGGCGATGGCGCCCGAATCGCAACGCCGGCTGGCGGCCGGCATCCCGGTCGGCCGATTCGGCGAGCCGGAAGAGGTCGCCGCGGCGGTGCGCTATCTGGCCTCGCCGGCCGCAGCCTTCGTGACCGGCGCCACGCTGGACCTCAACGGCGGCCGCTTGATGCGCTGAGCCGGGGTCGCTCGTTAGAATGGTTCAGTACTAAACATTTCAGGTATGCAAGCAATTCCATTGAAGGGCCGCCATGCGCTCGTGACCGGCGCGGCGCGCGGCATCGGGGCCGAGATCGCCCGCACCCTGGCCGCCGAGGGGGCCGTGCTGACTCTGCTGGGACGCGACCGCGCGGCTCTGTTGCGTGTGGCCGATTCGCTTCCGGGAACCGGCCACGGTGTGGTGACAGCGGACGTGGCCAGTCCGGACGCCGTCCCTGCGGCCTTCGCCCAGGCGCGCGCCGAGCGCGGTCCGGTCGCCATCCTCGTCAACAACGCCGGCGCGGCCGAGAGCGCGCCCTTCCACAAGACCTCGGCCGAACTGTGGCAGCGCATGCTGTCGGTCAACCTGACGGGCACCTTCCTCTGCACCCAGGCGGCGCTGCCGGGCATGCTGGAGGCGGGCTGGGGGCGCATCGTCAACATCGCCAGCACGGCGGGCCAGAAGGGCTATGCCTACGTCAGCGCCTACAGCGCCGCCAAGCACGGCGTGATCGGTCTCACGCGCTCGCTGGCTCTGGAGGTGGCGCGCAAGGGCGTGACGGTGAACGCAGTCTGTCCGGGTTACACCGACACCGACATCCTGCGCGACAGCGTGGCCAACGTGGTCGGCAAGACCGGCCGCAGCGAGGCCGAGGCGCTGGCGGAGTTCGCCGCCGTCAACCCGCAGCGGCGCATCGTGCAGCCCTCGGAAGTGGCCGACGCGGTGCGCTGGCTCTGCGGCGAGGGCGCGGCCTCGGTCACCGGGCAGTCGGTGTCGGTCTCGGGCGGCGAGGTCACATGAAGCAGCACGACCCCTCCCACGCGCTACTCAGCGACGCCGAGGAACTGGGCTACGAGGCGCGGGCCGGCACCGGGGACCACGCGGTGCTCAAGCTGTGGCTGCGCATGCTGGCCAGCACCGCCCAGGTCGAGTCGGAGATCCGCAAGCGGCTGCGCGAGAACTTCGACATCTCCCTGGCCCGCTTCGACTACATGGCGCAGCTCTACCGCTACCGCGAGGGGCTCAAGATGCGGGTGCTGTCGCGCTACCTCATGGTGACCGGCGGCAACGTTACCGGCCTGACCGACGAGCTGGAGCGCGAAGGCATGGTGCAGCGTTCGCCCAGCCCGGAGGACCGGCGGGCGTGGATCGTGAGCCTCACGCCCCAGGGCCGCCGCAGCTTCGAGGCGATGGCCAAGGCGCATGAAGGATGGCTGCTGGAGCTGTTCGCCGGGCTGGACGAGAAGGCGGTCCAGCAGCTCTACACGCACCTGGGCGCGCTGCGTGTGCACCTGGTGCGCTGATCACCGATCGTTGCGGCGGGGCTCGGACAAAGTGCCTGCAAGTACTTTTGGATCCGCGCGGGTCGTGGGCTAAACTCCGCGCTTCCATGTTCATTCATCACGTCATTCAGACAGGTCAAGGCGGCCGGGGAGCCTGGCCTTGGCGCACGCCATCGTTGCAGCCTGTTTGAATGCACGGCGCACGCCGTGCGCCCGCGGCCGAGGTCCATGCCGACACGGCCACCTTTCATGTGAATGACTCCGGCGACCCGATGGCGTCGCCGGTCGACGGAGACCCCACCCGTGATCACCGAACTCGAATTCAAGAGCCTCAGCACGCAGGGCTACAACCGCATCCCGCTGATGGTCGAGGCCTTTGCCGACCTCGAGACGCCCTTGTCCCTTTACCTCAAGCTGGCCCATACCAAGGAGGGCGGCCGCCACAGTTTCCTGCTGGAATCGGTGGTGGGCGGCGAGCGCTTCGGGCGCTACAGCTTCATCGGCCTGCCGGCGCGCACCCTGCTGCGCAGCACCGGCTTCGGGGCCGAAGCCCTGACCCAGGTCGTGACCGCCGGCGAGGTGGTCGAGGAGACCCGCGGCAACCCGCTCGATTTCATTGCGGCCTACCAACAGCGCTTCAAGGTGGCGCTGCGGCCCGGCCTGCCGCGTTTCTGCGGGGGGCTGGCCGGCTACTTCGGCTACGACACCGTGCGCCACATCGAGAAGAAGCTCGAGAACACCTGCCCGCCCGACACGCTGGGCTGCCCCGACATCCTTCTTCTGCAGTGCGAGGAGCTGGCCGTCATCGACAACCTCTCCGGCAAGCTCTACCTGATCGTCTACGCCGACCCGGCCCAGCCCGAGGCCTACGCCAACGCCAAGCGCCGCCTGCGCGAACTGCGCGAGCAGCTCAAGTACTCGGTGAGCGCGCCCCAGGTGCGCGCCTCGCAGGCGCATCCGCCGGAACGCAGTTTCGCCAAGGCCGACTACCTGGCGGCAGTGGAACGCGCCAAGGAACTGATCGCCGCCGGCGACTTCATGCAGGTGCAGGTGGGCCAGCGCATCAGCAAGCGGTACACGGAATCGCCGCTGTCCCTCTACCGCGCGCTGCGCTCGCTCAATCCCTCGCCCTACATGTACTACTACGACATGGGTGACCATCATGTCGTGGGTGCCTCGCCCGAGATCCTGGTACGCCAGGAGCACACCGGCGAGGGCGAGCAGAAGATCACCATCCGCCCGCTGGCCGGCACCCGGCCGCGCGGCGCCTCGGCCGAACTGGACAAGGCCGCGGAGCGCGAGCTGATCAACGACCCGAAGGAGCGCGCCGAGCACGTGATGCTGATCGACCTGGCGCGCAACGACATCGGCCGCATCGCCAAGACCGGCAGCGTGAAGGTGACCGAGGCCTTCGCCATCGAGCGCTACAGCCACGTGATGCACATCGTCAGCAACGTCGAAGGCACGCTGAAGGACGGCATGACCGCGATCGACGTGCTCAAGGCCACCTTCCCGGCCGGCACCCTGACAGGCGCGCCCAAGGTGCATGCGATGGAACTGATCGACCAGCTGGAGCCGACCAAGCGCGGCCTCTACGGGGGCGCGTGCGGCTACATCAGCTACGCGGGCGACATGGATGTGGCGATCGCGATCCGCACCGGCATCGTGAAGGACCAGACGCTGCACGTGCAGGCTGCTGCCGGGGTGGTGGCCGACTCGGTGCCGGAGCTGGAGTGGAAGGAAACGGAGGCCAAGGCGCGGGCCCTGTTGCGCGCGGCCGAACTGGTGGAGGAGGGTTTGGAATGAGTACCGCCGGACGTGAGGGCCCTATGAAACTGCTGATGATCGACAACTACGACAGCTTCACCTACAACCTGGTTCAGTACTTCGGCGAACTGGGGGCGCAGGTGGAGGTCCATCGCAACGACGAGATCACGGTCGAGGAACTGGGAGGGCGCATCGCCTGCGGCTTCGGCCGGCTCGTGATCTCGCCCGGGCCCTGCTCGCCGGCCGAGGCCGGCATCTCGGTGAGGGCGATCGAGACCTTCGCCGGCAAGCTGCCCATCCTGGGCGTGTGCCTCGGCCACCAGGCCATCGGCGCGGCCTTCGGCGCCAAGATCGTGCGGGCGCGGCAGCTCATGCACGGCAAGACCAGCGAGATCACGACCACCTGCGAGGGCGTGTTCGCCGGTCTGCCCGAGAAGTTCGTCGTCAACCGTTATCACTCGCTGTCCATCGAGCGCGCCAGTTGCCCTGCGGAACTGGCCGTCACCGCCTGGACCGACGATCAGGAGATCATGGGCGTGCGCCACACCGGCTATCCGCAGGCGGTGCGTATCGAAGGCGTGCAGTTCCATCCAGAATCCATCCTCACCGAGCACGGCCACGCCATGCTCAAGAACTTTCTGGAGTGAATGGCATGACGACCCTGGTGGACCTGCGCAGTGATACCGTCACCCGGCCGACCGACGCGATGCGGGCCGCCATGCTGGCCGCGCCGCTGGGCGACGACGTCTTCGGCGACGACCCGAGCGTCAACGCGCTGCAGGCGAAGATCGCCGAGTTGCTGGGTTTCGAGGCCGCCCTCTTCGTGCCGACGGGCACGCAGAGCAATTTCTGCGCGATCCTGGCGCATTGCCAGCGGGGTGACGAATACATCGTCGGCCAGATGGCGCATTGCTATCGCTGGGAAGGCGGCGGCGCTGCGGTGTTCGGGAGCGTGCAGCCGCAGCCGCTGGACCACCAGCCGGACGGCTCGCTGGCCCTGGCGGACATCGAGGCCGCGATCAAGCCCGACGACGCCCACTTCGCGCGCACACGCCTGCTGGCGCTGGAGAACACCCTGGGCGGCAAGCTGCTGCCGATGGACTATATGGAGCAGGCCACGCGGCTGGCGGCGCAGCGCGGTCTCGCGCGCCATCTCGATGGAGCACGCCTCTTCAACGCCGCAGTCGCCCAGGCGGCGCAGCGCGGCACCGGCGCGCTGGACGAGGCGCGGCGCATCGCGCAGTGCTTCGACAGCGTGTCCGTGTGCTTCAGCAAAGGCCTGGGTGCCCCGGTCGGCTCGGCGCTGTGCGGCTCGCGCGAACTGATCGCGCGCGCGCATCGCGTCCGCAAGATGGCCGGCGGCGGCATGCGACAGGCCGGCATGCTCGCGGCGGCCGCCTCGCATGCGCTGGCGCACCACATCGATCGTCTGGCCGAAGACCACGCGCTCGCGCGCCGCTTGGCCGAGGGGCTGGCCGGGATCGATGCCCTGAAGGTCGAGGCGCCACAGACCAACCTGCTCTTTGTCGATCTGATGGGCGAGGCGCAGGCGCGCTCGGCCGAACTGCTCGCGCACCTGAAGCAGCAGGGCGTGCTCGCCACCGGCCTCTACCGCCTGCGCTTCGCCACCCATCTGGACGTCGATGCCGCCGGCGTCGACCGCGCGATCGGCGCGATCCGCAGCTTCTTTGCCCACTGACACGAGGGAGACATCGCCATGCCCATCACACCCCAGGAAGCGCTTCAGCGCACCATCGAGCACCGCGAGGTGTTCCACGACGAGATGCTGCACATCGTGCGCCTCATCATGAGCGGCGAATGCTCGCCGGTCATGATGGCGGCGCTGATCACCGGCCTGCGCGTCAAGAAGGAAACCATCGGGGAGATCACCGCCGCCGCGCAGGTGATGCGCGAAGTGTCGACCAAGGTGCCGGTGACCGACACCCGCAACCTGGTCGACATTGTCGGCACCGGGGGCGACGGCTCGCATACCTTCAACATCTCGACCTGCTCGATGTTCGTTGCCGCGGCGGCAGGCGCCAAGGTCAGCAAGCACGGCGGGCGCAGCGTGAGCAGCAAGTCGGGCAGCGCGGACGTGCTGGAGTCGCTGGGCGTCGACATCAACCTCAAGCCCGAGCAGATCGCGAAGTGCATCGCCGAGGTCGGGATCGGCTTCATGTTCGCACCCAACCATCATCCGGCGATGAAGAACGTGGCGCCGGTGCGCAAGGAACTGGGCATCAAGACCATCTTCAACATCCTGGGGCCGCTCACCAATCCGGCCGGCGCGCCGAACATCCTGATGGGCGTGTTCCATCCGGACCTGGTCGGGATCCAGGTCCGGGCGCTGCAACGGTTGGGTGCACAGCATGCGCTGGTGGTGTATGGGCGCGATGGCATGGATGAGATCTCGCTAGGCGCCGCCACCATGGTCGGCGAACTCAGGAACGGCGAGGTGCGCGAGTACGAGTTGCATCCCGAAGACTTCGGCTTCGCGATGTCGAGCAACCGCACGCTGCGCGTCGAAACCCCCGAGCAATCCAAGGCCATGTTGCTGGGCGTGCTGGACAACCAGCCCGGACCGGCGCGCGACATCGTCATCCTCAATGCCGGCGCGGCGCTGTACGCGGCCGACCTGGTGGACTCCATGGGCGCCGGCATCGACCGCGCCCGCGCGGCGCTCGAATCCGGCGCGGCGAAGGCCAAGCTGGCCGAGCTGATCGCCTTCAGCGGCAGCGCGGCCTGATCGGGAGAGCCAAGGCATGTCCGACATCCTCGAGAAGATCGTCGCCGTCAAGCGGGAGGAGGTGGCTTCGGCCCGCAAGAAGACCTCCCTGGAAGCCATGCGCCAGGACGCCGAAAGCCGGGTGCTGACACGTGACTTCGTCGGTGCCCTGCGCGCCAAGATCGCTGCCGGCCAGGCGGCGGTGATTGCCGAGATCAAGAAGGCCAGCCCGAGCAAGGGCGTGTTGCGGGCGGACTTCATCCCGGCCGACATCGCGCAGAGCTATGCCGAGGGGGACGGCACCGTCAGCGCAGCTTGCCTTTCGGTGCTGACCGACCGGCAGTTCTTCCAGGGCGGCATCGACTATCTCAAGCAGGCTCGTGCCTCGTGCGAGCTGCCGGTTCTGCGCAAGGATTTCGTCGTCGACGCCTACCAGGTCTACGAATCGCGTGCGATCGGCGCCGACGCCATCCTGCTGATCGCGGCCTGCCTCGACGACGGGCAGATGCGTGAGTTCGAATCGATTGCAATGGGACTGGGCATGGCGGTGCTGGTCGAGGTGCACGACTCGGGCGAGCTGGAGCGCGCGTTGAAGCTGAGAACACCGCTCATCGGCGTCAACAATCGGAACCTGCGGACTTTCCAGGTTTCGGTTCAGACCACGCTCGATCTGCTGCCGGGGCTGCCGGAAAGTCGGCTGCTGGTCACCGAGTCGGGCATCACGCTGCGCGAGGACGTCGCTCGGCTTCGCGCCGCGGGCGTCCACGCGTTTCTCGTGGGCGAGGCCTTCATGCGGGCCGACGAGCCGGGCGAGGCGCTCGCCGCCCTGTTTCGATGAGCGCGATGCCCACCCAGCTGCAGACCAGCGATCCGGCCGACTGGCCGGTGGCCGCCGGCTGGCAGGCCCTCGTCGACGAGTTCTTCGGATCGGCGGCGGGATTGAAGCTGATCAACTTCCTGCACGAGCGGCTGAAGGCGGGCGCGGCAATCTTTCCGCCGCGTCCGTTGCGGGCGCTGGAACTGACACCGCCCGAAGCGGTGCGCGTTGTGATCCTGGGCCAGGACCCTTATCACGGGCGTGGCCAAGCCGAGGGGCTGGCGTTCTCGGTGGCGCCTGGAGTGGCGCTGCCGCCCTCGCTGCGCAACATCTTCAAGGAGCTGGAGCGCGATCTGGGCAAGCCGCCGCCCAGTTTTCCGCATCCTGGCGGCAGCCTGGTCCATTGGGCCACGCACGGCGTCCTGCTGCTCAACACCTGCCTGACGGTGGAGGAGGGGCAGCCGGCCAGCCATTCGGGCCGCGGCTGGGAGGTGTTGACCGATGCCGTCATCCGGCAGGTGGCCCAAGGCGAGCGTCCGACCGTGTTCATGCTGTGGGGCTCGCATGCGCAGAGCAAACGAACGCTGATCGACGGCCGCCGCCACAAGGTGCTGACGGCGAACCATCCCTCGCCGCTCTCTGCGTTGCGTCCGCCCGTCCCCTTCATCGGCTGCGGCCACTTCGGGCAGGCACGCGCATGGCGCGAAGCGCAGGGCCTTTGATTGACCCGGGCAAAATCCGCCGGTTCAGTGAGATTGGACCGCCGGCGGGGCGGTGACACCCCCAAGTTTCGGCGCCTTGTCATCGACCTGGCCTCCCAACCGTGCTATATTTCGAGGTTCGCCGGAGAGGTGGCCGAGTGGTTAATGGCAGCAGACTGTAAATCTGCCCTCTTACGAGTACGCTGGTTCGAATCCAGCCCTCTCCACCAGCGAAGAATGGATTTTTCGAGCGTTTGAATGACGGGTTTCGGTGCGAAGCTGGAAGGCGAAGTGCAGGACCCGGACCGTGCTGAGGTGCGGCCCGAGCCAAAAAGGGTTGCATCGCGATGCGGGAGTAGTTCAATGGTAGAACCCTAGCCTTCCAAGCTAATGACGCGGGTTCGATTCCCGTCTCCCGCTCCAGGATCCGTTTCGACGCAGGCGCCGGTTTTGAAGAATTTTGCCCATTTGGCTCAGTGGTAGAGCACTCCCTTGGTAAGGGAGAGGTCGCGGGTCCGATTCCCGCAATGGGCACCAGTCTTGGGGTTGCAGTCCGTAGATTGCAACCCCATGTCGGTGTGTTGATCTAGTTGTTTTTCGGAGTCGAAAATGGCAAAAGGAAAGTTCGAGCGCAAGAAGCCGCACGTGAACGTCGGCACGATCGGTCACGTGGACCATGGCAAGACCACCCTGACGGCGGCCATTGCCACGGTGCTGTCGGCCAAGTTCGGCGGTGAAGCGAAGGCCTACGACCAGATCGATGCGGCGCCCGAAGAAAAGGCTCGCGGCATCACCATCAACACGGCCCACGTGGAGTACGAGACGGCCAATCGTCACTACGCTCACGTGGACTGCCCCGGCCACGCCGACTACGTCAAGAACATGATCACCGGTGCCGCCCAGATGGACGGTGCCATCCTGGTGTGCTCGGCCGCCGACGGCCCGATGCCCCAGACCCGCGAGCACATTCTGCTGGCGCGCCAGGTGGGCGTGGGCTACATCATCGTTTACCTGAACAAGTGCGACATGGTGGACGACAAGGAGTTGCTGGAGCTCGTCGAGATGGAAG
>NZ_BAABGJ010000061.1:0-859 GCF_039541515.1 Variovorax defluvii
GCGGGCCGTCTTCAGGTCTTCGAACCGGTCAGTTCGATCAGGGCACGTTCGCCGTGCGGATGTTGAAGGGCCGGCCCTCCACCGCATAGGCGCCGCCGAACTCCATGTTCATGCCGCCGGTGCCCTGAACCGGGCAGCCGCCCGGGGGCTGGCAGGCCCAGGAGCCGCCGCGGTTGGCGAACACCACCGGGCCGTAGCGGTAGTTCAGCACCGCCTTGCCGCTGTAGTCCGCCACGCTCAGCACCATGTTGTCGCTGGCGAAGTTGTCGGCGTCTTCCACCGCGATCGGGTCGGTCATGCGCGAATCCTGCAGGGTGCGCACCACGCTGCCGCTGTTGCCGTCGGAGGCGAAGCGCACCCACTGGATCTTGCGGTCGCCGCGCGAAGCCACCAACACCTGCTGGTTCAGCGGCTCGATCGAGCGGTTGTCCGGGTCGATCTTGGAGATCGCCAGCGAGGTCGGGTTCTTGCCGATCGCCACGCGGCCACGCTCCACGACGTCGGTCGCGGTGGTGCCCGCCGGCACGTTGCCCAGGCCGTAGATGCGCAGCGAGCCGCTCTCGGTGGCGATCCAGGCGCGGTGCACGCTGCCGAACAGGGTGGTCTTCACCGCGGTGGGCCGGTCGTCCAGCGTCACCGTGGAGATCACGGTGGGCGTCTGCTGCGGCTTGTTCGCGAAGGTGTACGGCCACTGGCTGTCGGCCTGTCCCAGGTTGGTGAACTCGGTCGGGCCCGAGCCGAAGTACACGCTGTTGACGTACGAGAACAGCGGCTTCAGGTCGATGAAGGCAGCCTTCTTCTCCGACTTGGAGATCACCACGGCGACGCCCGCCTTGGCATAGCGGTTGTAGTTCTGGCC
>NZ_BAABGJ010000062.1:0-858 GCF_039541515.1 Variovorax defluvii
TGCCTTGGCACCGCCTCTTGATCGACGCCTGGCTCGCGCGCTTCGCCGTCCAGGGTGAAGGCTGCGCCACCTTCCTCGCCCGGTCCTCACTGCGTTCGGCTGCGGCCTCCGGGCGGTCCCTGGACCGCGCGCGCTGGCGCTCGCCAGCAGTGCGTCGAGGCGCCTACCAAAACAGATCCATCCACCACAGCGGCATCCCCCGCAGAAAGGCACGTCATGCTCGCATGTCCTCGTTCCTCGTTGCGCCGCACGCCCGCGTCGCTGACTTCGAAGTCCGCGGCCGTTCCCCTCGCACTCCCCGACCGCTTATCCCAAGCAGGTCTGCCTTGCCCTCCAGGTTCAGGGAGCCAACCATGACGCTGCTGCGCGAGCGGCTTCCCGAGCCGCAGGAGTACTTCGCGTCGCAGGGCCTCGCGCTGGCGGGCCGGGGCGCCTGGCGCACCACACGCTGTGCCTTCCATGGCGGCAGCGACAGCATGCGGGTGAACTTGCACAGCGGCGGTTTCTGCTGCATGGCCGGCTGCGGCGCGCGTGGCGGCGACGTGCTGGCCTACCACATGGCCGCGCAGGGCCTAGGCTTCGTGGAAGCGGCCCGGGCGCTCGGGGCCTGGCAGGACGATCCGGCCTCGGCGCAGCAGGGCCCGCAGCGCCGGCGTCCCTGCGGCCTGCCGGCCCGCGAGGCGCTCGCGCTGCTGCGCGACGACGCGCTGGTGGTGGCGGTGGCCGCCGGAAATCTCGCCCGGGGCCTGATACTGAGCGAGGCCGACCGGCAGCGGCTGCTGGAAGTCGCGGCGCGCATCCAGCGCATCGCCGACCAGGTGGGCGTGGATGGCATGCGCTGACGCCAGCGCGCGCTCC
>NZ_BAABGJ010000063.1:0-9725 GCF_039541515.1 Variovorax defluvii
TCTTTGGCGAGACAAAGAAAGTAACTCGCCCGCCGGGGCGAATTCCCGGCTCCTGCGCCACACAACAAGCAAGGCCAAAACAAAGGCCCAAGAGCCAAATGCAAGGCTCCTGCGCCCCCCAACAAGCAAGGCCAAAACAAAGGCCAAGAGCCCTCTCCCACGGCGAGAGGGAGCAAGACAGCATCCCGGAGCCAAGGACCAAGGTACTTCAATGAACACGCAAACCGTCCACTCCCTGATCGAGGCCCAAGCCCAGCGCCGCCCGCAATCGGTGTATGCGCTTTCCACCGAAGGCGGTGCGCCGCTGCACTACGGCGACCTGGCGCGTGGTTGCCGCACCGTCGCCGCGGTGCTACGCCGGCACGGTGCAAACCCAGGCGACACCGTCTCGATGGTCATGCCCAACGGCCTGCAGACCCTGCGGCTGCTGCTCGGCGCCATGCATGCCGGCCTGTGCGTGAACCCCGTCAACCTGCTCTCGCAGCCCGATCAGATGCGCTACGTGCTCGAGCATTCCGACTGCCGCCTGGTGTGCGTCGCGCCCGAATGGGAAGCGCGCGTGCGCGCGATGCTGCAGGAGATCGACCGGCCCGTGTCCTTGCTGCTGGTGGACCCCGATGCGGCCGCCCTCCCCGGCGAAGGCACAGCACCGCCCGCAACCGAGCCGACGCCTCCTGCACCTGACGCGGTGGCACTGCTGATGTACACCTCCGGCACCACCGGCATGCCCAAGGGCGTGATGCTCACGCAGCGCAACCTGGCCGCCAACGCGCAGGCCATCAGTACCGAACATGGCCTGCAACCGGAGGACCGCGTGCTGGCCGTGCTGCCGCTCTACCACATCAACGCCTTCGCCGTGACCATGCTGGCACCGCTGGCGCATGGCGGCAGCCTGGCGATGCCCCCGAAGTTCTCGGCCGGACGCTTCTGGACGCAGGCCTCGCAGACGCAGTGCACCTGGATCAATGTCGTGCCGACCATGATCTCCTACCTGCTCGAGGGCGGCCAGCCAGCGCCGGCCGAGGCCGCGCACTGCGCGCGCATCCGCTTCTGCCGCTCGGCCTCGGCCGCGCTGCCGCCGGAGCACCACCGCGCCTTCGAGCAGATGTTCGGCATCGGCATCGTCGAAACCATGGGCCTGACCGAAACGGCAGCGCCCTCCTTCTCCAACCCGATGGACCCGGGCGCGCGCAAGCTCGGCTCGGTGGGCCGGGCTTCGGGCTGCGAGGCGCGCGTGGTCGATGCGGCGCTGGCCGCGTTGCCCGACGGCAGCACCGGCGAGCTGGTGATCCGCGGGCCCAACGTGATGCTCGGCTACTACAAGAACGAGGACGCCACGCGCGCCAGCTTCACGCCCGACGGCTGGCTGCGCACCGGCGACCTGGGTCACCGCGACGCGGACGGCTTCTTCTTCGTCACGGGCCGCATCAAGGAGCTGATCATCAAGGGCGGCGAGAACATCGCCCCGCGCGAGATCGACGAGGCGCTGCTGGCCCATCCCGCGGTGCGCGACGCCGCTGCGGTGGGTGTGCCCGACCGCCACTACGGCCAGGAGATCGGCGTGGCCGTGATCCTGCGCGAAGGCGCCGACTGCGGCGAGGAAGCCCTGCGCGACTGGTGCGCACAGGCGCTCGGGCGCTACAAGGCGCCCGCGCACTACCGCTTCGTGGAGGAACTGCCGCGCGGCCCTTCCGGCAAGGTGCAGCGGCTGAAACTGCTGCCGCTGTTCAAGTGATGGCAGGCGCCCATGGGGCGCTGCCACCCGCGCCGCCCGACGGTCGCACCAGTCCCTCGGCTGGCCTTTAGAAATACCACTTTCGTTCAACCCAAGGACGCGATGCGCGCCCTACACTGATCCGATGTCCACATGGCTGGCGTCGGCTCTGCAGAACGAGCGTTGGGCGGTGGGCGACCAGATCTGGTCGCGCGACCCGGCCACGGGCGCGTTCGATCTGGCCGACTACAAGGGACTGGGTGCACCGCCACCGGCTTGCAACCCCTTCGACCTCGCGCCTCTGGTGGGCGCACGGGTGAGCATCGAAGGCGCGCAGGGCGTGGCCGGACCGGTGGCGCTCTACCCCGGCGCCTTCCGCTTCTCGCCCTCGACCGGCAAGGCGCTGCCCGAGCCCGCCTCCACCGACACCGAGACCTGGCTGCCGCCCTTCGGGGCCGATGGCACCGTCGGCGATGCACCGCAAGGCCTGCGCCTGACCGATACCCACCTGGCGCTGCGGCCGACGCTGAACACCGAATCGCCGCCGGACCGCCAGATCGCGATGCCGCCGGCCGGCAACTGCCATTTCCTTTCCGGCGCCTTTGCCACGTGCGGCAGCCGGCTGCTCGCCATCGATGCCACGCAGGGTCTGCTGTTCCACTGGCTGCCGAACTCCGAGCGCTGGCAGGCACTGCGGCCCAGCGGCACGCAGGGCCCGGCGCCCAGCGCGCTCGCCGACGAGGCCTGGGGCCTGGCGGTGCAGGACCCGCAGCACGCCACCCGGATCTTCCTGCCCACCGACACCGGCCTGGCCATCGTCTTCGTCAACCTGATCGCGCGGACCTGCGAGGTGCGCAGCGTAGGCACCCGCTGCCTGGCCGCACCGGTGCTGTGGCAGGGCCGGGTCATCGTGCCCATGCTGCAGCGGGACGGGAAGCTGGGCATGTATGCGCTGGACCCGGAAGGCACCGAGCTCCGGCGCATCGAGGGCCCCGCGCTGGACGCCGCGGATGCAGGATGGGCCCGCCCGCTGGCCGATCGGCATCGCATCGTGTGGATGGCGCCGGAGGGCCAGCTCGTCGTGAGCCGAGGCGGCGACAAGGACGCGCTGCGCTTCGACTGGCTGCCCTGGCCCGCGGGCATCACGCCGCAGCTGCACCTCGGCAGCCCTTATCTGTCGCGCAACGGCCAGCTGTGGCAGCAGTGCGTGCGGCAGGTCGATGGAAGGGCCACGATCGCCTTCGTCCAGACCGGCCTGGCCGAACCGGAGATCCGGCCCGCCAGCTCGCCGCGGCTGAGCACCGGCGCGGCCTGCTTCCAGCTCGACACGCGCCTGCGGCTCGCCCCCTGGTTCGAGCCCGACGACTGCAGCGCGCTTGAAGCCGATGAAGTGATCGTGCCGCTGCTGGAGTCGACCTCCGCATCGACGGTGCTGTGCGTGCGCGTGCCCCATACCCGTCCGCCGGAAAGCCTGCTCGCGTCCAAGGAGACCTGCACCGCCACCTTCGAGCTGCAAGGCGGCGAGCACGACGTGCAGTTCTGGATGGCCCGCATGCCCCGCCCCTGGGCCGTGCGGCCATTCGTCCATGCGGGCCACCTGTACCTGTACCACCCCGACAGGCGCCGCCTGCCCGGCTGGCGGATCGAGCCCTGAGCGGCCATGCCGGCACCCGCATCGACATCGGAGTTTCCCGCCCCCTGCAGGCACTGCAGCCGGCTGCTGCATGGCGCGGTGCGCTTCTGTCCTTACTGCGGCGGCGAGGAGACTGCAAGGCTGCAGGCCCACATCGGCGCGGTCAATGCAACTTCGACTGCAACCACGACGACGGCCGCGACCGCGACCGCCACCACGACCGCCACCGCGTCTGCGCCGGCTGCGGACGACACCGGGCCCGAACGCTGGGCCCCCGAGCCCACCGAGGCCGTGCCGCAGCTCGCGATGGACGCGCCCCTCGCGCCCCGGCGTGATCAGCAGCCGCAGCAACCCGGCTTGCCGTCCATCCTGGGCCCCTCGAAGCCGCCGCGCGAAGGCACGGACGCCGACCCCAACCTGCTGGGCCCCGCCGCCTTCGAATGGCCCGAGGGGCTGCCGGCCGTGATCGAGGTGGAGCCACGCCCCGCGAGGCCGCGAATAGGCACACTGCTCACCAAGCCGGTGGCGATCGCCACCGCGCTGGGCCTGTCCGTGCTGGCCGTGGTGTTGAGCCTCGGCCCGCTCCAGGCCAGCCGGGAGGCCGAACCCGGCATGCCACAGGCATCGGTGGCGGCGAAGCTGGAACAAGCGCAGGGCACGCTGCGCAGGGGTGACCTCGACAGTGCCCAGCGCCAACTCGGTGCGCTGTCCGCAGCGTATCCGGGCCATGCGGGCGTGCAGGCGCTGCAGGAAGAACTCGACCAGCGCGAACGCGAACAGGCCGCCCGGCGCGAGCAATTGCGGGAGGCCGCCGGGAAGGCAGCCCAGGCACTGGGCATCCGCGAAGCTTCGCCATCGACATCGACATCGACATCGACATCGACATCGACATCGCATGCCGCCATGCCGGCGGAGGCACCTGCCAGGACGACTGCCACGACGAACGTCACAGTCGCCGCCCCACCCGCCGTCGCCGCGCAGGAACCGAAGTCGCCGGCCTGCAGCGGAGCGATGGCCGCCCTCGCGCTATGCGCATCCGAAGCGGAGGGCGCGCAGCAGGCGCCGTCCCGCTGACACCGGCACCTCATACGCCCCATGCCCCTCATGCCCCTCATGCCCCTCATGCCGCTCATGCACCTCATGCGCCTGATGCGCCTCACGACGAACACCCTCCCGAAGGAGTCAAGATGACAACCATCCGATCGCTGCTCACCGGGTTGATCTCGATCACCTTCCTTGTGTCCTCGGCGGCCGTGTCCGCGCAGTCACGGACCGGCTACAAGATCGTCACCGCATCGAAGACCGGCACCTACATCCAGATCGGCCGCGACCTGGCCCAGTGGGTCGCCGACCCGGCCCAGATCGACCTCGAGGTGCTGGAATCCCAGGGCTCGGCGGAGAACGTCCGGCGCATGCGCTTCGAGCCGGGCGTGAAGCTGGCGCTGGTGCAGTCCGACGTCTACCAGGCCTTCCTCGACGAAGCGAAGGCCGGCAACGCCGAGGCGGGCAACATCATCCGCCCGCTGCGGCTGATCATGCCGCTGTACGACGAGGAGATCTACTTCGTGACCCGCGCCGACTCGCCTATCAATGCCATCCACGAGATCCGGAACAAGAAGATCGCCGTCGGCGCGCTCGGCAGCGGCACCGCCCTGACTTCGCGCACGCTCTACCAGCTCATGTTCGGCGAGCCGCTGCCTTCGGAGAATGCGCAGTACCTCACCAACGAAGAGGCCCTGGTCAAACTCACCGTCGACAAGACCATCGACGTCGCCATCATCGTCGCCGGCCAGCCGGCCAAGCTGTTCTCGGACATGAAGCCGGAGGCGCGCAACTTCATCAAGATCCTCAAGCTCGACGACGCGGCGCCGGAGACCGCCCGCGCGAAGAAGACCTATTTTCCCGCGACCATCCGAACCTCGAGCTACCCGACCTGGCTCACGGCCGACATCCCCACGCTGACGGTGAAAGCCTACCTGGTCACCTACGACTACGGCCTGCAGTCGACGGTGGGCAACCTGGCGCGCTTCGCGGAGTCGCTGTGCATGAACTTCGACAAGCTGCAGGCCAACGGCCATCCCAAGTGGAAGCAGGTGAAGCTGGAACTGCCGCCGCTGGCACAGGGCTGGCGCTACTACCCGCCGATGGAAAAGCGCCTGCGTGCCTGCATCGCACGGGCTTCGGCCGCCGCGACGCCCGCACCGGTGTCGGACCGGCCCGCGCGGCCCTGCACGGAGCAGGAGTTCGTGCTGGGGCTGTGCAGGCGTTGAGAAGCCTTCACGCTGCGTCAAGCCGGCCTTCGCATCAACCCTTCCTCCATCGCAGGTGGCGGCTCCGGCGCAACCGCGCCATGCGTCCTCGCTTAGGATGCCCGATCGCGGTGCACGCCTCGCCGTGCGCCATCCCGAGGGAAGGGCGTCCAGGACAGCGGCTGTCTTCGTTCCTCGATTCCCCGTCCTTTGATGAATTGGAGAGCGAAGTGGTCAGCAAGAACACGATCTGTCTCTGGTACGACGGCACCGCCCTGGAAGCCGCGCAGTTCTACGCCCGGACCTTTCCCGACAGCGCCGTGAAGGCCGTGCACCACGCGCCCGGCGACTACCCCTCGGGCAAGCAAGGCGACGTGCTGACGGTCGATTTCACCGTCATGGGCATCCCCTGCCTGGGCCTGAACGGTGGGCCGGCCTTCAAGCACAGCGAGGCCTTCTCGTTCCAGGTCGCGACCGAGGACCAGGAAGAAACCGATCGCCTGTGGAACACCATCGTCGGCAACGGAGGGCAGGAAAGCGAGTGCGGCTGGTGCAAGGACAAGTGGGGCTTGTCGTGGCAGATCACGCCGCGTGTCCTCATCGAGGCATACACCGGTTCCGACCGCGCGGCCGCCAAGCGCGCCTTCGATGCGATGATGCAGATGAAGAAGATCGACATCGCGAAGATCGAGGCGGCATTGCGAGGTTGATGCCACCGAAGCCCCTGCGACGGACAAAAAACTGGCCGCATCGAGAAATCGCCTACACTCGGACGATCGACTGCGGCTTGCTCGTTGCCTCAGTCCTTGATTGACACCGCGCGGCAGACCCCGGCCGCGAGCGTTTCGGCCCAGGCATCGATCCATGCCAGCCGACCGTCACATCTCCTCCTCGGCGAGCTTCATCGTGGGTCCGTTCTTCAGGAACAGCACGCGGACCTCCTCCCTTCTTCACAGATTCACTCCTGCGCCAGGCTGGCCTCTTGCCATCGCTCGCGCGTACCCGGTCCGCCACGTGGCGGCCACGATTCGATACATGCAGACATCACGCGCCCACGAGGTGGGCAAATACCTCGTCACACCGATGACCAAACTCACCGACAGCGGCCAGTACGCAGCCTCGGTCTCCGTCCGCCGCGGCATGCACGACCGCGTGTTCCGGCTGGTCCGGCGCTTCGACGACGCGGCCCGTGCCGCGCGCTACGCGCTGGCGCAAGGACGCCTTCTCGTCCTGAACAACCAACTCGCCTGAGCGAGCCCCTCGACTTCCAACAATGCTGGGCTTACGAAAACCCCGCATCCATCACGCAAGAAAGCACATCATGGAAAACAAACTCTACGTCGGCAACCTCTCCTACTCGATGCGCGACGACACGCTGCAACGGCACTTCGAGGCCTTCGGCCACGTCTCGTCGGCCAAGGTCATGATGGAGCGCGACACGGGCCGCTCCAAGGGCTTCGGCTTCGTCGAGATGGGCTCGCCTGCCGAAGCGCAGGCGGCCATCCAGGGCCTCAGCGGCAAGGAAATCGATGGCCGGGCCATGACCGTCAACGTCGCCCGTCCCATGGAGCCGCGCAGCGGCGGCTTCGGCGGTGGCGATCGCCGCGGCGGCGGTGGTGGCGGCTATCGCAGCGGCGGCAATCGCTACTGATTTTTTTGGCGCTGATGGAAGGCGCTCACGGCGTGCGCCTCCATCACGCCACGACCGCCTTCGGCCGCCGCACGGCGCGAACCTTGCCGCTCGGCCCGCCGCCGCAGTAGAACAGCCCGGCCCCATCGGACTCCAGCCCGCTGACGCCGACGCCGGCCGGCATCTGCACGCGATCGAGCACGGCACCGCTGTGCGGGTCGATGCGGCGGATGTCGCTCTCGTCGCCCTCCCAGGTGCCGTGCCACAGCTCGCCCTCGACCCAGGTCACGCCGGTCACGAAGCGGTTCGATTCGATGGTGCGGATCAGCTTGCCGGTCTCGGGATCGATCTGGTGGATCTTGCGTTCTCGGTACTGTCCGACCCACAGGCTGCCCTCGGCCCAGGCGAGGCCCGAGTCGCCACCCTGGCCGGGTGCCGGGATGGTGGCCAGCACCTGGCCGGTGGCGGGATCGATCTTGTCGATGCGCGCCTCGGCGATCTGATAGAGGTACTTGCCGTCGAAGGCGGTGCCGGCATCGCCGGCGCAGGCCAGCGTTCGCGTGGGCTCGCCGCTCGCCGGGTCGAAGGCGACCAGCGCGGCGCCGGTGGCGGCCCAGACGTTGCGGCCGTCGTGGGTGACGCCGTGAATGCGGTCGGCGCCGTCGAAGGGGCCGTACTCGCGCACGATCTCGGCCGCGTGCGTGCGGGCCCGGGGGGTTGGGGTGACTGTCATTCGATCTGCTCCTGGAAGTTGCATGAACATCGGCGCCGTGAAGACGACTCTAGTCAAGCGACAGCGCAGCGGGGAGTAACAAGATCGTCGTGAATCCGGCCAGCGGCGGCGACAGCCAGCGCTGCGCGCGCGCCCGTCCGGTGGAGCACACCCGCCCCTGCGCCTCCAGCTCGACCAGGGCGCGCTGCACGGTGCGCTGGCTGGCATTCAGGGCCAGCGCCAGGGCCGAGGTCGACCAGGCTGCACCATCGGACAGCAGCGCCAGCAGCGATGCCTGCTCGCCGTCGATGGGCGGCAGGAGCACCAGCACCTCGCGCCCGTTCTGCGGCAGCAGCACGAAGCCGCGCGGCGTGGCCTCGATGCGCGCCAGGCCGCTGACGAGGGTGCGCAGCCGGCCGATCTCCACGCGCAGGCGCGCCCGGTGCGTCTCGTCGGGACGCTGCATGCGAAACGCCTGCGCGATCAGGCCTTCGCGGTCGGCATCCTGTGGCCAGGCGGCGGCCAGCGCGTGCATCAGGCTGAACAGCACCGGCCGGCGCGCCAGGGGCCGCCATGCGTCGCCGGCCGCCAGGCCCCGTCGGCAGGCATCGAGCACCAGCGCGCCGGATTCGCGCAGCGCGGCCACCTCGTCGAGGCGCAGGGCCTGTTCGACGCCATCGACGAGGCGTCGCGCGGCGGGCCGATCGAGCGCGCCGCGCGCTTCGTCCACTTCGGCGAGCAATGCCGCAACGCCTGCGCGCTCGGCCGCGGCGTGCGCGCGCGCCAAGGCCTGGCGCGCGCTGCCGATGCGCAGCGAGCGCAGTGCCAATTCCGCCGCGGCCAGTTCGGCCACCGCCGCCAGGGCTGGTGTCAGCCCACGCAGATCGATGCGTGCGAGCGCGGCCGCCGCCTCGTCGAGCCGACCCAGCAGCAGCAACCGGCGCGCCGCGATCAGCCGCGCCTGGCAGGCGTTGGCCGGGTCGGCGCGCGCCTCCAGCGTGGCCATGGCCGCTGCCAGCGGGCGTGGCGAGCCGCCGATGTCGCGCATGGCCAGCGCCACCTCGGCCTCCGCCACGACGCAGCGGGCACGCGCCAGCGCCTCGTGCGCGCCGAAGCCGCGCGCGGCGCGGCGCAGCAGCTCGCGGGCGCGCGGATGCTCGCCCAGCTGGGCCATCGCAATGCCGCGCAACGCAAGCGCGGGCGGGTCCTCGCGCAACGCGACCCGCTTGAGCGCGCCGAGCGCATCGCCGGCGGCCAGGGCGCGGGCGGAAGCGGCGATGAGGGAATCCATGGCGACAGGCTAACCGACGGCGCGGGCCGTCGCCGCCAACGCATGGAGACCACCGCAACGGCGGAGCGGGCGAGCTCGCGCAGGTACGCGATCGACCACGCCGAGGTGCGCAGTCTCGTGCGCGGGCTCGACAAGCTGCATCGTGCCCTGATGCAATCGCGGGGCGAGCCGGGCGCGTCGGCATCGCGCGCGACGCCCACTTCGCGGGCTCGGCCTGCCGCTGCTTCGCGCAGCCGATGTCGAGCGACTGCAGCCGGGTCTAGAGGCGCGTGCGGCCGCGTGTGCCGCCCGGCTTGATGCTGCGCGAGAAAGTCGATCCACGCCCACCTGGGCCTTTGTTTTGGCCTTGCTTGTTGGGGGGCGCAGGAGCCTTGAATTTGGCTCTTGGGCCTTTGCTTTGGCCTTGCTGGTTGTGTGGCGCAGGAGCCGGGAATTCGCCCCGGCGGGCGAGTTACTTTCTTTGTCTCGCCAAAGAAAGTAACCAAAGAAAGGCGAC
>NZ_BAABGJ010000064.1:0-5197 GCF_039541515.1 Variovorax defluvii
GTCGAACAAGTACGACCATGCAGCCGCTCACCGGCATCAGCATTCGTGCCCCCTGTTGCCCATTGAAAGGCCACCCGGTGAACCACCCGATACCCACCCACCTCCTCGTCACCGTCGTCGTCCTCGCTCTCCTCTTCCTCATCACCTACGGACCCCATGAACGTGTTCCCTACCTCCTCGAACTAACCCGCATCCTCACCTCTCTCACTCACCCCAGCCCCACCACATGACCACTCAACTCCCGCCCCCAACCCAGCACGTCAGACCGGGTCGGCCTGTACACACGAGATGACAGGTCGGCGGATAGGTCAACGACAGCTCGCGTGTGGCCCTGTGCACCAATCGCAGGCGCACCACGTCGCCTCTTGCTGTAGTCGGGACTCCCTACCGTTGATCTGTGGAGCGGGCAGGTGCGTGCATGGTCGGGGGAACTGCCGGGGGTAGTCCCAGCGAGGTCACCCGGAGGAACGGACTTCGCTCCGCGAAGGCTGGATCTCACCGAAACATCTGACTTGGTTGGCGACCCACTTTGAACACGCCGACAGAAATCCCACCCTGAACATCTCAGCCGTGGGAGCGTGGCGAGTATGAGCGCACCGACGACAGAGCAGTGGGAGCAGATGTGGCTGCCGCTGTGGCCCCTGGCCTCGGACGAGCTGCGAAGCGGGATCTACCGCATGAGCCGTGAGAGCGCCCTGGGCCTCCAGTACATCGAGGCGAACCCTCAAGCCGTCTCGAACCTCCTCGTAGTCGACATCGACCACCCAGACGCCCTGCTGCGCAGCGTCGAGCAGCGCAGGGACTGGCTGCCGAACGCGGTCGTAGAGAACCCTGAGAACGGCCACGCCCACGCGGTGTGGGCACTGGCAGAGCCAGTCACCCGCACGGAGTACGCCCGCCGTAAGCCGCTGGCGTACGCGGCCGCAGTCACAGAAGGTCTACGCCGGTCGGTCGAGGGGGATGCCGCCTACTCGGGGCTGATGACGAAGAACCCCACGCACGACGCATGGGCCGCGTGGTGGATGACGGACCACCTCTACAGCCTCAACGAGCTCGAGCACTTCCTCGACCGCTTCATGCCTCCGGAGTCCTGGCGACGCACACGCCGGAAGAAACCCGTAGGACTCGGCCGCAACTGCTCCATCTTCGAAACCGCACGCACCTGGGCCTACCGCGAGATCCGCCACCATTGGGGCGATCCCGCAGGTCTGGCAATGGCAATTGACCTCGAGGTGCATCGCCTCAACGGAGAGTTCGCAGAGCCGCTGCCGGTCAACGAAGCCAGCCAGATCGCTGCGAGCATCCACCGATGGATCGTCACCGAATCGCGCATGTGGCGCGACGGCCCAGTCGTCTACGAGGCCACCTTCTCCACAATCCAATCCGCCCGGGGAAAGAAGAGCGGTGCGGCACGTAGCAGGGCAGGAAGAAACCGCATCATGGAGGCACTCAAATGACTGCTGACCGGATTCCACGAAACGGCCTGACCATCCGAGAGCTCGCCGCTCGTGCCGGAGTCACTCCACGCACCATCAAGACGTGGACCTCGGAGCCACGCGAGGTTTATATGAGCCGCGCACAGAAGCGCCGGGCGAAAATTCGGGAGCTGCGGGCCACTGGTATGAGTATGCGCGCGATCGCGGAGGAGGTCGGCTGTTCGGTAGGCACCGTTCACTACGCGCTCAATCACCCTGACGGCCAGGGTGGGCACCTCACGAGAAGAGAATAGGAAATGACTACGCTCCCACCGGAGACGAAGAAGACGACTTTCGACTTTGAGGCAGATGTATACCGTGCGCTCAAGATGCACGCAGTCGCGACCGATCGGCCCATCCGTGAACTGATCCACAAGTACGTGCGGGCTGGCCTGGCCTATGAAGGAGTCCCGATCACAGCGCGGCGACCTGATGCCTGACAGCCCACAGTTCCTCACGCTGCGAGAAGCCGCGCGAGACTGGACCGCGAGCCTGTCCACGTTGCAACGACACCGCCGCGAGGGCGATCTCGAATCTCTCGGCGCGCACAAGGACACCCGTGGAGCTTGGAAGATACCGCCTACGGCTCTGGCGGCACTCGGCTATACGCCGGTGTCTGGCACCGGGCCAGACACCAGCGACGTGACACCGCCTGACACCACCCCTGAACACACCCCGGAACCAAAGCACACACAGCTCAATACCCTCCGCGATGAGCTGGCTGCCACACGGGAGCGACTGGCCCGTCTCGAAGCTGAAAACGAGGGACACCGTGCCTTGCTGGCAGAGCGTGAGCGCACCGTCGAGACCCAAGCCCAAGCGTTGCGGATGCTCACCACAGGCTCTACCGCGACACCCCCTGACACCGGTCTCACTACACCCATCGTGGCACCCGCTGACACCGCTTCTGACACTCCGGTGACCACACCCACCACACACGCGCATGACGCGCCGTCGCCGCGTCGCGGCGGGGGACTGCTCTCTCGGCTGTTGCGGCGACCGCGCTAGGCCCGTGGCCGGAACGGGAGCCAGCTGGGAATGCGAGCAATGAGTGCGTCGAGCTGCGCGGTGAGCCGACCCCGCTCCGCCCGGTTCACGAAAAGTCAGGGCTCGGAGGCAGCTGACGGATACGGCCTGATCTCTTTAGCATAAAGTAGCCCAACGCGGCGCCCGCCGAAAGAATGGAGAAAAGCGCCGCAGTTGGCCACGCAAAGATGAGCGTTAACAACAGTAGAGATGAGGCCGCTACCCCTTCATCAAAAACTAACGCATGGGCTAGCATCACACAATAAGCGGACACCAGGAATAGTGGCAGTGCCACAACAAACTGCATGCCCGAATTCCTCACTGGAATCACCCTGGTGAGGACTGATGAAATTACTGGGGGTACGAGCAGGAACCATGCGATATCCGCCATATCGGATGTGAAGACCTGCCCGGAAGCCGCGTATAGGACGAAGTGCACCAAGAAATGCAAAAGTCCCGATAGCGCCATAAAAAGAGGTATCATTTGGTCTTTCATGTTTGTTTAATGTAGTCAATTTATGGTTCTAGTCTTTCACTCGTGAACGGGATTTTATGCGCCGTTACGGAGATGAACCTGTCTCGTCAGGCACTCCGGGTGAGGGTATGGCCGTTTATGCGTGGGCCGGCTGGGGGCTACTCACGACAGCTCCTCACGCTTAGTATCGATCTCCGGGATGCGGGCGATGAGCGCGCGCATCTGTTCGCTCACTCGGTCACGCTCGGCCTCGGCTGCCTCCGCGCGGTCCTCGGCGCGGGATGCGCGCACCACCGCGTCGTCCCGCGCGGACACGACAGACGCGCGCTCCTGCTCAGTTTTGTCGAGACGAGCGGCGCGCTCGTCACGTTCCGTCTCCACGTCCGCGACGGTGGCGGTGAGGGCATCGACCTCGCCACGCAGCTCCTCGACCTCGGTCGCGAGCCTGTCGCGCTCCGGTGTCACCGCAGCCAGCGCCGCGCGATAGGCATCCGCCCAGATCGCCGACAGCCGGCCCTGCACGTCCTCGGGGACGTCAGGGATGACCTCGTGGTCCTGCTCGGCGGCTGCCGCGTTCCACGCCTTCGCCGTCGCCGCTGCGACGACCATGCGCACGCCTGCCGCCTCGCGCACCGCCCTCGCGGTCACCGCCATCCCGCGATCCGCGAGGTCACGTGCTGCCTGCTCTGCCCGAACTTCCGGTGTCTGGTTCTCCTGCATGGCGCACCCTCCCAAGTAGAAACACCGGTAACGATTGTTACCTGTTTCCATGTTACCACTCGAAGGAGGTTTCTGCACCTCCTGCGCGGAAGCTCGAGAACAGCTTGCCCGGTGACCCGAGTCCTCTGGCATTGTGCAGCTCTCTGCTCATGCCGTGCACGGCATGCTCTACCTGCGCGCCATGCGGATCTCATCGAGGCCGTCAATGTCCGGGTCCGACTTCCGAGTGCCATCGGGCTGGAAGCCGTTCCTCTCATAGAAGCGAATCGCGCGCGGGTTCTCCGCCGCCACCCAGAGACACGCGGCCTCACGTCCGACCATCGCGTCCAGCAACCGTTGCCCCAGACCGGTGCCGTAGTGCTCTTCCAGGATGTACAGCGCGTAGAGCTCGGGGCCTTCACGGTCGTCGTCCCGGGCCGGACCGCGGATGCCGAAGCCCACCACCTCATCTGCACTGGTCGTGGCGATCCGCACGCGTTCGCATACGCGGTCATCCGCGAGGAGTGACTGCCACATCTGCACCCGCGCTGCCCGGGCGCTGTCGTCGTAGAACCGCGACGGCAGGATCGCTCCGTACGCCTGCCGCCAGCCCTCCACGTGGACGTGTGCGAGTGCGTGTGCCAGCAGGTCGTGAGGAGCGAGTGGTGCGTTGCCGGTGCGCACACACGGTTGATCGATGACGTAGTCCACAGAATCCCCTCGGTCGCTCGTCGCTGAACTTCCCACAGCTTCCCACTCGACTTCCAACACTGAGAAGTTGGGTCGCTCCGTTGCATTGCAGCAGGAGAGACCGGTCAGAAGTAGGTGCGATCACCGCCCCCTGACGGCATCCTCAGAGGCAACCGAAGTCGCAGCGCAGCGGAGACTTTGGGCGGCAGCCGGCCCAGTGTAACGACACCACGGAACCCCAGTTCGAGGTGACCCCGTGGCGGCGCTGAAAGCGCGCAAAAGGACATCTGGCACCCAGATGTTATAGCTCGCTCCGTCCTGCACGGACGCAGACCGTACCCGCTTATGCGTGGATAAGTCGCGCACGCTCCATCCCCACTGGATGCCACGTGTCGCACCTTCGAGCAGCTGCGCAGAAGCGGTCGCGCCCACCTGCCGAGCACCCCGTCTGACCTCGGTCATTGGTAATGCAAGAGGTGTGCCCGCTTTATCGTCGCGCTGAGGCGGAGGTGCGGACGCATAAGCGGGTGCGGTCTGCGGCTGAGGGTGCAGTCACGAGGCTGATGCGTGTAGGTGTGTGGTCGTCATCAACGGCGCATCATGTCCTGCTAATCAATAGGGCCAGGTCAGGTCACGCATAAGCGGTCACACCTGGTCTCGTCACACGAGAACACGAGACACGACACCGGCGTCATCCCCCATCTGGGCCGGCAACGTTCCGACACTCACCGTGTCGAACAAGTACGACCATGCAGCCGCTCACCGGCATCAGCATTCGTGCCCCCTGTTGCCCATTGAAAGGCCACCCGGTGAACCACCCGATACCCACCCA
>NZ_BAABGJ010000065.1:0-648 GCF_039541515.1 Variovorax defluvii
GGGATGTCCGGTGGTGCCAACCTGTTGGCGCAAGGCGAGCGTGTCGAGACGTAGCACGTGTGGAAGAGCGCTTGTAGCGCTCGCGGCCGCGAGGCCTTCGGCATGCCGAACACCGATCGGCTGATCGCGGTGGCATGGCGGCCGCCGGCCGGCGTGAACCTTCATGCCGACCAAGGCCGGTCATCGCCGATGGCGGACCCTTTGGTTCTTCGCGCTTTACTCGGCGCACGGAAAAAGTCTGCGTGACCGCATCGCATTCGGCATGCCGAACAAGGGCAGTTCTCCATGGGGACTTCGACCGTCTACCGGCTGCGGACGAGCGCCTGACGGCGAGCGGGTGAAGACCCGATGCCGCTGGATCGGGTCGGTGGTCAACGGCGCGTTCTGCAAGGGCGCTGATCTGAGGCTCGCGAGGTGAGCCGCTCAACCCGGGGTTGCATGCCGTGTTCTGGCGTCACGCGACAGGCATCAGCCGATGGTCACGGCGCCGCGTTGACGAGCGTGGCATCGCGTCTGGTCGTTGTACCGGCGGGCCGCCGCGGTGGATCTGCCTTGGCACCGCCTCTTGATCGACGCCTGGCTCGCGCGCTTCGCCGTCCAGGGTGAAGGCTGCGCCACCTTCCTCGCCCGGTCCTCACTGCGTTCGGC
>NZ_BAABGJ010000066.1:0-730 GCF_039541515.1 Variovorax defluvii
TCAAGCCCGAAGACCTGGGCGTGGACGTCAAGCCGCGCCTGAAGACCCTGAAGGTCAGCGAGCCGCCCAAGCGCGGCGCCGGCATCAAGGTGCCCGACGTCGCCACGCTGGTCGACAAGCTCAAGAACGAAGCCAAGGTTGTCTAAGTTCTCCCCCAGGGCTCCCCCACTTCGTGTGGTCCGCCAACCCCCTTCCGGGGGCAACACCCGCGGCCCGGCAAAGCCGGTTCCGCGGTGTTCCCCGACTGGCCCCGTGCCGATAGGAAATCCAATGACCGTACTCGTCATCGCAGAACACGACCACGCCACCGTCAAGCCGGCGACCCTCAACACCGTGACCGCGGGCATCGCCTGCCAGAGCGGCGACGTGCACGTGCTGGTGGCCGGCGCCAACGCCGCCGAAGCGGCGGCCGCAGCGGCCAAGATCGCAGGCGTGGCCAAGGTGATCGCCGCCGACAGCCCCAGCCTCGCCGAGAACCTGGCGGAGAACGTCGCGGCCCAGGTCCTCGCCATCGCCAAGAACTACAGCCACATCCTGTTCCCGGCCACGGCGAACGGCAAGAACGTGGCCCCGCGCGTGGCGGCCAAGCTCGATGTGGCGCAGATCAGCGACATCACCAAGGTCGACAGCGCCGACACCTTCGAGCGCCCGATCTACGCGGGCAACGCGATCGCCACCGTGCAGAGCAGCGATGCCATCAAGGTGATCACCGTGCGCACCACCGGCTTCG
>NZ_BAABGJ010000067.1:0-1050 GCF_039541515.1 Variovorax defluvii
TCGGGCGTTGTGCGAATGGCTGCGACGCGGCCGGGCACCAGTGAGAAGCTCAAGGTACCGGTCGACAGGCTCTGCGGCGCAATCTCCACGCGGGTGGTGATGTAGCCGCGAGCGACGACGGCTTGATGGGCACGCGCGCGGACCACTTCGACGCCCCTGGCGCCCAGGCAGCGGCCGACGGGGTCGTCATTGCGCTCTGGGCCCGAGAGATCGGCCACGGCCCACCGAAAGGCGTCGGACTGCTCGCCGACCCATCGCACGCGGTCGATGCGATGGCACGGGGATTCGGACTCGGGGATGCGTTCGGCCGGTGCCGGTGTCGCCCGTGGGGGACGCCGATCGAGTGTGCCTTCGTTTTGCATGCGCAAAGCGCGTGCACGCTCTTGCTGGCGTTGCTGCTCGACGAAGGGCTGCGGTGTGGTTGGGAAATGCTGGGCCCAGGCCAGCAGCGGACCGGCCGCCATGGCGGCGGCCCATAAATTGCGATTCAAACTAACTCCCTTCCCTTTCTCTAATTGGCTGAAGTGAGGGCCCGACTTGGGTGATCACCCGAGATCGTGTTGGCTCCGGTCACCACCTTCAGATCCTTGGCATGCAGCGCCGCATTGATCTGCACGGCGCGCGCAAGGATGGCGGCGTAGTCGGCCTTGCTGGCATCCAGGCCCAGCCCGTCGAGGTGGACCTGGCCGCTTCGCACGACGTAGCTGTCGAGTCCGCCCGCGGCGTTGTACTGCGGCGCTCCCGTCGTGAGCGTCACCCCGGCTGCGTTGATGAACGTGCCCCCGTTCACCGAGATGCCCGACGGGTTCGCCAGGATGAACTCCGCACGCTGGCCCGCGATCTCGACCGGGCCGTTGACAAGGGAGGGGTTGCTGGAGCTGACCTCGTTGACGATGACGCGCGCCGGGCCGGTGGCCAGGTAGGGGTTGCCGTTGATCCAGCCACCGATCGCCGACTGCACGTTCGAGCGCGCGTTGTTGACGATCACGCCCCGGGCCGGGACGTCGAACTGCTTGTAGAGGTTGCGCGAGACCCCGGCAGCGCTGGGGG
>NZ_BAABGJ010000068.1:0-33340 GCF_039541515.1 Variovorax defluvii
ACGTACTGGTAGATGAGGTCCGGGTGGTTGCGCAGGGACCGGGCCAGTTCGGCGATGGAGGCCGGGCCCAGGGGGCTGGCGTCGCCGGAGATCTTGGCGGCGGAGGTACTGCGCGTGGAGAGCTTGCCGATGTCGCTCTTGCGCGCCGCGGTGGTGCCCTGGTTGACGTTGCCAGGAAGGGTCCGCGAGGACAGCACGCGCTCGGCCTCGGCGAAGGTGACGGGGGGCATGTTGGCGCGCAGGACCCCGGGGGCGGGGGCGAACTCGGTGCTGGTCGACGTGGTGGCGCCTGTGCCTCGGGTGGTAGTGCCAACATCCTTGGCCCCCTCCTTGACGGCCTCGCGCCGCACGGGGTCCTTGGTGCTGGGCAGGTCGGCCGGCTGGTACTGCAGCGCAGGCTGGCCGCTGGTGAAGGCCACGGGACTGCCCGAGCGTGTCGCCGTGCTGGAAGACGAGCGCTGGCTGAGGTGGGTCTTCGTTGTCGCATTGGAGTTCGCATTGGCAGCGGCTGCCGGAACACCAAGGGCAATGGAAGGCGCTGCAGTCTTGCGAGCATTGCCGCTCTGGATCTGCGCGGCAGCGATGCCGCCGGCAAGCGATGTGGCAACGGCCACGACAACGGCGCAGGCGCGCGCGAGCTTGGGCATGGGAACCCCCTGGAAGTTTTTGTTGGAGAACTGGCTGCACGCACCGCGCGTGCAGCAGCGAGAGCAAGACCAGCCGGTCTGCTAAGGCGTGGTGGTCACCACCGAGCTTCGATTGCCTGCAGCGTCGTAGCTGTAGGTGATCGTGGTGGTGGAAGCGCCGCTGGTGTAGACGGTGCTGGCCAAACGGCCCAGCGCGTCATACGTGAAATTCACCGAGCCGGCATGGGCGGCGAGCACTGCGGTGCAAAGGCAAGCGGCAAGGACTGTGCGGCTCCACATCCGCGCCGGAAGACGGCGATGGGATGGCATCGATGCGTGCGATCTCGATGCGTGCGCTGGCGATGCAGCCAAGCTCTTCGTTCTCATGAATTCCCTGTGTTTTTTTGGCGTGGCGCGGACTGTAGTCCAAACCCCGCCAAAGAGAATCTCGTTTCTTGTCCGTCAAATGT
Source organism: Variovorax defluvii (assembly GCF_039541515.1). Lineage (NCBI taxonomy): Bacteria > Pseudomonadati > Pseudomonadota > Betaproteobacteria > Burkholderiales > Comamonadaceae > Variovorax > Variovorax defluvii. The sequence goes on from NZ_BAABGJ010000068.1 coordinate 1,097, forward strand.
TGCCGGCACGCTCGCGCATGCACGGCCACGACTCACAACCACCCCTCAAATGTGAACCGCCTCCAATCCGATGCCGCGGATGTTGGCAAACCGGGCGCCAGGGCCGCGGCCACCGGCGGCGCCTTCTACTTCTTCGCCAGCGCTCCGCCTGCGATCTGCCCGCGAAACTCCCTGAGCTTCGCCTTGAGCCGCCGCTCGTTCACCAGCCCCACCCGCACCATCATCTTGTGGCCCGCCGACATCGACTGCAGCGCCGGATCGACGAACTCGTAGTGCACCCAGGGCCGCTCCGAGGGGACCTCGCCCTTGATCTCGACCAGCTTCAGCTGCGGTGGCGTGGCCGGCTCGGGCGCCTGCAGCAGGTGGTCGATCACCGTCACCAACCTGTCGTTGAAATGCCGGTTCGGGTAGCCCAGTTCCACGTAGGCCTGCTGGAACAACGGATAGAGCTTCTGGTAAAGCGCAGCCGCCTTCTGCGCATTCACCGATTCCGCGAACAGCACGAAGGGTGTGTAGCGCGCGCCGTTGTCCAGACTGAGGGTCTGCGCCTCGCCCTTGCCGCTGACCTCGAAGCGCCCGGGCATGCGCTGCACCGGCCGCATGCGCGCGGCTGCATGTTCGCGCGGCAGGTTGTCCACGGTGGCGACGAAACGGGGCACGAAGGCATCGGTCTGCAGGAAGTTGCCGACCGCCTTCGCGCCGAGCAGTTCGGCGAGCGCGGCACGCACGGTGGCATCCGCATCGTCGAGCCTGGGCAGGGCTGCGTCGGCGGTGGTGTCCACCGGATTCTGCGGCTCCGTGGGCGCCGCTGCGGCCGGAACGGGTGCGGGCGCCTCGGGCTCGGGCGCGCTGACGGCGGGAAGGGCATCGACGGCAACAGGCTGCTGGTGCATCCATCGCCACCAGACAGCGCCGGCACCGAGCGCCAGCACCACCAGCACGACGGTGATCCACAACGAGGACTCTCGCGCCGGCCGGAAATCGTCGAACTCTCGATCGGCCATGGGACATCTCTCCTTTTCGTATGCGGTGAACGAACCGCGCACGCCATTGGACGCCAAATCCAGCGGCGCGGCACGCGGCGACGCTGGTAACGGCCTGTGACGGCGCACTGCGGTGCGAACATCTTGGCGTTGTAAATCGAGAGTGCGTGACTAGACTTTCAAGCCTCCAGTTCCAAAGGAGACGCATCATGGGTACACCGACCGACATCGTCCGGCAGGCCTACGCTGCCTTCGGACGCAAGGACATCGCGGGAATCCTCGCGTTGCTGAGCGATGACGTGGACTGGCGCTTCTATGCGGGCGAGGCCGCGGGCATCTCCTACGCCGGGAAGTTCACCGGCAAGCAGCAAGTGCAGGCCTGGTTCGGCATGCTGGCGGAATCCGATGACATCCAAGGCTTCGAGCCGCGCGAATTCCTCGAAGGGCCGGAGCACGTGACCGTGCTCGGCTGGGAACGCGCCAAACCTTTGCCCAAGGGCAAGGAGTTCGAGACGGAGTGGGTGCACGTGTTCAACGTCAAGAACGGCAAGATCACCCGCTGGATCGGCACCGGCGACACGGCCGCGCGGGTGGCAGCCACAAAGTAGGCGCGGCGACCTTAGAGCGGAAACCCGTCCAGCCCCTGCTGCCCTTCGGCAGGCTTGGCCGGCGTGTGCGCCACGTTCATCACCCAGCACACCATCACGAAGTAGCCGACCAGCGTGCTGAGGTCGACCAGTTGCTGCCGGCCGAAGCGCGCCTCGGTGGCCGCATAGGTGGGCTCGCTCACGCCGTTGTGGCGCAGCAGTTCGAGCGCGAAGTCGAGCGCGAGTTGCTCGTCCTCGGCCAGGGGCGCGGCGCGACGGCCCAGGCGCAGCGCCTCGATGGCCTCCGCGTTCACGCCGGCCTTGATCGCCGCCTGCGCGTGCAGCAGCCATTCGAACTGGTTGCCCACATGACGCGCCGTTGCGCAGATGACGAGCTCGCGCACGCGGGCATCGAGCCGGCTGTCGAAGCGCAGGTACTCGCCCACGCTGCCGACACGCTCCATCAGCGCCGGGCTCTGCAGCAGCGGCAGGAAGGGGCCGAAGACGCCCTTGCGCGGGCCATCGATCAGTGCCTGCGCCGCCTTGCGCTGGGCCTCGTCCATGGTGTCGGCCTGGGGCATCGGGAGGCGCTCGGCCCAGGGACGGCTATGGCCTTGTTCGATCATGATGGATTCCTTTTCAACGAAGACAAAGCGAAAGCCTGGATCATCGCGCACGCCACAGCCAGACGGCACTCCCGGCGAGCGCCAGCGCACCCACGGCCAGTGCGACGAAGAGGCCGCCGAAGCCCTGCGACCGGCCGCTCAACGCGGAGGACAACATCGGCCCCGCCATCTGCCCGATCGCGAAGGCGGCCGTCATGCGGCCCAGCGCGCGGGTCGGGTCACCGGCGCTGCGCGCCCTCGCCTCCTGCATGCCGGCCATGGTCGCGACCATGAAAGTACCGCCCACCAGCACCGCAGCCAGCAACACGGTGAGCGCGGACAGGTGCAGCACCGGCAGCACGCAGCCCAGTGCCATCAGCGCATGGCTGCCGGCCAGCAACTGGCGCCTTTCCATCCGCGGGAAGACCAGGCTCGCCAGCAGCGTGGACGCCGCCGCCGCGGCGCCGAACACGGGCCAGGCCGCGCCGAAGACGGCCGGGTCGTCCACCACCGCGCGGGCCAGCACCGGCAAGAAGGTGGCAGGCAGGATGTACCCGAAGCCGAGCAGGCCGTAGCTGAGCACCAGGCCCCAGGAGACACCGCCTCCGCCCGAGGCCGCTGCGGTCGCCACGCCCACGGGCGCATCGGGCATGCCGCGCGGCATCAGCACCGCCACCAGCACCAGGCCCGCCAGCGCCAATGCGCCAAGTTGCAGCCACAGCGCCTCCGGTGCCGTGTTCGCCGCGCCGGCCTGCCAGCAGTACAGGCCGGCCAGCGCGATGCCGGTGCCGACGCCGGCGTAGAGCAGGCCGGGGCCGGCGGCCCGCTCGTGGCGCGCCAGCCAGGCCAGGCACCACACGCTGGTGCTGACCAGCACCCAGGCACTCGCCACGCCGGCCACGAAGCGCCACAGCAGCCAGGCGGCGAGCGAATCGGTCCAGCCCATGGCCGCCGTGGAGGCCGCGACCAGCCCCAGCGCGACCAGGCCGGTGCGTTGCGGCGCCAGGCCCAGGCGTGCGGCGCTGAGCGCGCCCAGCAGATAGCCCGCGTAATTGGCGGCGGCCAGCCACCCGCCGGCGGCCACGTCGGCGCTGCCGGCGCGGATCATCAACGGCAGCATGGGCGTGAAGGCGAAGCGGCCGATGCCCATCGCGACCGCCAGCGCCACCAGGCCGGCCACCCAGAGGGCGGTGAAGGATGGCCGCGGCAGGCTGAGCGAAGGATGGATGGGGTTCGACATGGGAGTCCATTAGACGCAGAATGGCCCGGTGGCACAAATGAATTATCGAGAACGAAGATTCCTTTTATGAGAACGATCGACCTGGACTCGCTGGAGATCTTCCGCGCCGTGGTCAGCGAAGGCGGCGTGATCCGCGCCGCGGGCCGGCTCAACCGTGTGCAATCCAACGTCACGACCCGCATCCGCCAACTCGAAGAGCGGCTCGGCCAGAAGCTATTTCTGCGCGACGGCCGATCGCTGGCGTTGGCACCGGCGGGCCGCAAGCTCCTGCCCTATGCCGAACGCCTGCTGCGCCTGGCCGAGGAGGCCGAGAGCGAACTGCGCAGCGAGCAGCCGCTGGGCACCTTCAGGCTGGGCTCGCTCGAGAGCACGGCGGGCAGCCGCCTGCCCTCGGTGCTGTCGCGCTTCCACAAGCGCTACCCGGGCGTGGTGGTGGAACTGGTCAGCGGCACCACCGGCGCACTGATCAAGCGGGTGGAAGCCTTCGACATCGAGGCCGCCTTTGTCTCGCAGCCCTTTTCCACCGAAGGCCTGGAGACGCTGGCGGTGTTCGAGGAAGAGTTGGTGCTGATCACTGCCCACAGCGTCGAAACGGTGACGCGCCCCGGCGACCTGGCCGGCAGCACGCTGATCGCCTTCGCGCAGGGCTGCTCCTACCGGCGGCTGCTGGAGCAATGGCTGGGCAAGGGCGGCGTGGTGCCGGCGCGCTCGCTGGAGTTCTCTTCCTACCAGGCCATGATCGCCTGCGTGGCGGCGGGCACCGGCTTCGCGGTGGTGCCGCTGTCGGTGCTCAAGGCACTGCGGGCCACGGCCGACGTGCGCCAGCACGCGCTGCCCGAGCGCATCCGGCGCAACCGCACGCACCTGGTGTGGCGCGGGGCGCCGTCGGTGGCGCTGATGCGGTTGATCGAGATGGTGGGCAAGGGCAGCGCCTGAGGCGCGTTGGGCCGACCTTCGCTGGTGCGGGGCAGCTTTTTCGGGTCGCCAAGATGCCTCCCAGGTGGTCCGCGTAAAGCCAGTTCATGATCGTGGTGCCTGAGCCCTCCTACCACACGATCGGCTCGTCGGTGCCTGGGACCGTGCACATCGCGTGTTGGATGGTGCTGCCTGCCGCGTCGTACCCGGCAATCAGGCGATCGGCGTCGTAGAGCAGGTGGGCTGCTCACGCGCACCCGATTCGGTGATTCGTCACCCGGACGCAAGCGCCGACCCGATGGCGGAGCGGCTGACGGATCACACCGAGCTGCTCGCGGGCCTGCGGACCGTGAGCCGGGATTCAGGTAGCAGGTACGGGATGCGAGGCGTCCCCCCGGCGACTGGAGCGATGGGGATGCATGGGTGTCCGCCAAAATTAGGTGGACGCCACTTGCGCACGACGTTGGTGTTCAGGCCATGCGCGATGGCCACGCCAGAGACTGAAGCGCCGGGCTGTCGGCACTCGGCCAGGATCCGCGCCTTGAGCTCGGCACTGTGGACTCGGCGACTGGAAATATTGGGATGCATAGGCGTCCGCCAAGAATAGGTGGACGCCATCCTCCGAAGGTGCGGCGTCAGACGCAAGGTGGGATCGCTGGACGCTCACCGGCAATCTACATCGCTTGACTATCTTTTCCGCCGCTATGGGGCCTATCCCCGCTCACGCGGGGCAACCGCGGCCATCTGACTCCAATCAGGCTTGGTCGAGGGCCTATCCCGCTCACGCGGGGCAACCAATCTCGCGATCTCGCTCTTACTGCCGCGCAGGGGTCTATCCCCGCTCACGCGGGGCAACCCCCATCTGCCACGCGATGGAAGCGCCGCCGTAGGGCCTATCCCCGCTCACGCGGGGCAACCACGCAGTTCTTTGCATACCCCGGCGCCGGGTCCGGCCTATCCCCGCTCACGCGGGGCAACCTGCCCGGTCCCACTCACGGCGCGGGTCGAGGTGGGCCTATCCCCGCTCACGCGGGGCAACCTGCCCGGTCCCACTCACGGCGCGGGTCGAGGTGGGCCTATCCCCGCTCACGCGGGGCAACCGAGGGATGAGCGCGCAGAACGCCTATTCCGCCGGGCCTATCCCCGCTCACGCGGGGCAACCGTCGCATCGCCAGTCTTGATCCGGACGCCAGTGGGCCTATCCCCGCTCACGCGGGGCAACCGGTGACTTTGACCCATGACACTGGTACTTCTCGGGCCTATCCCCGCTCACGCGGGGCAACCGCTGCTCTATCCAGGGCCTGATCCAGGGGTGAGGGCCTATCCCCGCTCACGCGGGGCAACCGTGGATGGAGCGTCTACCGATCCGTCCGCAGCGGGCCTATCCCCGCTCACGCGGGGCAACCTGGTGGTGGACCTGTCGGAGCGCGCAGGACTGCGGCCTATCCCCGCTCACGCGGGGCAACCTGGTCCTCGCCGAGGCGGTGCTGATGTGGGCGGGGCCTATCCCCGCTCACGCGGGGCAACCGTTGTGACGCCCGACCCGACGACCTTTACTACGGGCCTATCCCCGCTCACGCGGGGCAACCCCAGAGGGAGAGCGGCCCCTAGTGCCCGAACGCGGCCTATCCCCGCTCACGCGGGGCAACCGCGACGTGCGCGTGCCAACGATTTGCTTGATGGGGCCTATCCCCGCTCACGCGGGGCAACCTTGTAGCGGCCCGAGCCGGTGTGGGTGCGGCGGGGCCTATCCCCGCTCACGCGGGGCAACCGATGGTAGTTGAAGGGCTGATCGTGCCCAATACGGCCTATCCCCGCTCACGCGGGGCAACCGCCGGCCAGGACCGCCGCGGCATCGTCGTCCAGGGCCTATCCCCGCTCACGCGGGGCAACCGACGGCGTGATCAACACCATCCTGCGCGACCAGGGCCTATCCCCGCTCACGCGGGGCAACCAAGCGCGGGATCTACAGCCCGATGCTGCCGGAGGGCCTATCCCCGCTCACGCGGGGCAACCGCGGACCAGCGCTGCGCCTTGATCAGCGAGTCGGGCCTATCCCCGCTCACGCGGGGCAACCGTCAGGGCCGCCAGGGTGACGACGTCGCCCTCGGGCCTATCCCCGCTCACGCGGGGCAACCGTCGGACGGATCTGGCGTCCACGTGGCGGCCAGGGCCTATCCCCGCTCACGCGGGGCAACCCACCAGCTTTGCTTGGTCGGCCTTGTAGATTCGGGCCTATCCCCGCTCACGCGGGGCAACCTAACTATCTTGAGGAATTGAGATGAGCGAAAAGGGCCTATCCCCGCTCACGCGGGGCAACCGCGTACGTGTAGCCCTTGGCCGATGCCTTGCGCGGCCTATCCCCGCTCACGCGGGGCAACCCTGAGCGTGTCCCGATCCCACTTCACCGGCTCGGGCCTATCCCCGCTCACGCGGGGCAACCAGATCATGACCGAACCACGGTCTAAGTCTGAGGGGCCTATCCCCGCTCACGCGGGGCAACCCGTTGCGAGTGCGGCGCCGCTGCCACCGTCCAGGGCCTATCCCCGCTCACGCGGGGCAACCAGGTTGGCACCGCTCAGGTCGGCACCGCGCAGGGGCCTATCCCCGCTCACGCGGGGCAACCGGACGGTGATTGCCACTTAGAACCTCTCTACAGGGCCTATCCCCGCTCACGCGGGGCAACCTCTCGCATGCAAGTCCAAGTCACGCAAGAGAAAACCAGCAAACCGATCCGGAATTTTAAAGAGCGTTTCCAGCGGGCCCTGCACGCCGCCTCACCAGCCAAGTGCCATCGGCCTCGAACATTTCCCGTGGCGGATCGCCAAGATTGGCGATGCCAACACCTCCCACGGCATTCATGTCGCGCCAGACCATCACCAGGCTTCCCCTGCCTTCCTGCCGATGCCAGTCGCTCATCACGCCCCAAACACGCGCACGCACACCAGGGTTCATGCGCGGCGACACGAACACGTTGGGCGCCACCTCCAGCATCGTCGACGACAGAAAGCCGTGGAATCGATCGGGCACATCACGGATCACGATCATCACCAGCGCCATTTCCCACCTCATCCATCCGCAAGACTTGCTTGATGCGGTCGATCATGGCGCCGATCACCTGCTGTTTCCGGAACACCGCCGCCGCCTCGCGTCGAACCAGACGATCGATCGTGTCGTCCACTTCCTCCGCGCGCCGGGCCGCTGTGAAGGCGATCTGCAAGGTCACGGTGTCACGAAACAAGTCCGCGATGTCCAGCACGAAGGACTGCCCAGAGTCTTCGTGGATGAACCCCAGCGGCGGCAATGCCGCCAGCGATTGGACGGCGATGGCCGCAGCCGCCTGAACGGCCGTGGCCGCATGGTTGATGGCCTGGTTCGGCAGATCGGTGGCATTGGGGTTGGCGCGGTCGTAGTTGCGCCCCTTCCAGGAAATGCCGTGCTTCTCGGCCATCAGCTTGTAGAAGTTCTTGACACGCGAACCTTCGATGCCGCGCAGGGTGTCCAGATCACGGTGCGGCAGCACTTCGCCCAGCCGCAATGCGTACATGTGGCGCGCCACGCTGATGCGACGGCGCGGATTGCCCCACAGCTCGGCCTGGCGCCGCGCCACGTCCGAGCGGTCTGGCAGGAGCGGCGGCGCGGTGTAGCTGCGCACGCCGTCCTCTCCCACCGCCGCCATCAGCGTCCCGTGCCGCGCCAGCAGCCGTAGCGCGTCGTGCGTGACACTGCTGCCCGGCCCGAGCAGGATCATCGACACCGCCTGGTGCGGTATCTGGTCCATCGTCGGCGTCAGGCTGTCTCGCCCGCGCAGGAAATGCAGGCAGCCGTCGATCACGCACAGTTCGCCGCGCGACAACCACAGCAAGCCATGGCGGTCCGCATGCGGGATGCGAGCGGTTTCCAGCCCCAGCCGACCCTTGAGCATTGCTTGCGCCTTCTAGCTCGGCCGGCTCAACAGCAACATGCCGAAGCCGAAAGCCCGATGCCGGCCCACACCGCGTGCCAGCAAGTGCGCGAACGCGGCCGGATCGCGCACGCGCAGGTGCCCTTTGAGCACGGCATCGGGTCCATCGATCACGCGGCCTCGCCGCGCCTGAGCGCCCACCGCCTGGGTGCGTCGAACGACCTGCTGGCGGCGGAACCCTGCGAGGTGCACGTCCTCCAGCAGTTCGACCGCGCCCTGCCAGGCTTCCCGCGCCACACCTTCACGCGTTGCCAGGTGATCGCGCAGCCATTGCACGTAGACGGCCTGGCGTTGCAGCGGCTGACCTTGCGCCTGCTCCACGGCGTGCAGGAACGCGTCGCGCTCCCCCTTGGCGGCGCGCACGGTCGGACGCAAACGCAGCTCGAACCCCAACACCTGGCCCGCGCGCCACTGAGTGGGAAACGGGCGCAAGCGATAGCCCGCATGGCGGTCGGTCGCGCCCAGGCCCAGCGTCTGCGCCGCCAGCGGATCTGCGAGGGCGACCTGCGCGCGCATCGCATCCGCATCCAGCGAGGTATAGGCCAGCAGCCCCTGGCGCTCGTCCAGGTAACGAAAGGGCTGCGGCGCCGCACTGCCGAACGCTGCTCGCAGCAGGCCATGCAATGCATCGCCCAGGTCCGACGGCTGCCGCTCATGCCGCGCATGGTGCCTCGCTACCCAGGCGGCCAGCAGGCGCGCGTCGGGCTGCGTGTGCAAAAGGTACAAGGGTTCACCGCTCATGCCGGCTCCGGCGCCATCAGCAGGCCCTCGCGCACCGGGCGCCATCCGCCATGCATACCACTGGTCCAGTTGCGTTCGTCGCACAGACTGCTTCGCCGGTCGCTCCGCAACTCGCCCTGCCCCTCCGGCCACTGTGCACGCCAGCCCTGCGCGCCGGCCGGAAGCTGACGCACCCAGGCCTGGAGCGCACCCAGCACATGCTCTGCTTCCTGCCAACCAGCCACCAGGCGCCCGCTGGGAAGACAGGGTTTGCGGCCGATGAACAGGGGACGCACGGGGCGGTCCAGGGCGCAAGCCACGGCGTCCAGGGTGGGCGCTTCGTCCATCGGATCGAGGTACAGCGCGACCCACGCCGTCAGCTCGGCGTGGTAGTGGCGGTAGCGCAGGTGCGGCCCCGCGTAGGAGCCTGAACCGCTGCCGCGCTTTTCGGGCTCGCCCCACGTGGTCCATGCCCTGTCGGCCGCGCTCAGTTGAGCCGTCTGGAAGTCCACCAGGCGCTCCGCGTCAGCAGATCGCTGGCGCCGCGCCATGGGCTCGAGCACCGTTCCCATGCGCAAGCGCTGCTGCAGTCGATTGTGCAAGGCATCCTCCGCACGATCCCAGCCCAGGGCGTTGGCGATCAACCCCGTCAGCATCGACAACGCCGGAAAGTCACGGATCACGCCCTGGTTGTCAATGGTCTCGCCGCCGAAGGCGATCAGCGGCGATGCCAGTCGCAGCACCAGATGACGCATCACCTCAAGCCTCCGCACGCACGACGGCGGTCTGCGCCCATTCGGCCAGCGTCTGCAGTGTCAGGCGTTCCGCACCTGGCACCTGCACGTCATCCACCGCGAGGTAGCGCCGCGCCAGCGGTGCGCCGTAGGCCGCGTCCATCTGCGCGATCTCGTCCGCGATGCGCTGGACCGCCGCCTTGCGCAGCGCGGGCTCGCCCTGCGGCAGCGCGTTCTGGAAAGCCCCGGCCAGACTGCGCGGCTGCCAGTCGCCAGCCTCCACCAACATGAACTTGGCCCACTCGAAGGGCGCGGTCGAGCCTCGCTTCGCGCCCGGGCTGACGGTCGCGATCAGGTGCAGCAGATGCTGCACCACGCGGCCGGCGAGTGCACGCTGCTCCGGCGTGCCGTTGCGCCACTCCTTGATGCTCACGCCTTCGAGGTTGGCGACGAGTTGCGGAACATCGACAACCACGTAGCCGTAGTACAGGCCGCTGGCCAGCTCGGTATCGAAGATGCCGGCCGAACCGGTCTCGCCGGCCTCCTGCAGCAGGTCGTCGACCACGGTGAAGTAGTCGTTCTCGACCTGCGCCTCGTGCACGGTGAACGCGTGCGCCACGTAGACGGCGGCATCGCGGTTGGCCAGCACGTCGGACGTGACCATGCGGCCGAACATCGCAGATTCCAGGCCACTGCCCAGGCGCAGCGCCTCGATGTTCTTTTTCTCGTCTTTCAGAAACCCGGCGATCGCGGCCTTGAGCGTTTTCTCTTCGGAGTGTTCGGCCGCCAGTGTGGCGCAGCGCTGGACGAGATAGTCCACCTCGGCGTGTCCGAGCAGCACGGCCTGGCCCGTCTCCAACGCCTCATCGCCTTTGAGGTCCTTGGCCTTGTCGACCAGGCCGGCTGCGCGCAAACCCTCCACAGCCAGCTGAGCCAGTGGCTCTGTCACGCCGGCAGCAACGAGACGGTCGCGGATCAGGCGCGGCGTGCCACGGGACCGCACGGCCATGCCCACGCCGAGGCGGCTCAGCGCAAAGGCATCGTCAGCCGTGCGCCAGTGACGCTTCAGGCATTGCGAAGAGATGCGGGTACGGATCTTGTCGCCGTAAGGCAGGCGCTTGGCCAAGCCGGCGTCGTCGCGATTGAGCAGCGCGGCCGGGTAGTTGTGCAGTGTGTGGATTTGCAGGAAGCGAGGCAATGTCATAGGTTCTCCCAGGATGGTTCGTGTTGCTCAGTCTTTGGCTGCAAGTGCAGAAAAGTAAGGGCCGGCGATGCGCAGGCGGAGCTGTTCGGCGCGACTGGCGTCATCGCGTTCGTTGCTGTCTTCTTTGAGGATCAGTTCGCCGAGCTCGAACCAATTGGGCCGAACTCCCTTGGAAGCCAACAGGCGCAGCACGCGCGGCACCATCTGGCGGAAAGCATCACCTCTGGCCGTGAGCAGTCGGGTCACGCGCGACTCGGCCACGCCCGCCTGGGCCAATTGCCGGCCCAGCCTGCCGCCGCCGTCGTGGCCCGCCAGGGCCATGCCGTGCGCGATCAGTGCCCAGCGCGGCCAGGTTTCGGCGCGCCATTTCTCGGGCTGCAAGCCGGCCGACAGCAGCGCACGCGAGAGCGCGGCAATCTCGTGCGGGCGCAGCGCGTCGGGGACGAGACGCGCCAGCGCAGCGCAATCGCCCGGTCCGGCGCGCTGCACATGCGCAGCCAGCGCGCCGTAGGGACTGCGCGAAGTGGACACATTTTCTTGTTCGGCCGGGGCCGTCTGGATGGGGGGCTCAGTCATGGCATGCTCCTCGTGGTTCGGCCGCGGCTTCGCGGCGCTGTTGGGCATAGTGAGGGGCGAGGTCCGGCAACACGGGTTTGGCCCCGCGCAGCGCGCCATGAAACCGCCCCAGTGCGGCAGCACGGGCCTTGTAGCGTTGCATGCCATTGCGCGGCCCGGCGTCGAAGGCCCGGGTCAGCACGTGCTCGGCGCGATCCACCAGGCCCAGCAACCACTGCACGCGCAGCCCCAAGCGGTCCGCATCCTCCGCCTCGGCCTCCAGCGCCAGATCGTCGAAGAAGCGGGCGTCCTCGCCTTGTTCGAAGGGGCGGGCGAAACGACCAGCCTTGTCGCTGATGCTGTCGTTGCGATCGCCGCCATCGCCATTGGCGAACAGGAGCACCAACGCGCTCCACAGCAGCTTGCGAAGGTCGGCAATGGCCGCCACGCGCTGCCTGGCCATCTCCGCCACCGCCACGCGCTGCGGCCCTGCAAGACGCCGGCGCAGTTTGGGTGAGATGGGGACACGGCGTTCGTGGTACCCCTCGGTCTTGCCTTGGCCACGCACGGTGGCCTGGGCCACGACTTGCAGCACCACGTCCTGCGGCCAGCCGTCGAGCCGCCAGGCCGCTCCGTGCGTGAAGCGTCCACCGGTCAGCAACTCGGTCATCAGCTTGTACTCGAAACCCGCGCCCGAGACGGTCAAGGCCTTGCCCTCGGCAGCATCGACGGGCGTCCAGGGATCGCCAGTGATGCCGTTGCGATCCTTGCTGGCGACACGCGCCACCTTGCTGCCCGTGGCGCGAGCCAGCAAAGCGCCTGCGGCTTCATCCAGTCGCACACGCCTGCAGATTTCGATGTAGAGCGGATCGAGCGCCTGCATGCTCAATGACTCCGCGCCGGACCATGGCATCAGCCACAGCAGCGCATGGCCGCCTTCGGCAGCGAGGCCCTGCTGGTCTGCGATGGTCGTGCGCTGCTCCAGCAGCGTCGTCAAGTCTGCCAGCCAGCGCGTGCCCCAAGCGCCTGGCGGCGCGACACCCACGCCGGGACGGCTGGCGAAGCCGCCGTTCATGCGCGAGACGCCGTAGTTCCCGGCTCCCAGGAAGCCCTCTTGTGTCTGCAGGCTGACCAGCGCGAACAGCCAATCGTCAGGCTCGGCCCGGCGGGCTCGCGCAGCCTTGATGTCGTGGTTCTTGGCCGTGACGAGCATGTCCAGTTCGTCCGCGGCGAGCAGCACGTTCTTCCAGGCCGCGATGCGCTCGCCCGGCACTGGCGGTTGCAGCAATGCCGGCCGATCGGGAGGCGCCACCATGCACCAGGCCGCGCCATCCGTGTCGGCCGGTGTCAACGCGAGCAGGGCTGTGCGCCAGCCGGCGGCATCGGTCCAGGGCTGCGCCCGGCCGGCGCGGTGCAGCGCTATGGCCGCCAACTGCGCGAGAAATGCATGCCAGGGATGGCGCTGATGCGGGCGCAGCGCGGGAAAGTCGCGCACCGTGTCCGCCACCATCGCGGCGAGGAGTTCGGGCAGGCTGCTGCGATGCAACTCCCCGTGGACCACGCAGCGCCAGCGAATCAGGGCTTCATTCAGCAGGTTTCTGCGCAGTCCGGGAGTTGTGGCGTCATGCGGCATCGTCTTGGCTCCTTTCAGGGTTGGACGCAACGCGCTCCACGCCGAGCCGGGTGTAGCGGTATCGCATCGCACCCAGGTTGAACATGAAGCCCTCATGGGTGCCCAGCGCCATCGCGCCCGAAGCCTGAGCCTCGGGCGGCAGACCGCGCGCCAGCAAGTGGTGCCGGATGGCCAACTGTGCGACGGGCTGACCGAACGGGCCGGCCAAGGGCGGATCGAACACGACGATGCGGTCAGCGGCGCCCAGGCGGCTCCCGATACGGCCTTCGTCCTGCGGGAAATGCACATCGTCGAAGGCCTTGTCAAAAGGCAACGCGTGCAGGTTGGCCACAGTCTTGGTGGCTGCGAGAGCGCCGTCGTATTCGATGCCGAAGCGCACCCAGTCCTCTCCCAACTGCTGCGCGATCGCACTCAGCGCCTCGGGGTGCGTGGCCTGCTCCACCAGCGGCCGGTTGTCGGCGGGAATGCTGCGCGTGGGCTGCGCCCCAATCAGGCGCCGGGTGGCTTCGAGCACGCGCAAGTCGACATAGACACCGCCCATGGGTTCACCCTTCAATCGAATGGGCCCGAGCCCATGGCGCTGGCGCTTGAGCAGCGGCGCCAGATCGTGCCCCGGCGGCGTGAGCACCCAGGCGCGTGCATGCTCGAAGCCGGCGGGGCGCCGGTCGTCGTCCAGCGCATCCGGACCCGGCCTCGCATGACGATGCAGCCGTCCCAGCCGCTGCAGCAGCACGTCCATCGGGCAGAGGTCGGTGATCAGCAAGTCGGCATCAATGTCGAGGCTCTGCTCCAGCGTCTGCGTGCCGACCACGACGAGCCCGCCGCGCGGCATGCGCTGCTTGCCGATCTGGGCCTGCACCTCGGCATCGAGCAGGGGACGGTCCTGCCGGCTGAAGCGGCTGTGGTGCAAGGTGCTGACGCCAGCGACCTTGAACAGGCAGTCCAGGCTTCGAGAGGCAGCGAGCGCCTCGACGGCCCGCAAGGTGGCGATCGCCGCAGGCACGGTATTGCGAACCACCAGCACGCACGCGCCCGCCGCTGCGGCGTCTACGGCGAGTGCCGCTATGCGCATGGGATCGTCGATCATGTCCCGCGCCTCCCAGTGGACCGTCTTGTGGCGCGGGTTGCCTTCGACAGGCAGCATGTGCGGCCCGTCGCCGGTGCAGTGACTGATCGCGGGATAAGGCATGACCTGGGCAGAGGCCAGCAGGGGCGGCGGCTCGACACGGCGGCTGCCAATGCCCAGATAGCGCGTCCGCGCCGATGCGCCCAGCGTCGCGGACAGCAACAGTGCCTGGCCGCCGCAGGCCACGTGCGCACGCAACAGGTGCTCGAGCAGGCGGGTCATGTAGGCGTCGGAGGCGTGCACTTCGTCCACGACCAGCAGGCTGCGCGCAAGCATGGCGTGGCGCAGATGAGCATGCTTGATCTGCAGCGCACCGAGCAAGGCCTGGTCCACCGTGCCCACGGCGATGGTGGCGGCCAGGTAGCGCTTGGGAGACTCCGCCGCCCAGCGGCGCTCGGCCTGGTCATCGCCGGGTGCGTCGGACCACAGCACGTTGAATTCCGGCAGCGCCTTGGCGGTCTGTCCGTCCGCCGCAGCGTACCCGGGCAAGGCGCGCACAGCCACAGGTGGATTCATGCGCCAGGCGAGGCCCACGAAGGCCTGCACTCGCTCGTAGATCTGCGTGGCCGCCACGCGCGTGGGCAACGCGAAGTACAGCCCGTCGACGCGGCCTGTGCGCCAGAGATGCAGGAAGCGCCACAACGCGGCCTCGGTCTTGCCGCTGCCGGTCTCCGCTTCGAGCACCACGACCGGGCCGAACTTGTCGTCGGCCATTGCAGCCTGCATCGGACGGACCCCCGGTACACCAAAGGCCTGCGCGAAGTCGCAGCCTGTCGACGCGAGGCGCAAAGCGGCGTCACCGGCATCCAGCCCGAGCGCCTGCAATGCGTGGCGTGCCCGCCGGGGTGCGGTCGCAGCGCGATCCTCCCTGGCCTGGGTATAGGGAAAGAACCCTTCACGCGTGTCCGAGCCCAGCCAGTCGGCCAGTTGAACGAGGCCCGCGAACAGGTGTGCGAATGCGGGCGCGGTCGGCAACTCGGACGCATGCGCATCGAAGGCTCGGGGGAAAAGCGCCAGGATGCGTTGCCCCATCGCAGCGACCGCTTCAGCCGGGTCGTAGATCGTTCGCGGCCCGTCGGCCACGGGCTGCCAGATGGCCTCGGCAGCGTCGGCGCCCGTGGGGCGTCCATGGTGGCTGATGCTGGCGCGCAGCAGCGGCAGGACGGCCTCACCCCACGAGTCCATCAGATCCAGCGGCAAGCCCGCAAGGATGCGCGGCGCGCCGTGCAGGCAGTCGTCAAACAATGCCCAGCCCTGGGGGCCGTGGCCGCACTCCGGCAGCGGCAGCCAGCAGCGTGGACGGTCGGCGCGCTCGCGCCAGTAGCGGACCTGGAAGCCGGAATTCGCCTTGCCGATGTCGTGCAGGAAGGCCAGGACCGCCAAACGCGCTCGGTCCACGTCGCTCAAAGAGCGTCCGGCTGCGCGATCCAGCGAACGCTGAACGGCTGGCATCACCAGCAAACGGTGCAGCACCGCCGCCACATCGGCCATGTGGTCCAACAGCGGATGGATGAGAACGCGCCCATCGGACAGGCGGTTCAACTTGCCCCAGGGCATCCACCGGGCCTCCACCGCTCAACTCCTGGGCCTGGAGATACTGCGCAGAACTGGCATCGACAGCGGATCGATCGGCTCCCGTCGATGGCCATGGGCATTCTTGCCGCGGGGTGCGAGGCGGGCACACCCCGCAAGGCGGCTACGCCCGATCACCCAATCAATATCTTTCATCGAACCTCCTCCCTTTTTTTGTTGGAGTCTGCAAAGACGCTGGCCGGCAAAAGCCGCGCGATCATAGCAATGCCTTTGCCGAAGGAGTCAAGTTTTCGGGCCCACCTTGCAGACATTCCTTGGGCGCATGTCAGCCGTGCGGATTGATCACGCCACGCCGCGTCGCCGAGCGCTCCAATCATGCGCAGGAAGACAAGGAACGATGGGATGAATCAGACAAGCGAACGCCATGCCGTGCTCTGGGCCGTGGTCTGCGGCGGCGCGATCATGGGCCTGGCCCTCGGCATCCGGCATGTGCAGGGCCTGTTCCTGCTGCCGATGACGCTGGACCGCGGCTGGTCGCGCGAGGCCTTCGCCTTCGCCATCGCGGTGCAGAACCTGGTGTGGGGCATCGCCCAGCCCCTGACCGGCATGGTGGCGGACCGCTTCGGCGCCGTGCGCGTGCTGGTCGCCGGCGCCTTGCTGTATGCCGCCGGGCTGGTGCTGATGTCGCTGTCCCTCTCGCCCCTGCACCTGACGCTCAGCGGCGGCGTGCTGATCGGCATCGCGCTGGCCTGCACCGCCTTCGGCACGGTCTACGGCGCGATCAGCCGGCGGGTCGACCCGGCCCATCGCGGCTGGGCGCTGGGTCTCACGGGCGCGATCGGCGGCCTCGGCCAGTTCGTCCTGGTGCCGGTCGTCCAGGGCCTGCAGCAGTGGCTGGGCTGGGCGCTGGCGTTGGTGATCCTGGGCGGCGCGATGGCCGCCGTCGCGCCCTCGTCTGCCGCGCTGAGAGATCAGCGCCCGGCCTCGCGCTCGGCGGCCTCCGCTCCATCGATGCGCCAGGCCATCCGCGAAGCCTTCCGCCACCGCGGCTTCTGGCTGCTGAACGCCGGCTTCCTGGCCTGCGGCTTCCAGCTCGCCTTCATCGCCTCGCACCTGCCGGCCTACCTGCAGGGCAAGGGCCTGAAGCCCTCGGTGGCCGTGGCCGGACTGGCCATCATCGCGCTGACCAACATCGCCGGTACCTACGCCTGCGGGCGGCTGGGCGACCTGTACCGCCGCAAGTACCTGCTCTCGGGCCTGTACCTGGCACGCTCCGCCGCGATGGCGCTGTTCGTGCTGCTGCCGCTCAGCCCGCTCACGGTGTACCTGTTCTCCGCGGTGATGGGCCTGCTGTGGCTGGGCACGGTGCCGCTGACCAACGGGCTGATCTCGCAGGTCTTCGGGGTGCGCTACATCGCGACGCTGTTCGGCTTCGTTTTCTTCGGGCACCAGGTGGGGTCCTTCCTGGGCGTGTGGCTGGGGGGCCATGTGTTCGATCTGACGAAGTCCTATGCGCTGGTGTGGCTGGGTGCGATCGGACTGGGCCTGCTGGCGGCCGCGCTGCACTGGCCGATCGACGACCGGGAGATCGCCCGCGCGGGAAGGCTGGTGGCCGCATGAACGCTGGCATGCTTCGTCGCGCCGGGGTTGTCGTGCTTGCCGCTGCGTTGGCGGGAACGGTGCTGCTCGCCTACCTGCAGCCTTCGGGCATCGCCGCGCTGATGCAGTTGATGGCCTTCTGCGGATGAAAGATCGTCCTGTGCTTCAATCGGCAGTCTTCCTCTCCCACCATTCGCCATGGGAATGTCGCTGCCGCTGGTTCGGCTCTCCTCGCTCGACCTGCTCAAGGGCTTCGTCGCCGTGGGGCGCCGCATGAGCATCACCCAGGCCGCCGATGATCTGAGCCTGACGCAATCGGCCGTGAGCCGGCAGGTCCATGCGCTCGAAGAACAGCTCGGCGTGCGCCTGCTGGTGCGCAGGCCGCGCGGCGTGGAATTCACCGCGGAGGGCGAGCGCCTGTTCCGCAGCGCCGACGGCGCACTGCAGCAGTTGCAGGATGTGCTCGGCGAGATCCGGCGCGGCGCCACACGCCAGGCGGTGACGGTCACGGCCAGCATGGGCGTCGCGGGGCTGTGGCTGCTGCCGCGGCTGGGCAAGCTGCAGCAGGCGCACCCCGACATCGAGCTGCGCCTGGCCGCCAGCAATGCCGTGGTGGACCTGCGCGACGGCGAGCACGACCTGGCGATCCGCTACTGCGCGCGCAGCGCCGCACCCGCCGATGCGCTGCGCCTTTTCGGCGAGCGCGTGGTGCCGGTCGCGCATCCGACGCTGGGCATCCGTTCGCTGGACGATCCCTCGGCGCTGCGTCGCTTGCATCTGCTGGAGTTCGACGATTCGCGTCCCTGGCTGCAATGGCGAAGCTGGCTGCGCGAGCGCGGCTGGCGCCAGGCCCGGCCGCGCGGCATGCTGCGCTTCAACCAGTACGACCAGGTCATCCATGCCGCCCTGGCGGCGCAGGGCATCGCGCTGGCGCGGCTGGAGCTGATCCTGCCGCTGGTGCAGAACGGGCAGTTGCTCATCGTGCAGGCGCCGCCCGGCAAGACCGAGAGCCCCAACGCCTACTGGCTGATCCAGGCACAGGCCCATCCGCGCGACGAGGTGCGGCGCGTGGCCGCGTGGATCCGCGCCGAGGCGGCGGCCGTGGATTGGTAGGCGAACGATGAACCCCGGCGACTTCGTCCGTTTCGAGCCCACCGACCACGGCGTGGCCGAGCTGGTGCTCGACCGGCCCCTGGCGCGCAACGCGCTGAGCCGGGCCATGACCGACGCGATGGCCGCCTTTCTCGCGCAAGCCGAGGACGACCCGGCCGTGCGCGTCGTGCTGCTGCGTGCGGAAGGCGCGCACTTTGCCGCGGGAGCCGACCTCAAGGAGCTGGCGGCGATGAGCGCGGCCGAGGCCGAGGCGATGGACCTTTCCGGTTCCTGCGACGCCCTGGGCCGCTTCGCCAAGCCGGTGGTCTGCGCGGTCCAGGGCGCGGCGCTCGGCGGCGGCTGCGAGCTGGTCGAGATGTGCGACGTGGTGATCGCCGCCGACGACGCCGTGTTCGGCCACCCCGAGGTCCGCGTCGGCACCATGCCCGGGGCCGGCGGCACGCAGCGGCTGCCGCGCATCGTGGGCCGTACCCTCGCGCTCGACCTGCTGCTCACCGGGCGGCCGCTCACCGCGGAGGAAGCCCTGCGCAGCGGCCTCGCATCGCGCGTGGTGCCGCGTGCCGCTCTGCTCGCCACCGCGCGCAGCGTGGCGGCGCAGATGGCCGCCCTGCCCGCGGACGTGCAGCGAATGATCAAGACCGCGGTGCGCGGCGCTGACGAGCTCCCGCTGGAACTGGGCCTGCAACTGGAGCGCCGGCTGTTTCACCGCAGCCTGGCGGGGCCGGCGCGTGCCGGGGCCATGCAGGCCTTCCTGGCGCGGGCCGGGTCCTGATCAGGCCAGCGCGGTCGCCGCGGGCGCCGCGCCGGCGATCTGGCGCAGCGCGCGCTCGAACACCTCCACTGGCTGGCCGCCCGAAATCAGGTGCTGGTTGTCGATGACGACGGCCGGCACGGCATGAACGCCGGCGTTGGTATAGAAGCGCTCACGGGCACGCGTCTCGGCGGCGTATTCGTTGCCCGCCAGGATCGCGCGGGCCCTTTGCGGATCGAGACCGGCCTCGCCGGCCAGGCGCACCAGGACCTCGTGGTCCGACGGGTTTTCGTCGTCGGTGTGCACGGCTTTCAGCATCGCCTTCTTCAGTGCAACCTGCCTGGCCGGATCTTCCAGCGCTGCCCAGTGCAGCAGGCGATGCGCGTCGAAGGTGTTGTAGAGCCGGGAGCGGCCGGACTCGCGGAACTCGAAGCCCACCGCCGCACCGCGGGCCCGGATGGCCTCGCGATTGGCGGCCTGCTGTTCACGCGTGCTGCCGTACTTCTGGTTCAGGTGTTCGAAGGCATCCTGGCCCTCGGGCGGCATGTCGGGGTTCAGTTCGAAGGGCTGGAAATGCAGCTCGGCCGTGATGTCGGGGGCGACCCGTTTCAATGCGGCCTCGAGGGCGCCGAGGCCGACGGCGCACCAGGGGCAGGAGATGTCGGAGACGAAATCGATGCGGAGATGGGAGGACATGAACGCAGATGGCGGCTGTGAAAAGCCGCCATCATGCAAGGCAATCCGATCCGCTGCCGGCCGGGGCGCCATGGCCCTGCCGGCGGCGCTGAATCTGACATTTTGTGACGACGTCGGAACAACGCACTCATGGTTCACAAGAATCGGCCCGCTGCATTGGCAGTGACGAGGGCCACCATGAGACGGTCGTATCTGTTCATTTCTTCTCTTCTCCTGTCCTTGCTGACGACCGCCTGCGGGGGTGGCGGTGGCGGTGATGCCAATGCCGTCGCGGCCCTTGCAGTCCTTGCCTCCGCGGGCACGGGTACCACTGTCTCGACCTCGACCGACACCGGTACCGCAACGCCAGCAGATGCCCAAAGCACGGCGCCCCCCACCGTCAACACCCCGGCCACGCCCCCGCCTCCTCCATCCCCCGCCGTGCCTGCCGCGCCCGTCGATACATTCCCCTGGGTCGATGTCACGGGCGCCGCGGTGCAGGCGCAATCCAACACCGGCTACATCGCCCGCAACGATGCGGCGCAGGTGGTGGTGACCTTGCCGGCCAATCCGACGGTCGGCGACGTGCTACGCATCAAGGGCGCCGGCCTGGGCGGCTGGAAGCTCGCGCAGAACGCGGGGCAGACGGTGAACACGGGCCCCATCGGCGGCATGGCCGGCGCCAGTTGGACGGCGCACGGGCCGGAGCAATACTGGCGCGCGGTGGCGTCGTCGGCCGACGGCAGCAAGCTGCTGGCGGCGGCGTCCGGTGGCCGCCTCTACACCTCGACCGATGGTGGCCTGAACTGGACTGCGCGCGACGCCGACCGGCCCTGGCAATCGGTGGCTTCGTCGGCAGCGGGCGACAAGCTGGTGGCCGTGGCGTCCCTCGGTTCGCTCTACACCTCGTCAGACGGCGGCGAGAGCTGGACCCCATGCAGGGGCAACGCACCGTGCGACGCGGAGCGATGGTGGTCCTCGGTCGCCTCGTCGGCCGACGGCAGCAAGCTGGTTGCCGCGTTGGCCACCGGCGAAATCTACACATCGACCGACAGCGGCTCGAGTTGGACCCAGCGCAGCGTCGACAATCAGGCCTGGACCTCGGTCACGTCCTCCGCCGATGGCACCAGGCTGGCGGCGCTCGGGTACCCCGGCCGGATCTTCACCTCGACCGACAGCGGCGCGACCTGGGCCCCCTGCTCCGACCAGCCGCTGTGCGACAGCTTCAATCTTCTGAACTGGACCGCCGTCGCATCGTCCGCCGACGGCAGCAAGCTCGTGGCGACCGAGTGGAATGGCCGGATCTACACCTCCAGCGACGCAGGCGTGCACTGGACCCTGTGCACAACCCGGCCCGCCTGCAGCTCCGACCGGCTGTGGATGGCCGTGGCCTCGTCGGCTGACGGAAGCAGGCTGGTCGCCGCAGCAAGCGACGGTCGGATCTACACCTCGAGCGACGGCGGCGTGAGCTGGACAGCCCGCGATTCCAATCGCGACTGGTCGTCGGTGGCTTCGTCGGCCGATGGCGGCAGGCTGGTCGCGACGATAGGACAAGGCATCGGTCCCATCTATATCTCCACCGCCACGACCACGCCCGGCACGGCAGGCTCGATCAGCGGCACCGCGACCGATGCGATCGAGCTTCAGTACGTCGGTGATGGGCTGTTCACGGTGCTGAGCCATGAGGGCAACCCCACTGCTGAGTAGTCCAGGCACGATCGCCGAAGCAGTTCGCCGGCCCAGGCACGGTTTTGCCTGGGGAGGGGATCAGAGACTGCGCCAGAAATCGATCAGCAGCTGCGTGAACTCCACCGGCCGCTCCACCGCGCTCAGGTGCGCCGCATCGATGCGGGCCAGCTTCGCACCCGGAATCGCCTCGACCATGGCCTCGGACATGGCCGGCGGGGTGGCTTCGTCCTGGTTGCCGGCGATGACCAGGGTGGGCGTGCGGATCGTGCGGTTGCTTTCGCGGAAGTCGATGGCCGCCACAGCCTCGCAGCTGGCGATGTAGCCGGCCGCGTCGGTGCCGACCAGGGTGTCGTGCAGCCGGCGCGCGGCCTCGGCACCCTCGGGCGTGGTGGTGAAGGCCGGCGTGAGCCAGCGCGACACTGCGCCGGGCGCAATGGCCGCGACGCCCTGGGCCTGCACGGTCTCGACGCGCGCACGCCAGGGCGCCTGGTCGGGGTAGTGGGCCGAGGAGTTCGCGATCACGACGCTGCGCAGCAGCTCCGGCCGCTTCGGCGCCAGCGCCTGCGCCGTCATGCCGCCCATCGAGAGGCCGACGAAGTGCACCGGTTCGCCCTCGGTCTCGCGCGCGATCATCTCGGCGGCGTCGTCGGCCAGGTCCTGCATGCTCAACGGTCCCGGCACCCGCTCCGAGCCGCCATGGTTGCGGTGGTCGTAGCGCAGCACCGTGTGGGCACGGGCCAGCACCTGGGCCACGCCGTCCCACATATGCAGGTCGCAGCCCAGCGCATGGCTGAGCACCACGAAGGGGCCCTCGCCTTCGCGCAGCACGTTCAGTCGGGTCATCGTCATGTCTCCTTGTTGACGAGCTGGTCGTTCTTGTCGGCGGCCTCGAGCAGGCCCTTCTCCCGCAGGATGCCGGTGGCGATGCCGAAGGCATGGTTGGCCACCGGCACGCCGCAGTAGATGGCGGCCATGAGGATCACCTCCTTGATCTCGTCGGCCGTGAGGCGCGACTCGGGCGGGCCGTCGAGCGCGGCGCGCACGTGCATCGCGAACTCCTCGTAGGCATGGATGCCCAGCATCATCGACAGCACCATGAAGCGGCGCGTCTTGTCGCCCAGGGCCGGGCGGCCCCAGATGTCGTTCCAGGCATGCCGGGTGATCAGCGCCTGGAACTCGCTGTTGAAGGCATTGCGGTTGGCCAGCGACTTGTCGACCCAGGCATCGCCGAGGATGCGGCGGCGGTTGAGGAGGCCGGCTTCGTAGTCGTCGGCGGGCGGCGTGGTGGGGGCTGTCATCGAGAAGTGCTTTCCAGTTGATCCTGCAGGTCCCGGACCTGCGCGTGGACGATGGTAGCGGCGTGCGCGGCCAAGGCCGGATCGAACCATTCGTCGGCTGCTTCCGCCGGCAGCTCGGCCCGCAGACGCTCGATATTGGCAAGCATGCGCGCGGCATCGATCTGCAGGCCCGGCAAGGCGGTGGCCAATGCGCGCACGCTGCCATGTGCGCTCATCAGGAGCTGCGGCCATTCGGCCAACTCGGCCTGCCAGGGGCCCAGTGCGCGCTCGTGCTCCTGCGGCATGGCGGCCAACAGGGCCGCGACGCGCTGCGGCGCCCGCCCGGCCGCGGCCAGTGCCACCATCGAGGCGACCGGGTTGCGCTTGTGTGGCATGGCGGAGGAGCCGCCGCGGCCGGGCTCGCTGGGCTCGGCCAACTCGCCCACTTCGTACTGGCCCATGAGCGCGATGTCCCGCGCGATCTTGCCCAGGCTGCCGGCCATGAGGCCGAGTTCGCAGCCCAGCGCGACCCACTCGTCGCGCTGGGTGTGCCAGGTCTGGCCGGGGTCGCCCAGGCCCAGTTCCTGCGCCATGCGCCGGCGCACCGCGGCGCCCTGCCCCTTCATCTGCGCAAGCGTGCCCACGGCGCCGCCGAGCTGCACCTTCAGCGCACGGCGCGCCGTATCGGCCAGGCGTGCGCGGCTGCGCACCAGCGGCGCGGCCCAGCCGGCGCACTTCAGGCCGAAGCTGGTGACCGAGGCCGGCTGCATCAGCGTGCGCGCAAGGATGGGCGTGGCCGCGTGCTGCGTCGCATGCGCCAGCAGCGCCTGCGCGGCCTTGGCCAGGTCGGCCTCGACCAGCGCCACGGCCTCGCGCGTGACCAGCGCCATCGCGCTGTCGATCACGTCCTGGCTGGTGCTTCCGAAATGCACGAAGGGCACCGCCTCGGCGTTGAACAGCCCGACCGCTTCCTTCAGGCTCTTGACCAGCGGGATCGCCACGCTGCCGGCGCGCCCGCTGTCGCGCACGATCTTGGCGACGTCGAACAGCTCGACCTTGCAGCTGCCGACGATGGAGCGCGCGGCCGGTTCGGGGATCAGGCCCTCGGCTGCCTGCGCACCGGCCAGTGCGGCCTCGAAGCGCAGCATGGCGGCGACGAAGTTGTGGTCGCTGAAGGCGGCCAGCGTTTCGGAAGTGGAGAGGAAGCCCTCGAAGATGCTCATGTCAGTTGCTCCACCGCGCGTTGCGCGAGCCGACGCATGAAGCACGCCGGCCGCGAAGCCGGCCCGTTCGGGAGCACTTGCGGAACCGGCTTTGCCGGGCCGCTGGGTGCGCCCCCGGTGAGGGGGTTGGCGGACCACACGAAGTGGGGGAGCCTGGGGGAGAGCAACATTTTTCGCGGAACCGGCTTTGCCGGGCCGCTGGGTGCGCCCCCGGTGAGGGGGTTGGCGGACCACACGAAGTGGGGGAGCCTGGGGAAGAGCTTCATTTCAATAGGCGATCCGCGCCACCGCGCGCAGCTCGTCCGGCGTGGCGGTGCCGAAGCCGAAGAACTCGAGGTAGGCAGGGATCATTTCGAACAGCATGTCGGTGCCGACCTGCACGGCGCAGCCCTTCTCGCGGGCGGCGCGCAGCAGCGGCGTGAATTCGGATTTCATCACGACTTCGCCCACGAAGGTCGAGGGCGCGATGCGGTCGATGTCGAAGGGTAGCGGATCGTCCTTGTTCATGCCCAGCGGCGTCGCGTTGACCACGAGCTCGAAGCCCTCCGGGTCCTTGGAGCCGGTGCGCACCGCGAGCGCCGGATAGTGGGCCTTCAGGCGCCCGGCCAAGGCCTCGGCCGAGTCCGCGCGCGTGTCGAAGAGCGCGAGCTGCGCCACCCCGGCCGCCGCCAGCGAGGCCGCGATGGCCGAGCCCACCCCGCCGCTGCCCGAGACCAGCGCGCGCGCGCCTTCCAGCCGGCAGCCCTTGCGCTGCACGCCGCGCACGAAGCCGGCACCGTCGAACTGGTCGCCGACCAGGCGGCCGTCGGCCTCCTTGCGCACCGCGTTGCAGGCGCCGGCGATCTTCGCGGCCGGCGTGAGCTCGTCCACCAGCGACATCGTGGTGACCTTGTGCGGCATGGTCACCAGCGCACCGCGGATGTTGCTCATGCGGAACAGCAAGGGGAAGAAGGCCTCGTAGTCCTCCGGCTTCACGCCCATGGGCACGACGACCGCGTCGATGTCGCGCGCCTCGAACCAGGGGTTGTAGATCATGGGCGCCTTGAAGCTCTCCGTCGGAAAGCCGATGTGCGCGATGAGGGTGGTCTTGCCTGAGATGGTGGTCATGATGTGATGGGGACCCGAAGGCCGGTTCGTGCCGCCTCGTCGATGGCGAGCGTCACCGCGAGCGTGCGGATGGCGTCGCGCACCGAGACGCAGGGCGGCACTTCGCGCCGCACGACGGCGCAGAAATGTTCGAGCTGGCGGGCCAGAGGGTCGATCTCGCGGATCTCGACCTGGCTCTTGACCAGCGGGTTCCACCAGGAGGCCGCGCCGAGGTACTCGTAGACACGCAGCGTGGGCACGTGCAGCGAGCCGCGGGTGCCGGCGATCACGTAGCAGTCCTGGTCGGGATGGTGGTCGAAGTCGTGGTTCTCGCCCGAGCTCTGCTCCCAGCTGCGGGGGCTGGCGGCCACGTCGGAAAGCATCAGCGTGCCGAGCGCGCCGTTGGCGAAGCGCAGCGTGATCGCCACCGTGTCCTCCACCTCGAAGCCGCGGGTGGCACTGGAACTGGTGGCCTGCACTTCGACGATGTCGCCCACCAGGGCACGCAGGTTGTCGATCTCGTGGACCAGGTTGAGCAGGATGGGCCCGCCGCCCTTCTGTCGGCGCCATTCGGCGTCGAAGTACTCGTCGGGCTTGTGGAAGGTGGCGCTGGCCGTCACCGCCACCAGCCGGCCGAGGCGGCCGCTGGCGATGGTCTGGTGCGCGCCCTCCAGGATGGCGCTGTAGCGGCGATGGTGGCCCACCAGCACCGGCACGCCGGCGGCCTCGACCGCATCGGCCAGGCGGACGGCCTCCTGCAACGTGTCGGCCACCGGCTTTTCCACCAGCACGGGCAGGCCCGCCTCGATGCAGGCCAGTGCGCCCGACACGTGCAGCAGGTTGGGCGTGGCCAGCACCACGCCGTCGAGCCGCTCGGCCGCGAACATGGGCGCGAGCGCAGGGTACAGCGGCACGCCGGCTTCCGCGGCCAGCACCGCGGCGCTGGCATAGGGGTCGGCGAAGGCCGCGAGCTCGCATTCGGAGCTCGCGAGCATGCGCTTCCAGTGCGCCCGGCCGACCAGGCCGGCACCGGCGATCGCGAGACGCAGCTTGGACATGACGGGCCTCGTGTGCCTGCGCCGTGCGCCTACTTGCGCACCTTGGCCACTTCGGCCTGCAGTTCCTTGACGGCGGCCTCGCCCACGGTCGCCGAGTACTTGTCGATCACCGGCTTGACCTTGTCGCGCAGCTTGGCCAGTTCGGCCGGCGGCAGCTCGGTGACCGTCATGCCAGCCTTCTTGAGCTGTTCGAGCGCCCCGTCGGCCGCGGCGCGCGAGACCTCGCGCTGGAACTTCGTCGCCTCGGCGGCCGAGTCCTCGATGATCTTCTTTTCCTCGGCGCTCATGCCGTCCCAGGCCTTCTTGCTGATGATCAGCGCCTGCGGGTTGTAGATGTGGCGCGTCTGCGTGAGGTACTTCTGCACCTCGGCGAACTTGGAGGAGGCGATCACCGTGTTCGGGTTCTCCTGGCCGTCGACCGCCTTCTGGTCCAGCGCCGAATACAGTTCGGGGAAAGGCATCGGCGTGGCGTTGGCACCGAGGGTGTTGAACAGGTCGATGTAGATCGGCGACTGGATCACGCGGATCTTCAGACCCGCGATGTCCTCGGCCTTGGCCACCGGCCGCTTGCTGTTGGTGAGGTTGCGGAAGCCCAGGTCCCAGTAGCCCAGCCCGTGCAGGTTCTTTTCGTCGAGCTTGGCCAGCAGCTTCTTGCCGAAGGCACCGTCGGTCACTGCGTCGGCTTCCTGCGGGCTGTTGAAGAGGAAAGGCAGGTCATAGGCCGCGAACTCTTTCACCTGCGAGCTCAGGATGCCGGCATTGAGCACCGTGATCTCGACCGTGCCGCCCTGGAGGGCCGAGACGGTCTGCAGGTCCCCGCCCAGCGTACCGCCCGGGAAGAGCTTGACGCTGATCTTCTTGCCGGACTTCTCCGCCACCAGGTCGGCGAACTTCTGGGCGCCCTGCGCCTGGGGATGGCCGGTCTGGTTCTGGAAGGCGAACTTGAGGGTGCGCTCCTTCACCTGCGCCGCGGCGCCGCCCAGCAGAGCGACGGTGGCCAGCGCCACCAGGGTGTTGCGGAAGAAGTGGTTCATGGCAGGGGTCTCCTTGGTTGAAATTCGAATGCGCGTGCGGGCCGTCAGCCGCCGAGCAGGCGCGCCGGCCAGATGACGAGCTGCGGGAACAGCACCATCAGGAACATCATGGCGAACTCGGCGATCGCGAAGGGCATCACGCCGCGCGTCACGTCGTCCATCTTCATGCGCGCCACCCCCGCCACCACGTTGAGCACCGTGCCCACCGGCGGCGTGATGAGGCCGATCGAGTTGTTGATGATGAAGAGCACGCCGAAGTAGATCGGGTCGATGCCCGCGGCCTTGATCACCGGCATCAGCACCGGCGTGAGGATCAGGATGGTGGGCGTCATGTCCATCGCGGTGCCCACCGCCATCACCAGCACCATGATGACCAGCATCAGCAGCATCGGCTTGTCGATCAGCGGCTGCAGCAGCGCCACCAGCTTCGACGGCAGGTCGGCCACCGTGATGAGCCAGGCCGAGACCATCGCCGCTGCGACCAGGAACATCACGATGGCGCTGGTCTTGGCCGCCGCGACAAACATGCCGTAGAACTGCGAGGGCTTGAGCTCGCGGTAGACCACCGTGGCCACGAAGATGGCGTACACCGCCGCCACCACCGCCGCTTCGGTGGGCGTGAAGATGCCGAAGCGCAGGCCCACGAGGATGATCAGCGGCAGCATCAGCGCCCAGACCGATTCGCGCAGCGCCTTCCACATCTCGCCGGCGGTCTTGCGCGGCGGCGGCAGCACCTTTTCCTTGCGCACCAGCCACCACCAGGTGAACCAGAGCGAGGCCCCGATCAGGATGCCGGGGAAGATGCCGGCCAGGAACAGCTTGGAGATCGACAGGTTGGCCGCCACGCCGAAGATCACGAAGCCGATCGAAGGCGGGATGATCGGCCCGATCACGCCCGAGGCCGCGATCAGCCCGCCCGAGCGCGCCTTGTCATGGCCGGCCGCGACCATCATCGGGATCAAAAGCGCCGACAGCGCCGCCGCATCCGCCACCGCCGAGCCCGAGAGCGCCGACAGAATGCAGGCCGCCACGATGGCCACGTAGCCCAGGCCGCCGCGCACGTGGCCCACCACCGCCAGCGCGAGGTTGACGATGCGGCGCGACAGCCCGCCCTGGTTCATCGCCTCGCCGGCCAGCATGAAGAAAGGCACGGCCAGCAGCGGGAAGCTGTCGGCGCCGTTGATCACGTTCTGCGCCAGGATCTGCGCATCGAACAGGTCGAGGTGCCACATCAGCGCGACGCCGCACAGCAGCAGCGAATAGGCGATGGGCACGCCGATGGCCATGGCGCCCAGCAAGGCGCCGAGGAAGATGGCGATCGTCATGGCTTGCCGCCTCGACGGGCCTGTTCGGCCCGCGCGGCTTCCTCGGCGTCGCGGCGCGCCAGTTCGGCGTTGATCCGGTCGATGTCGCCCTGCTCTTCCGACTCGTGCACCATGACCAGCTCGGCATCGCCGAGCTGCCCGCTCAACGCGCGCCACAGGTCGTGCAGCAGAAACACGATCGCCGAGACCGCGAACACCACGCCGACGACGTAGAAGATCGCGACCGATGCGCCGGTGGTGGGCGCGCTCACGTCCCAGTTGATCAGTGTCTGCTGCCAGCTGCCGGTGAGCAGGAGGTAGGAGGCATACAGCATGAGCAGGTGCGCGACCACCAGGCACAGCTTCTTGCCCCAGGTGGGCAGCCGGGCGACCAGCATGTCGGTGCCCAGGTGGCCATGCTCGCGCACCGCGACGATGGCCCCGAGGAAGGTCATCCACACGAAGAGCCAGCGCGAGACTTCCTCCGACACCGTGATGCCCGAATTGAAGCCGTAGCGAAGCACCACGTTGCCGAACACCATGATGACCATGATGGCCAGCATCAGCGCCATCAGCCCCTCCAGCCCCCTGCAGTACCACGAGAAGATTCTTGTCATTGCCTGTCTCCTAGTCTCCTGTCTCCGAGTCGCCTCGTCTTCATTTCAGGTTGCTCTGCTGAGCACCGCCTCGCTGATCCAGCGCGCGCTCTTCATGCCGCGCTGGCCGACCACCATCGGGTCGGAGTTCACGTAGTCGTCGTTGAACACCTCGAAGGTGTAGTGGCCGCGGTAGCCCTTGTCCTCGAGCAGTTGCACCAGGTCGCGCACGTCGTGCAGCCCCTCGCCGGGAAAGAGCCGCTGGTGGCGCGCCAGCTCGATCATGTCGGCCTGGCGGTCGCTGTATTCGAAGAAATAGTCGGCCAGCTGCACCAGGAAGATCTTCTCGACCGGGACCTCGGCCAGCTGGGCCAGCGTCTGCGGCGTGTCGTCGCCGTGCACGGACATGTGGAAGCTGTCGAGATTCAGGCCCACGTTCTGGCGGTTGCAGCGCTTGACGATGTCCCAGGCCTGGTACCAGCGGTTCACGTGCCGGCCCCAGGACAGCGCCTCGTAGCAGATGCGGATGCCCAGCGGCGTGGCCAGCGTGGCGAGGGTGCGCAGGTCCTCGGCCGCGCGCTCCGGGTCGTCGATGGCCAGGGGCGAGGTGGTGGAGCACACCAGCAGCAGGTCGGCGCCGACCAGCGCCATCTGGCGCAACTGTTCGCGCGCCATCTCCAGGCGGTGCGGGCGCATGGCATCGGGCGCGCACTCGAAGTCGCGCAGCGGCTGGAAATCCGTCACCTTCAGGCCGCTGGCCTTGACCCGCTCGGCCGCCTTCTCGACGCCGGCGGGGTGCGCGACGAGATCGCGCGCCCACAGCTCCACGCCGGCGAAGCCGGCCGCCTTCATGCAGTCGAGCTTGTGGCCGAGGTCGCCTCCCATGGTGACGGTGTTGAAGCCGAAGCGGTCGAGCGAGATGGCCATGGTGTGGGTGCGCGCGGCCGGTCAGGCGACGCTGTCGGAGTGGTATCGCAGGGGCGCGTCGATCTCCGCGGCCATCGCGGCGGGGTAGATCAGTTCTCGCAGGAAGCGCGCGTCGTCCCGCACGCCGCGCGCGGCGGCGGGGTGCCCGAAGAAATCCAGGTAATGCGGCATCTGCTGGATCAGCATCTCGAAGCCGGCCTGGGCATGGAGGCCGCGCGCACGGACGGCTCGCACCAGCGGGGTCGGCTGGTTGCGCAGCAGGATGTCGAACACGGCCGCATGGGCGTCCAGGCGCGCCACGTCGAGCGGCAGCGCGTCGCTGTCCTGCAGGCCCAGCGGCGTGGCGTTGACGACCAGGTCATAGCCCGCCGGGTCGCTGCTGTCGACCGCGATCACGTTCGCATCGAAGAAGGCATCGAGCTTGGCCGCGACGCCGGCCGCCTTGCCGGCCGAGATGTCGTGGAAGGCGATGTGCTCGGCGCCGTTGACCGTGCCGCCCTCGGCCAGCGCCACGCCGGCCGCCGCGGCGCTCACGCCGGCGCCGAGGATCAGCACGCGCTTGCCCCGGTAGGGGATGTTGTAGTGGTCCAGCGCGCCCAGCAGGCCCTCGCCGTCGAACAGGTCGCCCTCCAACTCGCCGTTGGCGATGCGCTTGACCACGTTGACCGAGCCGGCCACCCGGCCGAACAGCCCGGCGCCGTCGAGCAGGTCCACCATCAGCGGCTTGTGCGGCGGCGCGATCACCATGCCGCGCACGTTGCGCGCCAGGAAGGCGGCCTTGGCGAAGACGGCGAAGTCGCGTTTCGACACGTGCACCGGCGCCATCACCGCATCGATGCCGAAGCGCTCGAAGACGGCATTGAACATGCGCGGCAGCCGCACGTTGGTGACCGGATCGCCAGGGATCAGGTAAAGGTCGGTGCTGCCTGCGATGGTTGGGGACATGGTGTCGGGACTCTCTGGCGTTGGCCGGGTGCGTGTTCGTCTATCGCGCAATCGGCCGGGAGCGGCGCTAATGTAGGCGGCCGGCTTGCGCAACCCAAGGGAAAGATTTCAGAATAGCGCGCTCATCGCTCCTTGGCGATCGATAATCGAACGATTTCAGGGTTTGTCCTCACGATGACCAGCGAATCCCCCCCTGCCCCGCCCGGCCTGGACAAGCGCGACTGGATCGCCGGCCTGGAGCGCGGCGTGTCCATCATCGAGGCCTTCGACGACGCCCATCCCCGCATGACCGCGAGCGAAGCAGGCCAGCGCACCGGCATGACGCGCACCGCTGCCCGGCGCTATCTGCTGACGCTGCAGCACATGGGCTACGTGGCCGGAGACGGCAAGCTGTTCTGGCTGACGCCGCGCGTGCTGCGCCTGGGGCAGTCGTACCTCGAATCGGCGCGGCTGCCCCGCATCGTGCAGCCCTTCCTGCAGCGGGTGGCGGCCGGCACGCATGAGATCGCCTACCTCAGCGTGATGGATGGAGACGAGGTGGTCTACATCGCGCGCAACGGCCCCAACCGCAGCATGAGCACCGGCTACGTGCTCGGCGCACGCGTGCCGGCGCAGGTGACGGCCTCGGGCATGCTGATGCTGGCCATGCGCAGCGACGAGGAGCGCAGCCACTGGCTGGCCACGCACGAACTCACCGTCTTCACCTCGCACACCATCTCGAGCAAGGAGCGCATGAAGCTGGAGCTGGCGCGCATCCGGGCGCAGGGCTGGGCGCTGTCGGAGCAGCAGCTCGACCTGAACTCGCGCGGCATCGCGGTGCCGCTGCGCGACCGGCACGGCGAACTGGTGGGCGCGCTCAACATCACCATGCCGATGGGGCATGAAAGCAGCGAGGACGCGGTCGCACGCGTGCTGCCGGTGCTGCGCGAGACGGCGCAGGCGATGCGGAACATGATCTGAAAAATTCGCGCGATCATCGCCTGGTATTTCTGCGACGAAATATCAGATTTTGATCTGAGCCAAACGGCCCCAGAATCGCGCCCCGCAAGGGGAGCGAGGCTGGCCGGACGCTGAAGCCGAGACCGGGTCTCCCCCTCGAATGTGCAGGGAGATCCAGGATTGAACAGAAAGCTCCATCGTCTCGTCTTCGATGCTGCGCGCGGGATGC
>NZ_BAABGJ010000069.1:0-852 GCF_039541515.1 Variovorax defluvii
CGGCGGCGCGCCGTCGAAGGCCCGCTGCAGCAGCGCGCGGATGGCCTGGCGCTCGGGTGGGCCGAAGGGCCGCGGGTTCCAGTAGGGGTTGGCCACGGCGATGTCGGCGGCGCGGTCCAGGTCCGCTTCCTTCATGCCGATGTCCTTCAGCGCGACGGGCGCGCCGTTGTCGCGCGCCAGCGCCTGCAGGCCTTCGGCCGCGTTGCCTGCGCCGAGCGCCCGCTCGATGCGCTGCATCGCCTTGGGCGCCGCCTGTGCGTTGAAGGCGATCGCATGCGGCAGCACCACCGTGTGCACCTGCGCATGCGGCAGGTTGAAGCTGCCGCCCAGCGTGTGGCACAGCTTGTGGTGCAGGGCCATGCCCACGTTGCCCAGCACGCTGCCGCACAGCCAGGCGCCGTACAGCGCATCGGACCTCGCCTCGATGTCCCCGGGGCTGCGCCGGATGGCCGGCAGGGCCCGCGCGAGGGCGGCGATGCCTTCCTCGGCCATCAGGTCCATCACCGGGTTGCCGTCCTGCGCGTACAGGCCCTCGGCCGCATGGGCGATGGCGTTGATGCCGCTGGTCACGCTCAGGCCCACGGGCAGGCTGCGCGAGAGCTCGGGGTCGTAGATCACGGTGCGGGGCAGCACGCGCGGGTCCTTGCCGGTCTTCTTCAGGCCCGCCTCGGTCAGGCC
Source organism: Variovorax defluvii (assembly GCF_039541515.1). Classification (NCBI taxonomy): domain Bacteria; kingdom Pseudomonadati; phylum Pseudomonadota; class Betaproteobacteria; order Burkholderiales; family Comamonadaceae; genus Variovorax; species Variovorax defluvii. The sequence continues at coordinate 679 of NZ_BAABGJ010000069.1, forward strand.
GTAGATGGGCGTCATCTCGCTGCCGGCGTAGGTGGTGGGGATGGCCAGGATGGGCAGGCCCGAATCGAGCGCGATGGCCTTGCCCAGACCCGTGGTGGAGCCGCCGCCGATGGCGATGGCGCAGTCGGCGCCAAGCCGGCGGGCCACCTCGCGCGCTTCGCGGGCGGTCTCGAT
>NZ_BAABGJ010000070.1:0-906 GCF_039541515.1 Variovorax defluvii
CGAGCGCCACCACGTGCCGCAGGCACGTCTGATCAATGGAAGTTCAGGGGACGCCAGTCCCCTGCAGGCAGCCTGCGGCTGCCGCGCCAGGGATGCGCAAGGCGGCCGCGGGCCGTCCCCGCCAGGGGATGAGCGCGAAGGCGCGAACCTGGAGCAGCCCGACAGCGGCGCAGCCGCTGGGGCGCCCAAGACAAGATCGTTGCATTGCACGAACGTCCTGCTGCCCCAGGCATGCCGATCGGACCACGACGACCCAACGGAACAGCGCTCGCGCGCCGTGGTGCGCGCCACCGCGCGAGGCTTGGCCGCCGGCCCAGCCGGCGGCTGCGACGGGTCTGCGCGCTCAGGCCTGGATGCGCCCGGCCGCACGCGCCTCGCGCGCGTAGGCGCTCAGCCGCTTGTCGGGCCGGAAGTGCAGGTCCTGCTCTATCGGCAGGTTCATCAGGCCGCGCACGGCCGCCAGGGAGTGCAGGTCTACCAGCCCCAGCTCGGGACTGCCGAGTCCCAGGTCGCACAAGCCGAAGGCGACCAGACCCGTCTCGTCCAGTTCGGACAGCAACCAGGTCGCCCCAGCATCGGGCGTGAACAGCTTGACCACCGGATAGGGATCGAAGTCGTCGGTTGCTCGCGAGGTCCGGCCGTGGGCGATCAGCTGCTCGCGCTGCGCTTCGGTGATGAAATTGAACATGATGTGCTCCTTCAACGGTTGCGGGCGGGCTTGCCCGGGTCCGTCCGCCGGCACGGCGCGCGCAGCAGTCAAGGTTCGAAGACGGCCGGCAGGCCGCAAGCGCCCGAGAGGGCGCGCCGACCTTGAGGGCGAGCACGCCGTGGCAGCCTGAAGGGAACAGCAAGACCACCCTCCCGCCCCTCTGTCCTGCGCCTCTGCCTCACTGGCGTCCTGCCTTG
>NZ_BAABGJ010000071.1:0-565 GCF_039541515.1 Variovorax defluvii
TGTTCTGCCGCAGCGCGCCGCTTTGCTGGTGGGCGGACTGCGCTTCCACGCTCCAGCCGCGTGGCCAGCCGGTGGTGGCGTCGGTGGACTCGTCGTCCTGCGCGGCCTGCTGAGGGCTGTCGTCGAGCACGCGGTCCACGTAGGCCTGCGTGGGCTCAGCGGTTTGCATGGGCTGTGTGGGTTGCGCCCAAGCGACCACGCTGGCCAGGGCGGCGCCCGCCCAGCACGCGCCGAGGGCGTGACGCGAGCGTCTGCCCCTCATGGTGACGGTGAAGCGAATCGCTGCTCGATGACCAGCGAGCCCTTGCGGCCCCACTCCAGCTTGCCGCTGACGCTGAGCGGGTAGCGGATGGCCACCGCAGTTTCCGGGTCGCCGGGCCGGGTCGCCTGCAGCGCGATGTCGCGTGTCTCGCCCGGCATGATCGGCATGGTGGATGCCTGCACTTCGAGCGCGGTGCCGTCCGTGTCCTTGGCGTTCAGAAGGCCCGCGAGCCGTCCGTGCGCATTGCCGCTGTTGCGGACCCGCAGGACCGGCGTGGGCTTGCCATCCACCTTCTTCACCGCC
>NZ_BAABGJ010000071.1:575-24244 GCF_039541515.1 Variovorax defluvii
GACCGCCACGTAGACGATCACCGCGATGCGCGCGCCCAGCGCGATGGGCATGCCGGGGGCCGCGGCCGCCTGCTGGCCCTCGATCATGATGGCGAAGCGGCACTCCATGGGCGGTGTCTCGGGCGGCGGCGTGACCTCCAATCGGTAGCGGTAAGGGCGCCCGGCCGAGATGCTCAGCTCGTGCCGCTCGATCGCCACCCAGGGGCGGCAGCTGCCCGGCAGCAGCTCGTCGCTGAAGTCCACCGCGCCGTCGGGGCGCAGGGTCCAGTCGGCGGTCTTGATCTTGTAGGCGCCGGCACGCGCGTCGCGGTGCGTGAGCTCGATCACTTCGTGCACGCGCTCGCCGGGCGTGGCGGACAGCTCCAGGCGCGGCGGCGAGACCGCCAGTGCGAATTGCGCCTGGGCCGGCAGAAAGGCGCACGCACACAGGGCGAAGGCGGCGGGGCGAAGAAGCGCGGCGGCAGGACGCATCAAGGAGTGACCTCGATCTCGAAGAAGAACTGGAGGGCCTGCGGACCTTCGATCGTCCGGCCATCGGCCGTCAGATCGAGAACGATGGTTTCCTCGAGCAAGGCGTCGCGCACCACGCCCTCGAACACCAGCGTGCGCCCGCCACCGCGCAGCGTGCCGGGCAGCAGGCGGCCCTGGGTGCGCCAGGTGGCGACCATCTGCGCGCCCTCGGTCGGCGCCAGGCCCATGTAGAGCCGGGCCGGCCGGTTCAGCCAGGGCGAGAGCCTGAGTCGCAGCGCGACGGCGAGGCGGCCTTCCACCGTATGGTCACCGGCGCGGCCCGGCGCCAGCTGGCGCCAGCGCATCGGTGTGACGGGTTGGCTCAGGTGGGTGCCCGTGTCGTCCACGCGGTAGGTGGCCGCGCCGGCAGCTGCGGCAGTCACCAGCACCAGCAGGGCGGCAAGCGGCCGCAGAAGGCGGCAGACCGTCATGGCGCCATCAGCGTGAATTTCGCCTGCCCCATGTAGACGTCCGCCGGGACCAGGTTGGTGTTGCTGTAGCGGAAGGTCAGGCAGTTCTCGAACCAGAAGTTGCTGGCGATCGTCAGCAACTGGATCGACGTGCTGGTGAAGCTCCCACTCGGGATGGTCGTCGGCGATTCGCTGCCGCCCGTCGCGGTGACGCCCGACGAGATCCACTCGATGGTGCTGAAGGGGAGCGTGGCGCCGAACGCGCCGATCAGGTTCAGCGGCGTTTCCACGGTCAGGGTGGCAGTCTGGGCGCCTGAGCCACCGCGGCGGTAGAACCCACCCACGTACACGCGGCCGGTGTACTTGGGCGCACTGAACGGGCCCGTACCCGCGCCCGTCCCCGAGCCGCAGACGACCGAACCGTCGAAGGAACTGGTTGTGACCTCGCTGTCGAGGGCGAGCAAGGTCTGCCTGACGCCGGTGCCGACTTCGGCACTCTGCACAGTGACCTCGGTGTTGTTGATGGTGGGGTTGTTGCGTGGCCTGCCGCTTTGCCGGAGCGTGCCGCCTTCGTTGCCGTGGGTGTCGAGCATCGTGCCGGTGCCGACTTGCAGAAACAGGTCTCGCTGGGCGCCCAGGATGCTGACCTTGTAGGCCTGTGCCGCCGGCAGGCCGGCGGCACACAGAATCAGCGCAAGGCAGGACGGAGCTTTCGAGCGGCTCCATTCGGAGCCCGCAGAAGCCTGGCTTGGCGTGCCGCGCCGCATGGTCGGGAAGGAGGGGCTTCGTCCGGCTGGGCGGGCGGAAGCTCAGGGCGTGAGGAGGGTATAGGTCACGGTGCCGTTGTTGGCCGCCGCGGCGCTCGCGTAGCCGTAGGTGCCGGGCGGCAGCGCGGTGGTGTTGGCATAGGCGAAGGTCCACTTGCCTTCCTGGCGCACGATGCCGGTGGTCGAGGTCAGCGTCGTGGGCGTTGCAGAGACGCCGCCACCGGGCTGGGTGTTGAAGGGCGGGTGGCTGATGGCGGTGTTGGTATAGCCGGTGGTGGTGCCGCTCGTGAGAGGCTCGGCCGTCACCCGGATGTCGTTCCACGACACGGTGGGCGCTCCGGCGGTGCCGTTGCTCAATGCGCCGCTGACGGAACTGCTCAGCCTGATCTCGCCGGCGTTGCCGAGCGCACGGACCGTGACGGAGCCGTTGGACAGGTCGCCGCCTGTGCCTGCCACCGCGGTGCCGGAGCCGATGCTTCCGGATGGAACGTCGAAGCTCAGCGTATCGACCGTGGTGTTGTTCTGGGTGGTGCTGAAGGCGCCCGTTCCGACTTGCAGAAACAGCACTTTGGGAACGATGACCTTGAAGTTCAGCCGGGCGCTGACGGTGCTGACGCCGGTACCGGCGATGTAGTTCGATTCCGCCTGCGCAGCCAAGGGTGCGATGGCGGCGATGGCCCCAAGAATAAGAAGTCGCTTCATACGTTCTCTCCGGTTGGTTTATGGCGAGGCCACTTTAGGTGGGGGCATGGGCCTTGACACTTGGCAAGGCCCGGCGCTAACTCCTTCGTAAAAGGCGCGCGATCAAAAATTTTTCTTTGCGTCGCGTCCTTGCAACAAGCGCTGCGGGGTACCGCGATTTTTCTGTGCTTTTCTTCCTTGGCGCCCCTTGTAAAGTCGCATTTCTCCCCTATTGAGATCTTTTTCCTTCCCTGTTCGCTAACACGAGCCATGACGATCACCAAGACCAAGCTCCCCTTCCAGGCCGAAGTCGCGCAACTGCTTCACCTGGTCACGCACTCGCTCTACTCCAACAAGGAAATCTTCCTGCGCGAGCTGATCTCGAACGCCTCCGATGCCTGCGACAAGCTGCGCTTCGAGGCCATCGACCAGCCTGCGCTCTACGAGGACCAGCCCACGCTCGAGGTGCGTGTGTCCTTCGACAAGGCCGCGAAGACCATCACGATCACCGACAACGGCATCGGCCTGTCGCAGCAGGAAGCCATCGACAACCTCGGCACCATCGCCAAGAGCGGCACCAAGGAATTCATGAGCCGGCTGTCGGGCGACCAGAAGGCCGACGCGCAGCTGATCGGCCAGTTCGGCGTGGGCTTCTACTCGGGCTTCATCGTGGCCGATCGCATCACCGTCGAATCGCGCCGCGCCGGCCTGCCGGCGGAAGAGGGCGTGCGCTGGGTGAGTGCCGGCGCCGGCGATTTCGAGGTCGACAGCATCAGCCGCCCGCAGCGCGGCACCAGCGTCACGCTGCACCTGCGCGACGATGCCGAGGAGTACCTCAACCTCTGGAAGCTGAAGTCCATCATTGCCAAGTACTCCGACCACATCTCCCTGCCGATCCTGATGGAGAAGGAGGAGTGGAAGGAGGGCGAGGACCACAAGGGCGGCGAGATGGTCAAGACCGGCGAGTGGGAGCCGGTGAACAAGGCCAGCGCCCTGTGGACCCGCCCCAAGAAGGACATCAGCGACGAGCAATACATCGAGTTCTACAAGAACGTCAGCCACGACTTCGAGGCGCCGCTGGCCTGGAGCCACAACCGGGTGGAGGGCAGCACCGAGTACACCCAGCTGCTCTACATCCCCGCCAAGGCGCCGATGGACCTGTGGAACCGCGACAAGGGCGCGGGCGTCAAGCTCTACGTCAAGCGCGTCTTCATCATGGACGATGCCGAGTCGCTGATGCCCAGCTACCTGCGCTTCGTCAAGGGCGTGATCGATTCGGCCGACCTGCCCCTGAACGTGAGCCGCGAGCTGCTCCAGGAAAGCCGCGACGTGAAGGCCATCCGCGAGGGCAGCACCAAGCGCGTGCTGTCCATGCTGGAGGACCTGGCGAAGAAGCAGAAGACCACCACCAGCGCCGCCGACGGCCAGGTGGATGCGGGCTCCGGGGAGTCGGTGCCTGCGCCCGATCCGACCGACGGCGTGACCGACGTGGTCGACAAGAACGCCGACAGCACCCTGGCCGCCGAGGCCACGGCCGGGGCCAGCGACGAATCGGGCAAGTATGCGAAGTTCTACGCCGAGTTCGGTGCGGTGCTGAAGGAAGGCCTGGGCGAGGACTTCGCCAACCGCGAGCGCATCGCCAGGCTGCTGCGCTTCGCCTCGAGCACCACCGACACGGTCAGCGTGGGCTTCGCCGACTACAAGGCGCGCATGAAGGAAGGCCAGGAGGCGATCTACTACATCACCGCCGACACCTTGGCCGCCGCGAAGAACAGCCCGCAGCTCGAGATCTTCCGCAAGAAAGGCATCGAGGTGCTGCTGATGACCGACCGCGTCGACGAGTGGGCGCTCAACTACCTCACCGAGTTCGACGGCACGCCGCTGCAGAGCGTGGCCAAAGGCGCGGTGGACCTGGGCAAGCTGCAGGACGAGGCCGAGAAGAAGGCGGCCGAGGAAGCGGCCGAGTCCTTCAAGCCGTTGCTGGAGCGGCTCAAGGAAGCGCTCAAGGACAAGGCCGAGGACGTGCGCGTCACCACCCGCCTGGTCGACTCGCCGGCCTGCCTGGTGGTGCAGGACGGCGGCATGAGCACGCAGCTCGCGCGCATGCTCAAGCAGGCCGGGCAGCCGGTGCCGGAACTCAAGCCGGTGCTGGAGGTGAACGCGGAGCATCCGCTGGTCAGGAAGCTGGAAGGCTCGGCGCATTTCGAGGACCTGGCGAACATCCTGTTCGACCAGGCGCTGCTGGCCGAGGGCGGCCTGCCGGCCGACCCGGCCGCCTACGTGCGGCGCGTGAACGCGCTGCTGGCCTAGCCAGCACCCCGGGCCGCGCCGATCGCGCGCTTCCGCGGCGACCTGAGCGTCCCGCTGAGCCTGGGCTTGACGATCGAGTCCTGAAGCCTTTCAGCCTTCGAGAAAGCGCTCGCCCGGCGTCAGCGGCGCATGCCGGTAGCTGGCCGGCGTGCGCGACAGCTTGATCGGCGAGGCGATGCCCCGGTAACCGCCTTCGAGCTCGACCACCATGCCGCGGTGCGCGGTGTGCGGGTGCTGCAGGGCGGCGTCCACCGGGAGCACAGGCGCCGCGGGCACGCCGGCGGCCATCAGCGTGTCGACCAGGGCACGGCCATCGAAAGCGGCCAGCGCGGCTTCTAGCTGCCGCTTGAGCGGCTCGCGATTCACCGAGCGCGAGCGGGCGTCGCGGTACTGCGGATCGTCGGCCAGGCCCGGCAGGCCGATGCACTGGCAGAAGCTCGCGAACTGGCGGTCGTTGCCCACGGCCACGAAGATCGGATCGGTGCCCGTCGCCAGTGCGTCGTAGGGGTAGATGTTGGGATGCGCATTGCCCGTGCGCCGAGGCGTCGCGCCGTCGAGGAACCAGTTGGCCGCATGCGGATGCAGCAGCGCCAGGCCGCTGTCGTAGAGCGCGGCCTCGATGAACTGGCCGCGTCCGCTCCTCGCGCGCTCCTGAAGCGCCAGCAGCACGCCGATGGTGGCGTTCAGTCCGGTCACCATGTCCACCACCGGCAGCCCCACGCGCAGCGGCCCGCCCTCGGCCTCGCCGTTGATGCTCATGATCCCCGTCATCGCCTGCACCGCGGCGTCGTAGCCCGGCAGCGCACCCAGCGGGCCGTCGGCGCCGAAGCCCGAGACGCGGCACCACACCAGCCGCGGAAAGCGCTGCGACAGCGTCTCGTAGCCGATGCCCCAGCGCTCCATGGTGCCGGTCTTGAAGTTCTCGATCAGCACGTCGGCCTCGGGCAGCAGCGCCAACAGGGCGGCACGTCCGTCGTCGGAACCCAGGTCGAGGTGCTGCACGCGCTTGTTGCGATTGAGGCCCCGATAGTAGGAGGACACGCCATCCCGGAAGGGCGGGCCCCAGCCGCGCGTGTCGTCGCCCTGCGGCGGCTCGATCTTCAGCACGTCGGCGCCGTGGTCGCCCAGCACCTGCCCGCAGTAGGGGCCGCCGAGCACGCGGGAAAGATCGAGGACGCGGATGCCGGCGAGCGCGCCTCGGGGGATGGTGGTGGTCATGTCGGTGCTCCCCGGGTCAGTCCAGTTGCGCGCCCGATTGGCGCACGACCGCGGCCCACGTCTGCATCTGCGCCTGGATGAATTTCGCCAGCTGCTCAGGCGCGGTGGACGGCGCCGGCTCCAGGCCCTGCGCCGCGAACTGCTGCTTCACCTTGGGCGAGGCCAGTACCTCGGCGAAGGCCTGGTTGAGCTTCTTCACCCGGTCCGCCGGCGTGCCGGCCGGCGCCACGATGCCGAAGAACACGCTGACGTCGTAGCCTTTCAGTCCCTGCTCGGCGATGGTCGGCACATCCGGCAGCGCCTGGGAGCGCGTGCCGCTGGCCATGCCCAGCGCGCGCAGCTTGCCGGCCTTGACGTAGGGCAAAGCGGTGAGCACGTCGGTGAAGCTCATGCTGACCTGGCCGCCCAGCAGGTCGTTCAGCGCCGGGCCGGTGCCCTTGTAGGGGACGTGCTGCAGGTCCACCCCCGCGGTCGAGTTGAAGAGCACGCCCGCCAGGTGCGAGGAGGCGCCGTTGCCGGAGGAGGCGTAGCTCAGCTTGCCCGGGTGGGCCTTGGCGTAGGCGACCAGTTCTTTCACGTCCTTGGCAGGCACCGAAGGATGCACCACCAGGATGTTGGGCAGGTGCCCCACCTGGATCACCGGCGCGAAGCTCTTGACCGGGTCGTAGCCGATCTTGCGGTAGAGGCTCGCGTTGATCGCCAGCGGCCCCGAGGTGCCGAAGAGCAGCGTTTGCCCGTCGGCCGGCGCGCGCGCCACGAACTCGGCGCCGATGTTGCCGCCGGCGCCGGCGCGGTTCTCCACGATCATGGGCTGGCCCAGGCGCTCCTTCATCTCGGCCGCGAGCGTGCGTGCCATCGCGTCGGTGGGGCCGCCGGGCGGGAAGGGCACCACCAGGGCGATGGGCTTGTCGGGGAAGCTGTCGGCATGGGCCAGCGGCGCGAGGGCCGCGGCGCAGGCAATGGCAAAAGTGGTGAGCAGTCGCATGGGGTGTCTCCGTCGTTCGTGATCAGGATGCGTGGTGCCAGTCGGCGGGGACGGCACCGGCGGAAAGCGGGTCGCGCGGCAGCACGCGGTGCAACAGCACGCCTTGCGCCCATTGCACGCGCTGCGCCGAGCCGGCGCGGGCGCCTTCCCAGGCCATCGCGATCGCGCTGCAGCAGTGGTAGAGCGCGGAGGCGGCCTGGCGGGCCAGCACGTCGCCGCCTTCCTGCGCCGCCTGCAGTGCCAGGGCCGAGGCGCGTGCCAGCGCATCGCGCAGCGCGGCGGCGAAGGCGGGGGCGATCTCGGCCTCGGCCAGCAGCGCGCCGAAATGCGCCTGCAGCGCGGGCAGCGAGTTCTCGCGCGTCACGGCGCGGATCACGTCCAGCGCGACGATGTTGCTGGTGCCTTCCCAGATCGAGCCCAGGTGCGCATCGCGCACCAGCCGCGGATCGGTCCATTCCTCGATGTAGCCGCAGCCGCCGCGCACCTCCATCGCGTCGCCCGTGACCTTGCGCGCGTCGCGGCAGGCGCGGAACTTGATGAGCGGCGTGAGAATGCGCAGCAGCGGGTAGGCGCCCGTGTCGCCGCCGTCCGAGCGTGCCAGCGCCAGCGCGGTCTGGAACACCATGCTGCGGGCCTGCTCGGCCGGCAGGCGCAGCTTCTGCAACTGGCGCTGCATCAGCGGCATCTGGTCCAGCCGCTTGCCGAAGGCGCGGCGCTGGCCGGCGATGTACTCCGCCTCGGCCACTGCGCGTCGCATCAGGCCGGCCGCGCGCACGCCGTTCGACAGGCGCGAGTTGTTCACCATGTCGGCCATCTGCTGGAAGCCGCGGCCGGGCTCGCCGACCAGGTAGGCGAGGGCGCCTTCGAGGCGGATCTCGCCGCTGGCCATCGAGCGCGTGCCCAGCTTGTCCTTGAGCCGGATGATGCGGTAGTGGTTGAGGCTGCCGTCGTCCAGCCGTCGCGGCAGCAGGAACAGCGACACGCCCTTCATGCCGGCCGGCGCGCCCTCGGGCCGCGCCAGCACCATCGCGAGATCGGCATCGGGGTTGGAGCAGAACCACTTGTCGCCGGTCAGGCGCCACTGGCCCGCTTCGTCCCGCGCGGCGCAGGTCGCGGTGGCGGCAATGTCGGAGCCGGCCGCCTGCTCGGTCATGAACATCGCGCCCTGGGCCAGGGTGTCGAAGTCCAGCGACTGCAAGCGCGGCAGGAAGCGCGCCACCAGCTCCGGGCTGCCGAACTTGCGCAGCGTGCGCGCCAGCGAATCGGTCATCGAGACCGGGCAGCACAGGCCGAACTCGGCCTGCACGAAGAGATAGGTCAGCACGTACTTGACCACCGGCGGCATCTTGCCCTTCCAGCCCAGCGTTTCCTCGCGGTGCGACATCGCAGCGAGGCCGAATTCGCTCAGGGCGAGGCGTTCCATCTCCACGAAGGCCGGGTGCTTGATCACCTTCTGCTCGTCCAGCCCAGTCCGGGTGCGCACGGACAGCGTCGGCGGGTGGCGGTCGGCCAGATGCGCCAGCTCGTCCAGCGGGCCGCCGGCCAGTGCCCCGAGGCGCTCGAAGTGCGGCTGCATGTGGGCGAGCAGCCTCGCGTCCAGGTACAGCGGCAGCAGGCGCAGCAGCTCGGTGTCGGTCGTGTAGAGGTTCTGCCCGTGGCGGTCGGGCACCGGATGGTCGGCGGTCTGGGTCATGGCCTTCGTGTCTCCTTGGGAGTGCATTCTTCGGGCCGCGACGATTCCTGTCTAATATCGATTAGGTCTTCTTCGATCCGATCTGACTATCGTTGAAAGGCGGGGCATGGAGCTGCGTCACCTTCGCTATTTCCTGGTACTGGCCGAGGAACTGCATTTCGGCCGCGCCGCGCGGCGCCTGGCCATCTCGCAGCCGCCGTTGAGCGTGGCGATCCGGCAGCTGGAAGATGCCGTGGGCGCGCGCCTGTTCGAGCGAAACAGCAAGGAGGTGCGACTCACGCCGGCCGGCGAGGCGCTGCGCGCCTCCGCGCGCCGCCTGCTGCGGCAGGCCGAGGAGGCGGCGCTGGAGGCACGCGACGTGGCGCGCGGCGCGGCCGGGCGGCTGCGCATCGGCTTCGTCGGCGCCATGCTCTACCGCGGCCTGCCGCAGGCGCTGGCCCGATTCCAGGCCGCCCACCCGGCGGTGCGCGTCACGCTGGCGGAGCTCAACTCGGGCGAGCAGATCGCCGAACTTCTGCACGACCGGCTGGACCTGGGATTCGTCCACACCAGCCGCATGCCGGCCGAGCTGCGCCACGTGCTGCTGCTGTCCGAGCCTTTCGTCGCCTGCCTGCCGGCCACGCACCGGCTGGCGCGCCGGCGCACGATCGGCCTCGCGCGCCTGCACGACCAGCCCTTCGTGCTGTTTTCGCGCAGCGCCTCGCCCGACTACCACGAGCGCATCCTCGCCATCTGCGCCGCGGCCGGCTTCCATCCGGAGGTGCGGCACGAGGTCCGCCACTGGCTCTCGGTGGTGTCGCTGGTGTCGCAGGGCATGGGCGTGGCGCTGGTGCCCAGCGCCTTGCAGCATGCCGCGCTGCGCGGCGCGGTGTTCCGCCCCCTGGAGGAGGCGGTGGCGGGCTCCGACGCCTACGCGGTGTGGCCCGAAGGCGCGGCCAACATGCTGGTCCAGCGCCTTCTGGACTCCTTCACGCGTACAGGGGCTCTTCCGCCATTGCCTCGCACTGGTCCTGCAGCATCTGGATCTGCCCCTTCCAGTAGTCGCTCGAGCCGAACCAGGGAAAGTTGATCGGGAAGATCGGGTCGCGCCAGCGCCGCGCCAGCCAGGCGCTGTAGTGGATCTGGCGCAGGGTGCGCAGCGCTTCGATCAGCGCGAGTTCGCGCCGGTCGAACTCGCGGAACTGCTCGTAGCCCTCCAGCAGGCCGCTCAGCTGCGCGGTGCGCTCGGCGCGGTCACCGGAGAGCAGCATCCACAGGTCCTGCACGGCGAAGCCGGTGCGCGCGTCGTCCAGGTCCACGAAGTGCGGGCCGCCGTCGGGGCGGTCGGTGGGCGTCCACAGGATGTTGCCGGGGTGCACGTCGCCGTGCAGGCGCAGCGTCTTCATCTCGGTGTAGGTGTCGGCGCCGAGCGCGGTGGCGGCGATCATCTCGAAGGCCTCGCTGCAGGCCTTTTCCCAGTCGCGCTGCACGTCCAGGGGGATCATCTCGTGCGTCAGAAGCCAGTCGCGCGAGGCCAGGCCGAAGCTCGCCAGGTCCAACGTCGGCCGCTCGACGAAGGACCGCGCCGCACCCACCGTGTGAATGCGCGCGAGGAAGCGGCCCACCCATTCGAGCACCTCGAAATCGTCCAGCTCCGGCCGGCGCCCGCCGCGGTAGGGGCTCACGCTGAAGGCAAAGCCGGCGTGGTGGTGCAGCGTCGCGCCCGCCAGCGCGAACGGCGCGACCACCGGCACCTCGGCCGCGGCCAGCTCGCTGGAGAAACCGTGCTCCTCGACGATCTGCGCGTCACTCCAGCGGCCCGGGCGGTAGAACTTGAGCACCACCGTGCGCTCGTCCTCCAGGTGGGCCTGGTAGACCCGGTTCTCGAAGGAATTGAGCGCCATCAGGCGGCCATCGCCGTACAGGCCGAGGCCGGCAAGCGCATCGAGCACCACGTCGGGCGTGAGCGATTCGTAGGGGTGCGCGGACGAGGAGGAAGAGGATGCGAGGGTCACCGCGACATTGTGGGGCCTTCGCACGGCCCGCGGTCGGCGTCGGGCGAACGGCGATCGGCCATCAGCCGCGCGACAGCGACAGGATGTGCCCGATGCGCGGGTCGCCGTGCCCGCCCAGCACCTGCGCATAAGCCGCCTGCACCGCCGCCGCGCCATCGTGGTGCTGCGCCACCAGCCAGGGCGCCCCGGGCTGCGCCACCTTCTCGATGAAGCCTTGCCAGGCCTGCACCATGCGCTGGCCGAAGACGTCGGGGCCCCATTCCTCGGTGCGCTTCTTGATCTGCGCCGGCGCGAAGAAGAAGGTGGCGCGCGGCCCCGGGAGCTCCTTCGCGGTGCCCGGCGGGGCCAGTTGCTCGACATGCGTGCCGCCGATCACGCAGTCATGGCGCAGCTGCGAGAAGCGCGTGTGGATCGCGCGCCGCAGTTTGCCGTTGCCGGCGAAATCGATGTACACGCAGGGCGTGTCGGCCGCCAGTTGGTCGAGTTCGTCGTAGCCGAGCACGCGGTGGTAGCAGCCCAGGCTCTCGCAGAAGCTCCTGTTCCCGGCCGAGGTCAAACCCACCACCTCGATGCCCTCGCGCCGCTGCATCCGGAAGGCGGTGCCGTAGGCCGTCTTGCTCGACGCGCTGGAGAGCAGGGCGACGCCCGGGCGTGCGCCGAAGAAGCCGTTGTCGTCGAAGAAATCGTCGATCAGCCAGGAGGTGATGAAGAGCGGGCGCAGCAGGGCCTGCAGGTCCTCGGTGCCGGCGGTGTAGAGCGGGTCGCTCGCGCAGCGGAAGTACTGGTTGTAAACGGCTGGCAGCGGCGCCCGGTGCGGCGTGCCGTCGGTGAAGCGGGCGGGCGACAGCCGCTCGGGCGAGAGCACCACGCTCGAGGCCATCGGCACATAGCCGTACAGCCGCTCGCCCACCGCCACGCCGGGATGCAGCGACTGCACCACCGAGCCGAAACCCCACACCGGGATCGCGCCCCATCCCTCCTCGCCGGTCGGGAAGAACTGCCAGTAGCTCATCGACTCGCCAAAGGCGGCGTAAGTGATGTTGTTGGAGGTGAGCGCGAAACTGTCGATACGCAGCCGGACCTGGCCGTCGGCCAGCGGCGTGTCGTCGGCCGTGCGCACTTTCGAGGAAGCAAGATCGTCCTTGCGGACCAGCAACTGCGTGGTGGTGCTCATTCGATGCCCTCCGCGCGCCGTGGGAACGTCCCGGTGGCGCAGGCCGGCACCTTAACGCGAAGCCGTCTCTGCTGCATCAAAAAAAGCCCGGCATCGCATCGAGCCGGAACACGCCGGCCGCGCAGCCGGCCCGTTCGGGAGCACCCGCGGAACCGGCTTTGCCGGGCCGCTGGGTGCGCCCCCGGTGAGGGGGTTGGCGGACCACACGAAGTGGGGGAGCCTGGGGGAGAGCTTATTGAATCGCCAGCTCGACCTCGATGTTGCCGCGGGTGGCGTTGGAGTAGGGGCAGACCTGGTGCGCGGTGTTGACCAGCAGTTCCTTCTGAGCCGCATCCAGGCCCGGCAGCGTGATCGCCAGCTTGACCGCGATGCCGTAGGCCTTGCCTTCGTCCGTCGGGCCGAGGGAGACGCTGGCATCCACCGCCACGTCTTCCGGCACCTTGACGTTGATCTTGGGCGCCACGGCCTTCATCGCGCCGATGAAGCAGGCCGAATAGCCGATCGCGAACAGCTGTTCGGGGTTGGTGCCGGCCTTGCCGGAGCCGGGCGGGTTGAGCTTGACCTCGAGCGCGCCGTCGCTGGACTTGCCGGCACCGCCGTCGCGGCCGCCGGTGGTGTGGGATTGGGCGGTGTACAGGACCTTGTCGAGCTTCTTGACCATGATGATTCCTTCTGGTTGGTGGGTTGGAAAGGGATGCTTCGCTGCCGAAGCGGACGGGGAAACGCTTGGTGAACCTAGGCGGCCGCCTTCACGCGATCGCGCAATTGCTGGACCTGCTGCGTGAGCGCCACCAGCTCTTCGACCGAGCACTGGCTGGCGGCCATCAGGCAGGCCGGAACGGAAGCCGCGCGCGCCTTGAGGCGGCGACCGGCGGTGGTGAGATTGATGTGCACGCGGCGCTCGTCGGCCGCGTCGCGGATGCGCGCCACCAGACCGTTCGTCTCGAGGCGCTTGAGCAGGGGCGTCAGGGTGCCCGAGTCGAGCGAGAGGCGCTCGCCGAGTTCGGAGACCATCAGGCCGTCACGCTCCCACAGCGCCAGCATCACGAGGTACTGGGGGTAGGTGAGGTGCAGCTTCTCGAGCAGCGGCTTGTACAGCTTGGTCATGGCCAGGGAGGCCGAGTAGACCGCGAAGCACAACTGGTTGTCGAGCCGGAGCATCTCGTCCTGGGTGATGGCGGTTCGGGGCATGGGTTGAATTGTAGAGCGCAATTAAGTTGTGTGCAAGTTAATTGTCGGGAACAGTATTCCGGCGTCGATCCCTCTCCCCTGGGAGAGGGGAACGGGTCATCGGCCGCTGAAGCGTGCGGGCCGCCTCTCGACGAAGGCGCGCACGCCTTCCGCCGCATCCTCGCTGTTCGCCAGCCGCTGCTGCACCGGGATGAAGTCCTCCACCGCCGCCGCCGGCCCCTGCTCGATCGCCTTGAGCACATTGAGTCGTGTCGCCACCACCGCCAGCGGCGCCTGCGCCGCGATGCGCTGCGCGATCGCCAGGGCCTCGTCCAGCTCCTGTCCGGCCGGCACCACCTTCTGCACGAAGTGGAGCCGGTAAGCTTCGGCGCTGCCGAATTCGTCGGCCGTGAGCAGGTGCAGCATCGCGTTGCCCAGGCCCGCCCGCTCCGCCATGCGCAGCGTTGCGCCGCCCGTGGCCATGATGCCGCGCTGCACCTCCATCTGCGAGAAGCGGCAATTGTCGGCGGCCACCACGATGTCGGCGCCCAGCATGAGCTCGATGCCGACCGTGAAGCAGATGCCCTTGACGGCCACCACCATCGGCTTGGTGCGCCGGCGGTAGCCGGGCAGGCCGAAGTCGTGCGGCTCGACCAGGCCCTCGGGAACCGCCTTCTCGCCCCGCTTCATGTACTCGGCGACCGCCGGCAGGTCCAGGCCCGCCGTGAAGTGGTCGCCGAAGGCATGCAGCACACCGACGCGCAGCGCGGGCTCGTCGTCCAGCCGCGTGTAGGCCTCGGCCAGCTCGCGGAACATCTTCGGCGTCCAGCCGTTGCGCTTGGCGGGGCGGTTGATGCCGATCAGCAGAACGTGGCCCAGCACCTGGGTGTCGATGCAGCCTTCCGGCGGCGCAACGGTGGGGATGGCGGTCATGTGGGCCCTCCGGTTCAGTAGGTGTAGACCCCGCGCCCGGTCTTGCGGCCCAGCTGCCCGGCCGCCACCATCTCCTTGAGCAGCGGGCAGGGGCGGTACTTGGAGTCGCCGAATTCCTTCAGGTACACCTCCATCACGGCCAGGCACACGTCCAGCCCGATCATGTCCGCCAGGGCCAGCGGGCCGATGGGCTGGTTGCAGCCCAGCTTCATGCCGGCGTCGATGTCCTCGGCCGTCGCCAGGCCCTCCGCCAGCACGAAGAATGCCTCGTTGATCATCGGCACCAGGATGCGGTTGACCACGAAGCCCGGCGCGTTCTTCACCGTGATGGGCGACTTGCCCAGCCGCTCGGCCAGGGCCTTGACCGCGTCGTGCGTGGCATCGCTGGTGAGGTAGCCTCGGATGATCTCCACCAGCGCCATCATCGGCACCGGGTTGAAGAAGTGCATGCCGATGAAGCGGTCCGGCCGCGAGGTGGCGGCAGCCAGCTGGGTGATGGAGATCGAGGAGGTGTTGGAGGCGATGATCACCTCCGGCGCCAGCAGGGCCTCGGCCTGCTTGAGGATCTTGAGCTTGAGCTCGTGATTCTCGGTGGCGGCCTCGATCACCAGCTGCGCGCTCCGGAGGTCCTCGTAGTTCGTCGAACCCTTGATCAGTGCCAACGCGGCGTCCTTCTGCTGGGCCGTGAGCTTGTCCTTCTTGATCAGCCGGTCGAGGCTGCCGGCCACGGTGGCCAGGCCCTTGTCGACCGCGGCCTGCGCGATGTCGACCATGACGACGTTGACGCCTGCCACTGCGCAAGCCTGGGCGATGCCGTTGCCCATGGTGCCGGCGCCGATGATGCCGACGGTCTGGATTGCCATTTCGAGTGCTCCTTCAACTGAAACCCGCGATTGTGGAACAGCGGCGGCCGGCCAGTTGTTGCCGCCGGTGACAGGCGGCCTGATCCACAATGCCGCGTTTCCCCTCTCATTCATCGCGAATCCCCATGACCACCCTCGGCACCCCCCTGTCTCCCACCGCCACCCGCGTGATGCTGCTCGGCTCCGGCGAGCTCGGCAAGGAGGTGCTGATCGCGCTGCAGCGCCTGGGCGTGGAGACCATCGCGGTGGACCGCTACGAGAACGCCCCTGGCCAGCAGGTGGCACACCATGCCCGCACCATCACCATGAGCGACCCGGACCAGCTCCAGGCGCTGATCGAGGCCGAGAAGCCGCAACTGGTGGTGCCCGAGATCGAGGCCATCGCCACATCCATGCTGCAGCAGCTGGAAGAGGCCGGCACCGTGCGCGTGATCCCGACCGCGCGCGCCGCGCGCCTGACCATGGACCGCGAAGGCATCCGCCGCCTGGCTGCCGAAACGCTGGGACTGCCGACCAGCCCCTACAGGTTCTGCGATTCGCTGGCCGAGCTGCAGGCAGCCATCGACGAGGGCATCGGCTACCCATGCATCGTCAAGCCCGTGATGAGCAGTTCCGGCAAGGGCCAGAGCAAGATCGACGGACCGGCCGATGTGCAGAAGGCCTGGGACTACGCCATGGCCGGCGGCCGCGTGAGCCATGGCCGGGTGATCGTCGAAGGCTTCATCGACTTCGACTACGAGATCACGCTCCTGACCGTGCGCGCGCTCGGCGCCGATGGCCAGGTGCAGACGCAGTTTTGCGCGCCCATCGGTCACGTGCAGGTCAGCGGCGACTATGTCGAGAGCTGGCAGCCGCACCCGATGTCGCCCGCGGCGCTGGAGAAGGCGCAGCGCATCGCGCAGGCGGTGACGGCCGATCTCGGCGGCCAGGGTCTGTTCGGGGTGGAGCTGTTCGTCAAGGGCGAGGAGGTCTGGTTCAGCGAAGTCAGCCCGCGTCCGCACGACACCGGCATGGTGACCATGGCCACCCAGTGGCAGAACGAATTCGAGCTGCATGCCCGCGCCATCCTCGGTCTGCCGGTGGACACCGCGCTCAAGAGCCCGGGCGCCAGCGCCGTGATCTACGGCGGCGCGGATGCGCAGGGCATCGTCTTCGACGGAGTCGACCATGCGCTGCAGGTGCCCGGCACCGAACTGCGCCTGTTCGGCAAGCCCGAGAGCTTCGTCAAGCGCCGCATGGGCGTGGCGCTGGCGCATGCCGACGACGTGCAGGCCGCGCGCCGGAATGCCAAGGAGGCTGCCTCGCGTGTCAAGCCGCGCGCCGCCTGAAACCTCTTCGTTCCAAGGAGACCCCGATGCTGCATCCCCAGGCCCAGGCCTTCATCGACCTGTTGATCGAGCGCAAGGTGCCGCCCACCCACACGCTCCCAGTGGCCGACGCGCGCAGCTTCTACCGGGACCGGCGGGCCTTCGCACAGCCTGCACCGGGCGAGGTGGCAGCGGTGCGTGACCTGAGCGCGCCGGGGCCGCTCGGGCCGGTCCCGCTGCGCCTCTACCGCCCGTTGGGGAGCGCCGCGGGCGCGGTGCTGCCGGTGCTTATCTACTACCACGGCGGCGGCTGGACCATCGGCGACCTCGACACCCACGACACGCTGTGCCGCGAGCTGTGCAATCAATCGGGTTGCGCCGTGGTCGCGGTCGACTATCGCATGGGACCGGAGCATCGCTTCCCCGCGGCCGTGAACGACGCCGTGGCGGCCACGCGCTGGGTGCGCGAGCAGGCGCAGGTGCTCGGCGTGGACGCGGCCCGCCTGGCGGTCGGCGGCGACAGCGCGGGCGGCAACCTCGCAGCGGTGGTGGCCATTGCCGCGCGCGATGCCGGCGACCTGCCCATCGCTTTCCAGCTGTTGATCTACCCGGCCACGGACATGCGTCGCCTGCACCCTTCGCACACCAGCAACGGCCAGGGCTATGTGCTGACCCGCGACACCATCGCCTACTTCCACGACCACTACATCGCCGATCCGGCGCATGACCTGGACTGGCGTGCCTCGCCGCTGCTGCACCCGGACCTGTCGCACCTGCCGCCGGCCCTGGTGCTGACAGCCGGCTACGACCCGCTGCGCGACGAGGGGCTGGACTATGCGCGCGCGCTCACCGCGGCCGGCAACCGCGCCGCCTACGTGTGTTTCGAGCGCCAGATCCACGGCTTCATCACCATGGGCCGGTTGCTGGACGAGGCGAATACGGCGGTGTCGATGTGCGCGGCGGAACTGCAGCGGGTGCTCGGAGGCAAGGCCGCGCGTTGAGTGGGCAGGGTGGTGCGTGGAACCATCCACGCATCAGGTGTTACCCACCGGAGCTCTCGTGCTACGCGCGAAAGCTCTCTTGTCGACACCCCCCTGGAGATACGCAGCATGGACTTTGTCAGCTCTTTGCTGAAAGGCGCACCCGCGGCCACGCAACACACGATCGTCGCCCGCCCTCTGCCACCGGGATCCGGCGGAAGCAAGCTTGATATCCTGACCCGGTTCAAGACCAGTCATCACGGCCGGTCGGAGAAGTTCAACAAGCTGATCCAGGCATACGTATGGGAGGACGGTGTATCGGACCTGAACGCGCTGGTGCACGAGTGCATGAATCACGGGCAGGATGACGCGCTGCGCTTCATCCTCGAGCGGGAGACAATAAAAGGTCTTTGCATACAAGGGCGCGCTGGGCAAGAGTGGAAGAGTGAGTGGCAGACCTTGTGCAACGCCATCCCGGACAACTTCTCCCTCGAGTCGCTGACACTCGAAGAGGTGCGGGGCCTCGATTCCGACTCGGGCGCATTGCTGTTCAACATGCTGCTCAAGATGCCGGCTCTGGTCGAGCTGACTTTGCGAGGCGTCGAGGTGAAGGGCTTCTTCGACCTGTTCACGCTCAATCCCCGATTGCCGGCCCTCAAGTCTCTGAACGTCCACGTCAAAGCAAATGAGCGCCTCTGGCCGTTGCTGTTCGAAATTCTGCAGGCCAGCAGAATCGAGTGTTTGAGCATCAAGGGCGAGTTGGACTGGAGCAGCGCCCACGGGCTCGACAATCTCTGGGATGCACTCGGCCAGCAAGAAAAGCTGCATTCGCTGCGGTTCCAGGTCACCAGTTATGAAGCCGTGTCGCAGCCTCATGATGTGAGCCCGTGGGTGGCCGGCTGTGCGCAGTTTTTGTGCGGCAGACAGTCGCTGGTCGAGTTGGACATGAGCCACTGCATTCTGGGAATCACCAATGGCAACGTGCTCTTGAAGGCGATGTCGAACCAGCCCCTGCGACGCCTTCGCTTGAACAACTGTCACCTCTTCTGTACCGAGTTCAATACGGTGCAGCTCCAGATTTCGCCGTTATGGAGCATGCGCCTCGAGGAGCTGGATATGGGGAAAAACCTCTTGAAGGACGCAACGATGACGCCGCTGCTGATGGGGTTCAAGGGTCATCAGCACTTGAGGCGGTTGAACCTGAACGGCAACATCATCGGGTCGTCAACCGTGAAGGCGCTGGCGGACCTGTTCGCGGCGAACAAAGAACTTGTGTCGGTCTTGTTCCAGACCCATAGCCACTATGGCTATGAGGACAGCGACTTGGAGCCGCTTGCTCACGTATTGGAAGCGGAGAACACATCGTTGCTGTTCCTCGATGTCATGCCGAGCGGCTATCCCGCCTCCGCCCCCTGGAGCCTTGCGCTGGAGCTTCTCGTCAAGCGCAATCGGGATGCTTTCGCGAGAGACCGCGCGCTGCAAGGTCTTCACTGGCTGGTGAAGAATTCGAGTCCGCCCCTTCCGGATGATGTTGTTCGGTTGATCGGAAGCCACTATGTGGAGGACTTGGCCGTGAAAGATGCCCAAGCCCTTTTCTTGGTCCACCCGGACACATCGGCATTAAGTATCCCTGACAGTTATCTGCGCGAGGGGTGGCAAGGGTGATGAATAGCGTCATTGCGCCGCCACCTCCTGCGTCTGCAAAGCCACACAAGC
The DNA here is from genome assembly GCF_039541515.1 of Variovorax defluvii. Taxonomy (NCBI): domain Bacteria; kingdom Pseudomonadati; phylum Pseudomonadota; class Betaproteobacteria; order Burkholderiales; family Comamonadaceae; genus Variovorax; species Variovorax defluvii. The sequence goes on from NZ_BAABGJ010000071.1 coordinate 19,287, forward strand.
GCGGTTGCGCAAGCCGGTGCCACCACCGCGCCAGTGCATACGGGTGCCCTCAGGTGGACGCTCGCGTCCTGAGCCTTCAACGCGGCGGCAACTGAATGACATTGCAACTGCTGCCGCCGCTGCCCGCGCCGTAATCGGCGCGGCAGACCAGGATGCGGTTCTTCACAGGATCGAGCATCCAGGCGACCGAGGACTCGCCGGTGCCCGAAACGCCCAGCGGCACCAACGTGGTCGGCGCCGGTGCCGTCGTCGGCGCGGCGTGCAGGGGCATCGCGAACGCAATGGCGGCGAGGGCCGGGAATCTTAGCGGCATGGGACTCTCCTTGCGGTGAACTGGAACGGGCACTATCGTCCGCCCTCTTACCGCGTGCAAGCGCGTGCCGCCAGATCGGCGGGTCAGTCGGTCTTCGTCGGTGCCGGATCGCTCCACAGTCGGCCGCCCGTGGCCCAGTCCTGCTTCTGGATGTCGAAGAACAGGATGTCGACCGACTCCGGCGACGCGCCGATGGTGCGCACGGCGGCTTCTGTCAGGGCTTGCGCGAAGGCTCTCTTTTGCTCGACGGTGCGGCCTTCGAACATTTCGACGCGGATGGTGGGCATGGTGTCTCCAGGGTAGGGAAGGGGTCGTGAATCGGTTCGGTTCAGGTCAGTCGCGGTAGCCTGGCGAGCTGCGGTCCAGGCGGCGCAGGAGGGCGGGCCATTCGAGGTCGCCATCCCATTCGCTGCCGTCGCCGACCCACTCGCGGTAGGTGCGCGCAGCCAGATCTTCGCCGACGGCGGGCACGGCGCCGCCGTGGGCGGCCATGGCGCGCATCTGGGCCTGCGCGGCGCGCTCCAGCAGGTGCATCAGCATCCAGGCCTCGGCCACCGTGCGCCCCACCACGAGCGGGCCATGGTTCTCCAGGATCAGCCCATCGAGCGTCCCGAGGTTCGCCACCAGCCGTTGCTGCTCGTCGGCACCCAGCGCGAGGCCTTCGTAGGCATGGCGGCCGAGGCGTCGATGCAGCCGCATCGCGTACTGCGAGGTCGGCTGCAATCCGCCGGGCAGCATCGACAGCGCCACGCCCCACGGCGTGTGCAGGTGGATCACGCACTCGACCTCCGGCCGCGCCGCGTGCACGGCGCCATGGATGGCGAAGCCGCTCGGGTTGATTCGCGCGCCCGAGCCATCGACCACCTCGCCGCGCACGTTGACCTTGACCAGGCTGGACGCGGTGATCTCCTCGAAGGTGGTGCCGAAGCGATTCAGCAGGTAGTGGCCCGGCTCGCCCGGCACGCTGGCCGAGAGGTGCGTGTAGATCGTGTCATCCCAGCCGTTCTGCCAGGCCATGCGGTAGGCGGCGGCGAGGTCGATACGGACCTCGCGCTCGGTGCGTGCGGGGCGGGAAAGGGGTGACACGGGCGCGGCCATGGGGTTGCGAAGCGAGCTGTCGATTGTGGCGTCGCCGTGCGTGATTCGCGAGCGCCAAAGAAAAAACCCGCCGTAGCGGGTCAAGGACAGCCCTGGATGAAGAGAGGAGGAGGTGCCAAATCGGGCTGCCGGGGTTGAGTGTGTTGGCGCAGTCTTAAGTGAAGCTTAAAAAGGTCCCTGGTGGCGCAGTTGCCGGCGGCGAGGCGGCGCTTGACTTCCCCGCGCGGCCGAGGGTCACACCGTGCGGGTGTGCAAGGAAGGCGTGTGGCGTTCAAGCTTGCCAGACTGACTTCATTTTTTCGTTCTGGACACCAACGCTGTTTCCGAGGCCAGTGGCCGTCCATCAGTAGCCGCGCTTGGGCGGCATGAGGGACAACCCTCGGCACGGCAGGCGCGGGCCACCGATATAAACCGCCAACCACCGAGGCGCCGTTGCTTCAGATCACCCAACTCCTGCTTTCGGGCATTGCCCAAGGCTGCATCTACGGCCTGATCGCGCTGGGGTTCGTGCTGATCTACAAGGCCACCGAGACGGTCAGCTTCGCCCAGGGCGAGCTGATGATGCTGGGTGCCTTCTGCGCCTTCGCCGGCATGGCCCTGTTCGGCCTGCCCTTCTGGCTGGCCGCGCTCCTGGCCCTGGCCGCGATGGCCGCCTTCGGCGTGCTGCTCGAACTGGTGGTGATCCGGCCCATCCTCGGCCAGCCGCAGTTCTCGATCGTGATGCTGACCATCGGCATCGGCTACGTGGCGCGCGGGCTCATCACCATGATCCCCGGCATCGGCACGGACACCCACACGCTCGCCGTGCCCTACAAGGACCAGACCTGGAAGCTGGGCGCGCTGGTGATCAACGTGGAGCAGGTCGCCATCATTGCCGCCACCGCCATCCTGTGCGGCCTGCTCTACGCGATGTTCCGCTACAGCAAGCTCGGCATCGCCATGCAGGCCTGCTCGCAGAACCAGCTGGCGGCCTACTACATGGGCATCCCGGTCAAGCGGCTCAACGGGCTGGTGTGGGGGCTGGCCGCGGCGGTGGCGGCCATTGCCGGCATGCTGCTTGCGCCCATCACCTTCGTACACGCCAACATGGGCTTCATCGGACTCAAGGCCTTTCCGGCGGCGGTGGTGGGCGGCTTCGGCAGCCTGCCGGGTGCGATCGTCGGGGGGCTGGTGATCGGCATCGTCGAGTCCCTGGCCGGCTTCTACCTGCCGGATGGCTTCAAGGACACGGCGCCGTACATCGTGGTCCTGATCATGCTGATGGTGAGGCCCAACGGCCTCTTTGGCGAGAAGCTCAGGAAGAAGGTATGACCACCCTCGTTTCTTGCTCACGTCGTGCAGCCGAATCCCCCCTCAAGGGGGCGGGCTTCGCTGCGCTCGCCGAGCAGCGAAGAGGCTGAGGAAGGCCTGCCCGCGATGCGTTTCATATTCAAAACCAGCTACGCGCAGGACATCGCCCTCGCCAGGCACGGCGGCCATGTGTTCTGGTACAGCCTGCTGGGCGCCGGGCTGATCGCCGCGCCCTGGCTGCTGCCCGAGTACTGGCTGGCGCAGCTGACCTTCGTGCTCATCTACGGCATCGTGGGCCTGGGCCTGATGCTGCTGGCCGGCTTCACCGGCCAGTTCTCGATCGGGCATGCAGCCTTCCTGGGCACCGGCGCCTATACGCAGGCGGTGCTGGCCAACGCGGGCGTGCCGTTCCCGCTGGCGTTGGCTGCGGCGGCGGCGCTGTCGGCGGCGGTGGGTGTGGTGGTGGGATTGCCGGCACTGCGGGTCAAGGGCATCTACCTCGGCATTGCGACCCTGGCCTTCGGCTTCATCGTGGAGGAGGTGTTCGCGCGCTGGGAGCGCGTGACGGGCGGCAACTCGGGCCTGCACGTGAAGTCGCCCACGCTCTTCGGCCTGGAGATCGGGTCCAGCGAGAACTTCTACATCGTGTGCCTGCTGATCGCGGTGCTGTGCACCTTCGCGATCCTCAACCTGCTGCGCTCGCCCACCGGCCGCGCCTTCGTGGCGATCCGCGACTCGGAGATCTCGGCGCAGAGCATGGGCATCCACCTGGCGCGCTACAAGACCCTGTCCTTCGCCGTCTCGGCCGCGCTGGCAGGGCTGGGTGGGGCGCTGTACGCGCACAAGCTGAGCTTCATCTCGCCGGACCAGTTCAACATCCTGCAGTCGATCGACCTGCTGCTGATGGTCGTCATCGGTGGACTGGGATCGGTGCACGGCGCTTTTCTCGGCGCGATCTTCCTGATCGCGATGCCGCAGCTGATCGCGCTGGGCAAGGACTGGCTGCCGGAGGCGATCGGGCAGGCGCCCGGGCTGCAAGGGCTGGTGTACGGGCTGGTACTGATCGGCTTCGTGCTCTTCGAGCCGCTGGGGCTGTTTGGGCGGTGGCTGAAGATCCGTACCTACCTGCAGCTCTTTCCCTTCTACCGCCGGGGCTTGTTCAAGCGGCAGAAGTCCTTCACCAAGTCGGACCGCTTGAAATGATCGCTTCCGAGGTTCTTCTGTCGGCGAGGGATCTGAGCGTGCGCTTCGGGGGCGTGCTGGCGGTCAACAAGGTCGGCTTCGAGGTGCGGCGCGGAGAGGTGTTCACGCTGATCGGGCCGAACGGGGCGGGCAAGACGACGGTCTTCAATCTGATCAGCCGCATCTACACGCCGACCAGTGGGCAGATCGTCTGGCACGGCGAGGACGCCCGGCCGGTGGTGCTGACCGAGCATGCGCCGCATGAAATCGCGGCCCTGGGGATCGCGCGGACCTTCCAGAACATCGAGCTTTTCGAGCATGCGACGGTGCTGCACAACCTGCTGATCGGGCGGCATAGGCACCGGCGTACGGGGTTCTGGCGCGATGTCTTCTTTACCCCGGGGACGCGGCGGGCGGAGATCGAGTCGCGGGAGAAGGTGGAAAGGGTGATCGACCTGCTCGACCTTCAGCATCACCGGGACTCGACGGTGGCGGGGCTGCCCTACGGGGTGCGCAAGGTGGTGGAGCTGGCGCGGGCGCTTTGCACGGAGCCGAAGCTGCTGCTCCTGGACGAGCCTTCTTCGGGGCTGAACGTCGAAGAGACGGCGGACATGGCTTTCTGGATCCAGGACATCCAGAAGGAGCTGGGGATTTCTGTGCTGATGGTGGAGCACGACATGTCGCTGGTGTCGAAGGTGTCGGATCGGGTGCTGGCGATGAACATGGGGGAGGCGCTGGCGTCGGGGACGCCTTCGGAGGTGCAGTCGGATGGGCGGGTGGTCGAGGCTTATCTGGGGGCGGTCGATGACTTGAGCAGTTTGAGGAGGGGAAGGGTGTGAGGGGCGCTTGGCGTTCTCTGCCTCTCGCTCTCGCTCTCCCTCTCCGTCTGGGTAGGGGTGAGGGGTCTGGGCGGCCTTTGGTTTGGGGTTGTTCTTGGGGTGGCTTGCCACGGGGGGCTTTGTTTTGGCCTTGCTTGTTGTGTGGCGCAGGAGCCGGGAATTCGCTTCTTGGGCCCTTGTTTTGGCCTTGCCTGTTGTTTGGCGCAGGAGCCGGGAATTCGCCCCGGCGGGCGAGT
>NZ_BAABGJ010000072.1:0-51439 GCF_039541515.1 Variovorax defluvii
CTTTGGTTACTTTCTTTGGCGAGACAAAGAAAGTAACTCGCCCGCCGGGGCGAATTCCCGGCTCCTGCGCCAAACAACAGGCAAGGCCAAAACAAAGGCCGCAGGAGCGAATTCCCGGCTGCTGCGCCACACAACCAAAAAGGCCAAAACAAAGACCCGCACGCCAAGCCCAAGCCCAAGCCACGACAAGACCAACGCCAAAGCCCAGGCCCAGAGCCCTCACCCCCACCCAAACGGCAAGAGAGCAACACAGCCCCCGCTCTCATGCAGCCTCCTTCAAAGTCAAAGTCCGCCCCAACGCCCGCCCCAGCGCATCGACCAGCCGCGCCACCTCCCCCTCGCCATGGCTGGCCGACAGCGCGATGCGCAGCCGCGCCGTGCCGGCCGGCACGGTGGGCGGACGGATCGCGCCGACGCGCAGGCCGAAGCCGTCGAGCTGCGCCGACAGCTGCATGGCACGCGCGTTGTCGCCCACGATGACCGGCTGGATCGCGGTCGGCGAATCGGGCATCCAGGCGCTGCCGTCGGCCGGCAGCACCGTCCGCACGCCCTCGCGCAGCTGGGCGATCCGGGCGCGCAGTTGCGCCCGGCGCCGCGCACCCTCCTCGCCCTCGATCAGGTCCAGGCTGGTGAGCAGCGCATGGGCGATGGCCGGCGGCGCCGCGGTCGTGAAGATGTAGGTGCGTGCGCGCTGTACCAGATAGTCGATCACGGTGCGGTGCGCGGCCACGAAGGCGCCCGACACGCCGGCCGCCTTGCCCAGCGTGCCGATCAGCACCAGGCGCTCGGAGCGCAGGCCGGTGGCCTCGAGCACGCCGTGCCCGCGCGCGCCCAGCACGCCGAAACCGTGCGCGTCGTCCAGCACCAGCCAGGCATCGTGGCGCTCGGCCAGCGCGAGCAGCTCGGCCACGGGCGCGATGTCGCCGTCCATGCTGAACACGGCATCGCTGACGATCAGCTTGACCGGCGCATCGCAAGCGGCGAGCTGCGCGTCGAGGGCCTGCATGTCGCAATGCGGGTAGCGCTGCACCTCGGCCCGGGCCAGCCGGGTGCCGTCGATCAGCGAGGCATGGTTGAGCGTCTCGGAAAAGATCACCGCCTCGGCGCCCCCCAGCGCCGACAGCACTGCCAGGTTGGCCATGTAGCCGGTGCAGAAGAACAGGCTTTGCGCCTCGGGGATGTGCGGCGCCATCCAGCCGGCCAGCCGCTCCTCGAGCTGCGCGTGGGCGCGCGAATGGCCGAGGATCAGGTGCGAGCCGCCGCTGCCCGTGCCGTAGCGCGCAGCGCCCTCGGCCAGCGCGGCCGCGAGCGCGGGATGCGCGGCCAGGCCCAGGTAGTCGTTGCTGCTGAAGGCCAGCATGGTGCGCGGCGCCGCAGCGTCGGCCAGCGTGAGGCGCTGCTCGGGCGCGCAGGGCGTCTCGGCGATCTGGCGCCGGCGGCGCAGCGACTGGGCGTCGAGCACGTCGATCTCGTGCTGGAGGCGGTCAAGCAAGCGCGACATCGCGGTCCTCCGGCGCACGGGTGGTGGCCACGGCATCGAGCGTCGCCAGGGTGCCATCGACCAGTTGGTCGATCTCGGCATCGCCGACCACGTAGGGCGGCATCAGGTAGACGGTGCTGCCGATCGGGCGCATCAACAGGCCCTGCGCGCGGGCCGCGAGGTGGAAGCGTTCCGCGAAGCGCGGGCCGGGCGCGCGCAGGTCGAAGGCGGTGATCATCCCGCGCTGGCGCAGGTGTTCCGCCCGCGCCGGGTCCAGCCCCTCGCGCAGCCGCTGCAGGATGCGCGCCGAACGTGCGCGGTTGCGGTTGAGCACGTCCTCGCGCTCGAACAGGTCGAGCGTGGCCAGCGCCGCGCGGCAGGCCAGCGCATTGCCGGTGTAGGAATGCGAATGCAGGAAGCTGCGCGCCACGTCGTCGTCCACGAAGCCCTGGTAGATGGCCTCGCGCGTCATCACCAGCGCCAGCGGCAGGTAGCCTCCGCTGATGCCCTTGGACAGGCACAGGAAGTCGGGCCAGATGCCCGCCTGCTCGCAGGCGAAGAAGCTGCCGCTGCGGCCGCAGCCGACCGCGATCTCGTCGGCGATCAGGTGCACGCCATGGCGGTCGCAGGCCGCGCGCACGCGGCGCAGGTACTCGGGGTCGTGCATGGCCATGCCGGCGGCGCACTGCACCAGCGGCTCGACGATGACGGCGGCGATGCGCTCGTGCTGCGCGGCCAGCAGGCTGTCCAGCGCATCGGCGGCGCGGCGGGCGACCGCCTGCGCGTCCTCGCCCGGCTGCGCGCCGCGCGCGTCCGGCGAGGGGGCGAGATGCACGTCGCGCAGCAGCGGCGCATAGGCATCGCGGAACACGGCCACGTCGGTCACGTGCAGCGCGCCCAGCGTCTCGCCGTGGTAGCCGCCGCGCAACGCGACGAAGCCGCGCTTGCCGTCACGGCCGGTGTTGCGCCAGGCATGGAAGCTCATCTTCAACGCGATCTCCACGGCCGAGGCGCCGTCGGACGCGTAGAAGCAATGGCCCAGCGCATCGCCGGTCAGCGCGGCCAGGCGCTCGGCCAGTTCCACCGCCGGCGCGTGGGTGCAGCCGGCCAGCATCACGTGCGGCAGGGTGTCGAGCTGCGCGTGCAGCGCGGCATTGATGGCCGGATGCGCGTGGCCGAAGAGGTTGACCCACCAGGAGCTGGTGGCGTCGAGGTAACGCCGGCCGTCGTGGTCGATCAGCCAGGCGCCCTCTCCGCGGGCGATCGGCAGCGGCGGCACCGCCTCCAGGCGGATGCTCTGGGTGCAGGGGTGCCACACATGACGCCGGCTGCGCTGCTGCCAATCGGCATTGCGCGTGGAGGCGGATGGCGGCGACGAGGAATTCACGAAGGGCATGGATGCGTTCCTTGTTCCACGGTGCTCGGGCCGCGCATCGTAGGCAAGCCTCCAACGCTCCGCAAATGAGCGGATGCGCGCGGAATGCATGCGGATTGCGCGACGTTCGCCGCCGTTCGGATCATCTTTGCCTCAACGTCATTCAACCGGCCGGCATCGTCCCGCCGGCGCCGTTACAAAAAACTAGATTTGCCTGTCCTCACGCCGTGGGGCCCCGAAGGCAGGGGTCACACCGGGATCGGGCTTGCCGCTGAAGATGCGGGCGAGGCGCGAGAACAGCGCGCGCAAAAAGCGCCAGCTCTTGCGGATCAGCCAGACGGACAGCGCCAGCACGGCGAGGAAGAGCAGCAGGAAGACGAAGGGATGGGCCACCGCCAGCCACAAACTGGCCGGCACCAGCCCATCCTCGACCAGCGAGGCGCCAACATTGCTGAAAGGTTCGGGCGAGGTGTTGATGGCCGCGCGCGTGGTGGACTTGGCCACGTGGGCCGTGGCGGCGAAGCTCCCGCCCAGCAATGCAGCGACCACCGCCATCAGTGCGTGGTCGGCACCGAACACGCTCGCCGCCAGGGCCGCGCCGGCCGGGATGCGGATCACAGTGTGGACCATGTCCCAGAGCGAATCGAGGCCCGGGATCTTGTCGGCGAAGAACTCGATGAAGACCATGAAGCCGCTGGCCGCGATCACCACCGGGTGCGCAAGCATCTGCAGGCCGTTGGGCAGCGGCACCCAGCCGAGGTAGCCGGCCAGCCCCGTCAGCAGCACCACCAGGTAGAGGCGCACGCCGCTGGCCCAGCCGATGGCGGCGGAAAGGGCGAGCAGCTGGGGCAGGTCGAGTGCGTCCACGGCACCGGGCTCCTCAGCCGGAGATCCACGAAGGCTTGCGCTTCTGAAGGAAGGCCTGCACGCCTTCGCGGCCCTCTTCGCTGGCGCGGATGTCGGCGATGCCCTGCACCGTGTTCTCGATCAGCGCATCGTCGATCTCGCGGCCCGCCACGTCGGCGATCAGCTGCTTGCAGGCGCGCACCGCGGCCGGGCTGGCGCCGGTGAAGGCCCGGACGATCTCGGCGACCTTGGCATCGAGCGCATCGGCCGCCACCACCTCGTGCACGAAGCCGATGCGGTGCGCCTCGGCCGCGTCGAAGCGCTCCGCCGTGAGGAACCAGCGCTGCGCGGCGCGCGTGCCCATGGCGCGCAGGACGTAGGGGCTGATGGTGGCGGGGATCAGGCCGATCTTCACCTCGCTCAGGCAATACCAGGCCGTGTCGACCGACACCGCCACGTCGCAGGCGGCCACCAGCCCCATGCCGCCGGCATAGACATCACCCTGCACGCGGGCGATCACCGGCTTGGGGCTTTCGTGGATGGTGCGCAGCATCTGCGCCAGCGCGCCGGCATCGGCGAGGTTCTGCTCGTGCGTGAACTCGGCGGCGCGGCGCATCCAGTGGAGGTTGGCGCCGGCGCAGAAGGCCGGGCCGTGGGCGCCGAGCACGATCACCCGCACCTCGGGCGCCGCGCCGGCCTGCGAGAAGGCGTCGCTCAATTCGCGGACGACGACTTCGTCGAAGGCGTTGCGCAGCTCGGGCCGGTTGAGCCAGATGCGCGCGACGGCGCCTTCGAAGGCGAGTTCGAGCGTGGTGAAGGAGGTGCTCATGGCGACTTTGCTTCCTGCTGAAGGAGATAGACCCAATCCAGCTCCGGCCCGGGCTGGACCATGCCGGTCAACGCCGCCGTGAGCTGGCCGCGATGGTGGGTGGCGTGATTGAACACGTGGCCCAGCGCCGGCGCGAAGGGGATGCTGACCTGCTCGCCGTTGTTGCGGGTGTAGGCGAGCTGCCCGTCGTAGCGCTCCGGCGGGAGCGTGGCGAGCCAGGGGCTCCAGCGCGTGACGGCATGGCGCAGCGCCTCGCAGGCGGCGGCCCGCTCGGCGTGCAGCTCCGTGTTCAGCGCGATGCGCGGTGAATGGCCTTCGGCGAAGCGCGCGTACCAGATGTTGTCGGTCACCAGCAGGTGGTTGACGGTGCCGTGCACCGAGCGGAAGTAAAGGCCGCAGTCGCGACGCCAGTCCGCATCGGACAGGCTCTTGAGATTGACGTCGAGCAGCTTGTGCGTGGCCCACACGTGGTACCGCGCCAGGCTGGAGAAGTAGTTCTGCAGCGACATGGCCTCTCCTCCTTCACATCCGGAACACGCCGAACTTCGGCTCGGGCACCGGCGCATGGCGCGCGGCGGCCAGGCCCAGGGCCAGCACGCGGCGCGTGTCGGCCGGGTCGATGATGCCGTCGTCCCACAGCCGGGCGGTGGCGTAGTAGGGGTGGCCCTGCTGCTCGTACTGCTGGCGGATCGGAGCCTTGAAGGCTTCCTCTTCCTCGGCGCTCCACTGGCCGCCCTTGGCCTCGATGCCGTCGCGCTTGACGGTGGCGAGCACGCTGGCCGCCTGCTCGCCGCCCATCACGCTGATGCGCGCGTTGGGCCACATCCAGAGAAAGCGCGGCGAGTAGGCGCGGCCGCACATGCCGTAGTTGCCGGCGCCGAAGCTGCCTCCGATGATGATGGTGAACTTCGGCACGTTGACGGTGGCCACCGCCGTCACCATCTTGGCGCCGTGGCGCGCGATGCCCTCGTTCTCGTACTTGCGCCCGACCATGAAGCCGGTGATGTTCTGCAGGAACACCAGCGGGATCTTGCGCTGGCCGCACAGCTCGATGAAGTGCGCGCCCTTCTGCGCCGATTCGGAGAACAGGATGCCGTTGTTGGCCACGATGCCCACCGGCATGCCCTCGATCTCGGCGAAGCCGCACACCAGGGTGGCGCCGAAGCGGGCCTTGAACTCGTGGAACTCGCTGCCGTCGACGATGCGGGCGATGATCTCGCGCACGTCGAAGGGCTTGCGGGTGTCGGTGGGGATCACGCCGTAGAGCTCTTCGGCGGGGAAGGCCGGCGGGCGGGGCTCGCGCGTGGCCGGCACAGCCTGTCCTGCGCCGCGCGCGTTGAGGTTCGCGACCGCCGTGCGGGCCAGCGCCAGCGCATGCAGATCGTTCTGCGCCAGGTGATCGGCCACGCCCGACAGCCGCGTGTGCACGTCGCCGCCGCCCAGGTCCTCGGCCGTCACCACCTCGCCGGTGGCGGCCTTCACCAGCGGCGGGCCGCCCAGGAAGATGGTGCCCTGTTCCTTGACGATGATGGACTCGTCGCTCATCGCCGGCACGTAGGCGCCGCCGGCCGTGCAGGAGCCCATCACCACCGCGATCTGGGCGATGCCCTGGGCGCTCATGTTGGCCTGGTTGTAGAAGATGCGGCCGAAGTGCTCGCGATCGGGGAACACCTCGTCCTGGTTCGGCAGGTTGGCGCCGCCCGAGTCGACCAGGTAGATGCAGGGCAGGCGGTTCTGCTCGGCGATCTCCTGGGCGCGCAGGTGCTTCTTGACCGTCATGGGGTAGTAGGTGCCGCCCTTCACCGTCGCGTCGTTGCACACGATCATGCAATCCACCCCGCTGACGCGGCCGATGCCGGCGATGAGGCCCGCGCCGGGCGCGGCGCCGTGGTACATCGCGTGGGCCGCCAGCGGCGCGATCTCCAGGAAGGGCGTGCCGGGGTCCAGCAGCTGGGCCACGCGCTCGCGCGGCAGCAGCTTGCCGCGCGCGGTGTGCTTGCTGCGCGCGGCCTCGCCGCCGCCGGCCTCGACCTTGGCGAACTGGGCGTGCAGGTCGTCCACCAGCGCGCGCATCGCAGCGGCGTTGGCCTGGAATTCGGCCGAACGGGCGTTGAGTTTGGTTTCGAGTTGGCTCATGCGATGGCTATGCTGTTTTTTCTTCGTCGATGCCGAGCTGCTGCTTCATGGCTTCGCGGATCTTGAACTTCTGGATCTTGCCGGTCACGGTCATCGGGAACTCCTTGACGAACTCGATGTACTTCGGGACCTTGTAATGCGCGATCTGGCCCTTGCAGAAATCGCGGATCTCGTCGGCCGTCGCGGCCTGGCCGGGCTTCACGATGACCCAGGCGCAGAGCTCCTCGCCGTACTTCCTGTCGGGCAGGCCGACCACCTGCACGTCCTGGATCTTCGGATGGCGGTAGAGGAACTCCTCGATCTCGCGCGGGTAGATGTTCTCGCCGCCGCGGATCACCAGGTCCTTGATGCGGCCGACGATGTTGACGTAGCCCTCGGCGTCCATGGTGGCGAGGTCGCCGGTGTGCATCCAGCCTTCCGCGTCAATGGCCTCGCGGGTCTTCTCCGCGTCCTCCCAGTAGCCGTGCATCACGGAGTAGCCGCGGGTGCACAGCTCGCCCGACGTGCCCGGCGCGACGATGGCGCCGGTCTCCGGGTCGACGATCTTGACCTCCAGGTACGGCTGGACCTTGCCGACGGTGGCGACGCGCTTGTCCAGCGGCGTGTCGGTGGAGCTCTGGCAGCTCACCGGGCTGGTCTCGGTCATGCCGTAGGCGATGGTGATCTCCGACAGGTGCATCTGGTCGACCACGCGCTTCATCACCTCGATCGGGCAGGGCGAGCCGGCCATGATGCCGGTGCGCAGCGTGCTCAGGTCGAACTCCTTGAAGCGCGGATGGTCCAGCTCGGCGATGAACATGGTCGGCACGCCGTGCAGGCCGGTGCAGCGCTCGGCCTGCACGGTCTGCAGCACGGTGAGCGGATCGAAGCCGTCGTTCGGGTAGACGATGGTCGCGCCGTGCGTCAGGCAGGCCAGGTTGCCCAGCACCATGCCGAAGCAGTGGTAGAGCGGCACCGGGATGCACAGCCGGTCCTCCGGCGTGAGCTTCATGCACTCGCCGATGAAGAAGCCGTTGTTGAGGATATTGCGGTGGGTGAGCGTGGCTCCCTTGGGGAAGCCGGTGGTGCCGCTGGTGAACTGGATGTTGACCGGGTCGGTGGCTTTCAGCGTGCGGCCGATCTGCGCGATGCGAGGGTCCTCCGGATCGCCGCCGGCCAGCAGGGCCGAGAAGCGCTGCACGCCCGCGACCTCGTCGCCCGCCCCTTCCTTGTCGATCCACGCGATGTGCTGCAGCAGCGGCAGGCGCTGCGGGCCGAGCTCGCGCAGCATGCCGAGGTAGTCGCTGGTCTTGAACTGCGGCATCGTGACCAGCGCCTTGCAGCCGACCTTGTTGAGCGCGTACTCGAGCTCGGCGGTGCGGTAGGCGGGGTTGATGTTGACGAGGATGATGCCGACCTTGGCCGTGGCGATCTGCATCAGCACCCAGGCCACGTTGTTGTGCGACCAGATGCCGACGCGGTCCCCGGGCGCGAGGCCCAGCGTCAGCAACGCGCTGGCCAGCCGGTTCGACTCGCGCTGCAGCTCGAGGTAGCTCAGGCGCCGGCCTTCGTGCGCACTGACCAGCGCGTCGCGCGCGCCCTGGCGGCGCGCCATGTCGTCGAAGAAGTCGCCGATGGTCTGCTCGATCAGCGGGACGTCGGTGGGGCCGCGGTCGAGGCTCTCAGTCAATGCCATACCCTCTCCTGTGTTGCTCCCTCCCCCTGCGGGAGAGGAATGAAGTCCAACCCTAGTCCACTGAAACACTGAAATCGACTGGTGCAGTCCACCCGATACGGGCGCGCTGCGGCGTTGCAAATGCTCGCGATACCGACCGGTATCGCTGCACTTTGCGCCTTGCATCGCATCCCGTCTCGGGCGGCCCTCACCATTCAATTCAATGTTTCAGTGGACTAGGCCGTCTCGGCGAACAGCTCACGCCCGATCAGCATCCGGCGGATCTCGCTGGTGCCGGCGCCGATCTCGTACAGCTTGGCGTCGCGCCACAGGCGCTCGACCGGGAAGTCCTTGGTGTAGCCCACGCCGCCCAGGGCCTGGATCGCCTCGCCGGCCATCCAGGTCGCCTTCTCGGCCGAATAGAGGATGGCACCGGCCGCGTCCTTGCGGAAGGTGCGCGCATGGTCCTTGCGATCGCAGGCCTTGCCCACGGCGTAGACGTAGGCGCGCGTGGCCTGCCAGGTGGAGTACATGTCGGCCAGCTTGCCTTGCATGAGCTGGAACTCGCCGATGCTCTGGCCGAACTGCTTGCGCTCGTGCACGAAGGGGATCACCGCATCCATGCACGCGGCCATGATGCCCAGCGGCCCGCCGGACAGCACGGCGCGCTCGTAGTCCAGGCCACTCATCAGCACCTTGGCGCCCTGCCCTTCGCCGCCCAGCACGTTCTCCTCCGGCACCTCGCAGTTGTCGAAGTAGAGCGGGAAGGTGTTGGAGCCGCGCATGCCCAGTTTGTCGAGCTTGGTGCCGGCGGAGAAGCCCTTGAAGCCCTTCTCCACGATGAAGGCAGTCATGCCGCGCGCGCCCATCTCGGGCTCGGTCTTGGCGTAGATGACCAGGGTGTCGGCATCGCCGCCGTTGGTGATCCACATCTTGCCGCCGTTGAGCACGTAGCGGTCGCCCTTCTTCTCGGCGCGCAGCTTCATGCTGACCACGTCGGAGCCGGCATTGGGCTCGCTCATCGCCAGCGCGCCGACGTGCTCGCCGCTCACCAGCCTGGGCAGGTACTTCTTCTTCTGGGCCTCGCTGCCGTTGCGGTGGATCTGGTTGACGCAGAGGTTGGAATGGGCGCCGTAGGACAGGCCCACCGAGGCCGAGGCGCGCGAGACCTCTTCCATCGCCACGATGTGGGCGAGGTAGCCGAGCTCGGTACCGCCGTATTCCTCCTTGACCGTCATGCCGTGCAGGCCGAGCTCGCCGAGCTTCTTCCAGAGGTCGTGCGGGAAGAGGTTCTCGCGGTCGATCTCGGCGGCGCGCGGCGCGATCTCGTGGGCGGCGAAGTCGGCGATCGCGCTGCGCAGCGAGTCGATGGTCTCGCCGAGGTCGAAGTTGAGGCCGGGGTCATGCATGGGGCTGTCTCCTGGGGTGCAAGTTCGATCGCGCCGGAAATCCCGCGCGGCAGCCGGCAGCTTACGCCGGCTGCCGTTGCAATTGGCGTCACAATGGTTGCATATTGCGCCACAGAATTTCCCGGTCCCGATGCCCCATTCCCCCTTCAAGCCGGCTCGCCGCGCGGCCACGCCCATGGCCTTCGTCCGAGCGATCGTACTGGGCTACGAGCGCTACGGCATGGACCCCTCCGAGGCCCTGGCACAGGCACAGATTGCGCCGCGGGATCTGGCGAAAGCGCATGCACGGGTGACAGCAGCCCAGTTCGAGGCGCTGTCCGCGCATGCGATGCAGGAGCTGGACGACGAGGCGCTGGGCTGGTTCAGCCGCCGCCTGCCCTGGGGCACCTACGGCATGCTGTGCCGGGCTTCCTTGAGCTCGCCCGACCTGGGTGTGGCCATCAAGCGCTGGTGCCGCCACCACCGGCTCCTGACCGAAGACATCGCCCTCGCGCTCACGGTGGCGGACGGGGTGGCCACGGTCACGATCCGCGAGAACCGTGCCCTGGGCCCGTTGCGCGAGTTCTGCCTGGTGTCGAACCTGCGCTTCCTGCACGGCTACGCCTCGTGGGCGATCGACTCGCGCGTGTCGCTGCGCAGTGCACGCTTCCCTTTCGAGCCCCCGCCGCACCGAGATGCCTACCCGTACATGTTCGACGGGGAACTGCATTTCGGCGCCGAGACCGCGAGCTACAGCTTCGACGAGCGCTACCTGGCGATGCCACTGCGCCGCGACGAGCAGGCGCTGCGGACCATGCTGCGCCGTGCCCTTCCCCTGACCGTGCTGCAGTACCGCCGCGACCGACTGCTCGGCCAGCGGGTACGCGAGCTGTTGCGCGCGCAGGGCCGGCAGGGCGCGACGGCGGAGTCGCTGGCCGGGCTGCTCCATGTCTCGGCACGCACGCTGCACCGGCAGTTGCAGGAAGAGGGTCTCACCCTGCAGCAGCTCAAGGATGCGGTGCGCCACGAGCAGGCGGCCGAGCAACTGCGGCGCACCGCGCGGCCGATCAAGAACATCGCGCTGGGCGTGGGCTTCCGCAACGAGAAGAGCTTCTCGCGTGCGTTCCGGGCCTGGTCCGGGATGACCCCGGGGGCCTTCCGGCGCGCCGGGGCGAATGAGCCGGAGCCGGGGCTGGCGAACGCCGAGAAATTGTGAAAAAGTTTGCCAGTGTGGCCGCCTTGCGTCGTGCGCCGGCCGGAGAGGGCTGTTTCTGCCCCTAGGATCGCGGGCATGCAGATTCCCGACACCGACACCTCCGAATACGCGGCGCTGATCGAGTTCGCCGCCACCTCGGGCCGCTCACGGGTTCACCCCAGCATCGTCAAGAACGCCGACCAGCTCAGCGCGCACTTCCTGTCGGGCCGCGCGCAAGCCATGACGCAGGCGCTGGCCGCGGTGGCCAAGGCCGCCTTCCAGACGCGGGACTGATCGGGCCGATCACGCCGTCATGTCCGGCCAGGCCGCCAGCAGCGCGGGCAACTGCGCCATGTCGTTGAACACGTGGGCCACGCCGGCCGCGCGCAGCGCCTCCGGTCCGCTGTGGCCCAGGTCGCTCGGGCTGTAGCCGAACACCGTGGCGCCGGCCGCGACGCCGGCGGTGGCGCCGGTGACCGTGTCCTCCACCACCGCGCAACGGGCCGGGTCCACGCCCAGCGCCTCGGCCGCCGCCAGGTAGACGTCGGGCGCCGGCTTGGAGCGCGGCGTTTCATGGCCGCTGAAGATGCGGCCGTCGAAGGCGTCGAGCAGCCCCACCTTTTCCAGTTGCAGCCGCACCTTGTGCCGGTCGGCGCCCGAGGCGCAGGCGATGCGGCCATCCAGCGCGCGATGCAAGGTGCGCACGGCCAAGGGGGCGCCGGCGATCTCGACCAGGTCGCTGTCGAGCGCCGCGTTGCGCCGCTCGCGGAATGCGGCGAGCCACTCGGGGGTGAGGGTGAAGCCGGTCTTCGCATGGATCAGCGCGCCCTCGTCCCGCACCGCCTTGCCGATGAAAAGGCGCATCGCCTCCTGCGTGCTGAGTTGCCAGCCCAGCTCGCCGAGCATCTGGGCGAGCACGCGGTTGGTGATGGGTTCGGAGTCGACGAGCACGCCGTCGCAGTCGAAGAGGACGGCGTCGAAGGGGATGGAAGGCATCGGGCGATGCTACCAACCGCCCCCCAACCCCCGCTCGCGCTCAGCTGGATCGGATCGGGATGTACATCTCCCCGCCCGCCGCCTTGAACTCGGCCGACTTGCCGGCCATGCCGTCGGCCACGGCCTCGTCCTCGCCGAGCCCGCGCGAGGCCGCGTACTCCCGCACTTCCTGCGTGATCTTCATCGAGCAGAACTTCGGGCCGCACATGGAGCAGAAATGCGCCACCTTGCTGGCGTCCTTGGGCAGGGTCTCGTCGTGGAATTCGCGCGCGGTGTCCGGGTCCAGGCCCAGGTTGAACTGGTCCTGCCAGCGGAACTCGAAGCGCGCCTTGGACAGCGCGTCGTCACGCGCCCGCGCACCCGGGTGGCCCTTGGCGACGTCGGCCGCATGGGCCGCGATCTTGTAGGCGATGATGCCCTGCTTCACGTCCTCGCGGTCCGGCAGGCCCAGGTGTTCCTTGGGGGTGACGTAGCACAGCATCGCGGTGCCGGCCCAGCCGATCATGGCGGCGCCGATGGCGCTGGCGATGTGGTCGTAGCCCGGTGCGATGTCGATGGTCAGGGGACCCAGTGTGTAGAAGGGGGCCTCGTGGCAGTGCTTGAGCTGCTCGTCCATGTTGGCCTGGATCATGTGCATGGGCACATGGCCGGGGCCTTCGATCATGGTCTGCACGTCGTGCTTCCATGCGATCTGGGTGAGCTCGCCCAGGGTGCGCAACTCGGCGAACTGGGCTTCGTCGTTGGCGTCGGCGGCGCAGCCGGGGCGCAGCCCGTCGCCGAGCGAGAAGCTCACGTCGTAGGCCTTCATGATCTCGCAGATGTCCTCGAAGTGCGTGTAGAGAAAGCTCTCCTTGTGGTGAGCGATGCACCACTTGGCCATGATCGAGCCGCCGCGCGAGACGATGCCGGTGCGGCGGTCAGCCGTGAGGTGGATGAAGGGCAGGCGCAGCCCCGCATGGATGGTGAAGTAGTCCACGCCCTGCTCGGCCTGCTCGATCAGCGTGTCGCGGTAGATCTCCCAGCTCAGGTCCTCGGCCACGCCGCCCACCTTCTCGAGTGCCTGATAGATGGGCACGGTGCCGATGGGCACCGGGCTGTTGCGCACGATCCAGTCGCGCGTGGTGTGGATGTTGCGGCCGGTGGAAAGATCCATCACGTTGTCGGCGCCCCAGCGGATCGCCCACACGAGTTTTTCCACTTCCTCCTCGATGCTGGAGGTGACGGCCGAGTTGCCGATGTTGGCGTTGATCTTCACCAGGAAGTTGCGGCCGATGGCCATCGGCTCGACTTCGGGGTGGTTGATGTTGGCGGGGATGATGGCGCGGCCGCGCGCCACTTCGTCGCGCACGAACTCGGGGGTGATGAGCCTGGGGATCTGCGCGCCCATCGGGTGGCCGGCCAGGCGCTTCTCGCGCGCAGCGTCGGCGAGGTACTCGGCCATCCATTCGCGCCGGCCGTTCTCGCGCAGGGCGACGTATTCCATCTCGGGCGTCACAATGCCGCGGCGCGCGTAGTGCATCTGGGTCACGTTGCGCCCGGCGATCGCACGGCGCGGCTGGCGCTGCAGGCCGGAAGCGGCTGCGCGAAGCTCGGCCAGCTTCTGCGCATCGCGGTCGGCGTGGGTGGCGCCGTCGTCCAGCATCTGGCGCATGCGGCCGATGTAGGCCTCGGTGTCGTTGCGCTCGGCGATCCAGGCGCCGCGCACGCTGGGCAGGCCGCGGCGGACGTCGATCTCGGCTGCGGGATCGGTGTAGGGGCCGGAGGTATCGTAGAGCGACACGACCTCGCCGTTGGTCAGGCGGACGTCGCGCACCGGCACCCGGACGTCGGGACGCCGGGGGCTGGCGATGCTGCTCTTGGTGGAAGCGGGAAAAGGCTCGCGGGTCAGCGTGAGCAGGGAGGCGAACTTGTCGACGGCATTCATGCGGGGCACTCCTTCAGGGTTGGACGGGTGCTCCGCAATCGCTCCAGGATCGGCGCGGCGGAAAATAGAACGTTCCGTGGCCGGGGAGTCGCAGCTCTTCTTACGCTGGCATGAACCAGATCAAGTTCGCGGGTTCGGCCCACCTGGCCATCTCAGCACGCGCCCTGCGTGCACCCCGGAGCGGGGTGGATTCTAGGCCGCGAGGGCGAAACGGATCAAGCGGCGTGCGCAGCAACGTCCGGCACGTCGCCTGAAAGAGGCGCCGGCGCCGAAGCCAGCGCATCGGCCGCCACCCAGGCCGCGATGCCGCCGGCGAGCACGCGCACGCGCGGCAGGCCAGCCTGCGTCAAGAGGCGCGCGGCGGCGATGGCCGTCTCGTCGTTCGGGCAGTCGCAGAACACCACCACTTCGCGCGCGGCGCGCAGTTCGTCCAGGCGCTCCGGCAACTGGCCGTAGCCGATGGCGACGGCACCGGGCAGCACGCGCGGATCGATGGCTCGCGTGTCCGCCGAACGCAGGTCGACCACCGTGAGGCGCCGGCTGGCCTCGAAGGCCTGGCGCAGCGCGCTCACATCGATGTGCTCGACGTCCTCGGCCTGCCGCTCGATGCGGCGCGTGCGGTACCGCCAGCCGACGAAGGCCGCCAGCAGCACCGCACCCACCAGGGTGGCCGTGAGGCCGACGCTGGACATCACGGCCAGCACGTCCTGGATGGCCGCGTGGAACAGCGCGCCCAACCCCATGAAGCCCAGCGACCAGATCAGCGCCGCCCCGGTCTCGTAGGTCAGGAAGCGCGTGTTCGACATGCCCAGCGCGCCCGCCATCGGCGGAGCCACCACCGACACGCCCGGCACGAACTTGGCCGCGATCAGCGACAGGCCGCCCCAGCGGCCGAGGATGGATTCGCTGCGCCGCACGCAGGTGTCGGCAGACAGCGAGATGCGGCACAGCAGGCGCATCACGCTGTAACCCCAGCGGCGCCCGGCCAGGAACCAGGCGCCGTCGCCGACGATGTTGCCCAACACGGCGGCCAGCAGCACCACGCCGAAGGACAACTGGCCACCGAAGGCCAGGCCACCGGCCACGACCAGGAAAGGCGCCGCCGGCACCGGCGCGCCCAGGCGCGTCGCCGCCGTGACCAGGAAGACCACGACGGCGCCTTGTGCGGAAAGAAGAGCAACGAGATCGTTCATCGCTATTCCCCTGTGCCGGCGCGTGCTGGGAGGGCGGCCGCGGCGCTGCGCGTGCTGGGGAAGCTGCGCAGGTCGATGTCGGAGAAATAGGCCAGGCCGCGGCCCTGCGTGTTGTCGGCATCGGCCGAGACCGCCACCGCGATCACGTCGGGCAGCGTGTCGCCGGCTTCGTCGCCGAAGGCACGGCGGTAGTCGGCCAGCAGGCTGCGCCGCTCGCCGAGCCAATGGCCGGCGGTGCCGGCCGCGCCGGCCGCGCCGGATTCCAGCACGACCATGCGGATACGGCGCGTGAAGGCATTGACCAACTGGGTGCCCTTGGCTTCCTTGCCGTCCCACACGTAGCACAGCGCCTCGGTGGGGACCTCCTCGCCGGTGGTGCGGCGTGCCAGCGAGATCTTGGTGCGCTCGCCGAAGGAGAGCCGATCGGCCGGGAAGTCGAAGAAGACGCACAGCTTGGCCGCGCCATCGTCGCCGGCACGGCTGCGCAGGTCGGCGTCCTGCACGAAGGTGTCGACGCGCCAGCGCCAGGCCAGGGTGGTGGAGGGGTTGAGCGGCACGCGGGTGGCGTGCACCAGGTTGCCGTAGGACCCGTCGGCTTCGACCTTGAGGACCTTCTTGCCGCCCTCCTGGACTACCTCGAAGCGGGTCGGCGTCTTGCCGGGCAGGGTGGCGAAGCGCCAGGGCTCGGGCGCCTGGGTGCCGCGCGCGGTGGAGAAAGGGGTGACGACCGCCTCATCCGCGCGGGCAGCGGAGGGTGCGGCGAGCCAGAGCGCGGCAGCGGCGATCGGCGCGGCCATCACCGCGGCGATCCAGCGGTGAATGGTCGGAGTGATCGTGTTGTGCGCTGCCATGGTGCCCTCTGTCGTAGTTTCTGTTTGAGTCTGCAGGGGAGTGTGAGGGCGAACACGCCGCCGATAAAGTAGCCGGAAGGAATCGGACTGTCTCCTTTTCGCGCACAATCTGCGCCCCACGCTATCGAAACCGTAGCGCGACGCTCCGCCTGCACGGGACGTTCGCGCTGCCAGGGCGGCCGGAACGAATCAGCGCAGATCGCCGTCGAGGTAGTACCAACGGAGGATGCCGCCCTCCCCCGCCTCGCGCACGAAGCGGCTGCGCTCGTGCAATCGCGTGGCCGCGCCGGAGCGGCCACGCTGGCGGGCGACGAACTCCACCTCGGCATGGTCCGCATCGACGGCGCGATGGGTGCGCACCTCCAGGCCCAGCCATCGGGTGCCTGCCTCGAAGTCCAGGCGCTCGGGCCGCTTCGACAGGTGCCACGTGGCCAGCAAGTAGTCGGCGCGCTCGCACACGAACGCGGTGTAGCGCGAGCGCATCAGGGATTCGGCATCGGGCGCGGGCGTGCGCCCGAAGTCGTCCAGGTAGCGGCCGCAGCAGGCGGCGTAGCCGAGCGCGGTGCCGCGGGGGTCGCGGCGGCCGCAGGGGCAGGGGTCCGAGGAGGGTCTGGGCATGGCGCCGCGCATTGTCCCCCTGCCTTGCCCCCCGCGCCGGCGGCGGGGGCGCCGAGCACCGCGGGATTCCTACTTCGCCGGCGCCGGCACGCGCCCGAGCACCTCCTCCACGGCCATTCCCACCGCCAGCAGGCGCCGGTCGCTGCCGGCCGGCCCATCCAGTTCCAGCCCCACCGGCAGGCCGCTGGTGGCCCCCAGCCCCGCGGGCAGTTGCAGCCCCGGAATGCCGGCGTTGCTGCCGGGATCGGTGTTCTGGATCAGCAGGCCGAAGTTCTCGATGCTGCTGGACTCCGGGGTGGCCGGCAGCGCCACGCGCGGCACGGTGGGGAAGACGAGCGCGTCGAGCCGATGCTTCCTGAAGGTCTCGGCGTACAGCTTCTGCAGTGCCGGCCGCGCCTTGCGCATGGCGTTCTCGTACCCCGGTTTGGCATCGACCACCCCCTTCTCCGCCGGCAGCTTGCGCGGCAGCACCAGGCCCTCGAAGGTGCCTTTGACGTCGGGGCTGGCGATGGCAGCCGCCACCTGGCGGATGTCGACGCCGGTGCGGTAGCGCGCGAGGTAGGCCGACAGGTCGTCGTGGATCTCGTAAAGGGCGACCGGGAAGCTCACCGCTGCATTGAGTTCGGACAACTGCGGCATGTCCACGTCGACCAGCGTGACGCCCGCGTCGCGCAGCCTGGCCAGCGCGGCCTCGGTGGCCGTGCGGGTGTCCTCGTCGAGATTGGCATAGAAGGCCTTCACCACGCCAAGGCGCACACGCCTCACGTTGGCCGCCACCACCGGCGCGCCGCCGGCGATGACCCGGTCCAGCAAGGCCAGGTCGGCCACCGAGAGCGCCATCGGCCCGGCGGTGTCGCGTGTGTGCGAGATCGGCACGATGCCCCGTTGCGAGTAGCGGCCCACGGTGGGACGCAGCGCCGTACAGCCGTTGAAGGCGCAGGGGATGCGCACCGAGCCGCCGGTGTCGGTGCCCAGGGCCGCCGGCGCCATGCGCGCCCCGAGGGCCGCACCGTTGCCGGAGGAAGACCCGCCGGCCACCCGGCTCGGGTCATAGGCATTGCGCACGCCCACCTCGGGTCCGCTCTGGAAGGCCGGGTTATAGCCGCTGACGCCGAAGGCCAGCTCGTGCATGTGGGTCTTGCCCAGCACCACGGCGCCGGCCGCGCGCAGCTTGGCCACCACCGGCGCGTCGGCGCTCGCCACGAAGCCCTTGAGTGCAGGCGTGCCGGCGCTCGCGGGCAGGCCCTGGACCTGGATGTTGTCCTTGATCACCACCGGCAGCCCGCCCAGGGGCTTGCAGGGCCCGCCGCGCCGGCGCGCCGCATCGGCCGCGCGCGCACCCTTCATCGCACCAGCCTCGTCCAGGGTGATGAAGGCATTGAGCTGCACCTTGGCCTTGGCCTGCGCGAGGTAGGCCGAGACCAGTTGCTCGCTGGTCAACGAGCCGGCACAGAGCCGCGCGGCGGCGTCCGTGGCGGTGAGCGTCGCGATGTCCAGCGGCGCAGCCTGCGCGAGCGCAGGCCGCGCCAGGACGGCCGCGCACAGCATGGACAGCGCTGCGCCCAGGGCGCGAGGGGCCGGGACCCGAAGAGAAAGGAACATGACGGACTCCTCCGTGAAGCGAAGCCCCCATGTTGCGCCCCCCGCCGGCGCCTGTCTGTCATCCGCCCTGGCGCCGGCTGCGAAGCCAGCCCGTTCGGGAGCACCCGCGGAACCGGCTTTGCCGGGCCGCTGGGTGCGCCCCCGGTGAGGGGGTTGGCGGACCACACGAAGTGGGGGAGCCGGGGGGAGAGCCTAGACCAGCGCGCGTTGGATCAGCAGCTTCTGGATGTCCGAGGTGCCCTCGTAGATCTGGCACACGCGCACGTCGCGGTAGATGCGCTCCAGCGGGAAGTCGTTGACGTAGCCGTAGCCGCCCAGCGTCTGGATAGCCGCGCTGCAGACCCGCTCGGCCATTTCGCTGGCGAAGAGCTTGGCCATGGCCGCTTCCTTCAGGCAGGGCCGGCCGGCATCGCGCAGACTGGCCGCGTGCCAGATCAGTTGGCGTGCGGCCTCCAGTTGCGTCGCGCAGTCGGCCAGGCGAAAGCCCACAGCCTGCTGTTCGAAGATGGGCTGCCCGAAGGCCTGGCGCTCCTTGGCATAAGCGACCGCCACCTCGAAGGCGCTGCGGGCCATGCCCACGCTCTGGGCCGCGATGCCGATGCGGCCGCCTTCCAGCGCGCCGAGCGCGATCTTGTAGCCCTCGCCTTCCTGGCCGATCAGGTTCCCGGCCGGGATGCGGCAGCCGTCGAAGTTGATCTGCGCGGTGTCGCTGGAATGCTGGCCGAGCTTGTCCTCCAGCCTGGCCACGGTGTAGCCGGGTGCGTCGGTCGGCACGACGAAGGCGCTCATGCCGCGCTTGCCCGCCCCCTTGTCGGTGACCGCGATGACGATCGCGACCTGCCCGTTCTTGCCGCTGGTGATGAACTGCTTGACGCCGTCGATCACCCAGCCGTCGCCTTCCTTGCGCGCGGTGGTGCGCAGCGACGATGCATCGCTGCCGGCCTGCGGCTCGGTCAGGCAGAAGGCGCCGAGCATCTGGCCCTGCGCCAGCGGCTGCAGCCATTTCTTCTTCTGCGCCGCATTGCCATAGCGCATGAGGATGGCATTGACGGGACAATTGGTGACGCTGATGGCGGTGCTGGTGCCGCCGTCGCCGGCCGCGATCTCCTCCAGCACCAGCGCCAAGCTGAGGTAGTCGAGGCCGGCGCCGCCGTCCTCCTCGGGCACGCAGATGCCGTAGGCGCCCAGTGCCGCGAGGCCGGCATGGGCCTCCTTGGGGAACAGGTGCTCGCGGTCCCAGCGCGGCGCGTGGGGCCACAGTTGCTCCTGTGCGAAAGCGCGCACCGCGTCGCGGATGGCTTCCTGGTCGGGTGTCAGCAGCATGGCAGTTCCTGGATGAGGCCTACTTCGAAGCGTCGAAACGGGCTTGGCTCGATGCGGCGCTGGCAACGGAGGCGGCGCAGAGAAGCGCGGCCAGTGCGCTGCGATGGAAGGCCGGATGCATGGCGGGCGTCTCCTGGAATGGATTAACACCGCATTCTAGGTAGCGCATGCGCCCGACATGAATCGGCAGTCCGGGCCAAGAAATGTCACCGACCCGCGTCGGCATTTGCAAAATTGTCAGGAGGTTCAGGCGGCCTGCAGCAAGGCGGCGGACCTCGCGAGGGCCCGCGCGCTGAGCTGCGCGCTGGTGCGCAACACCGTTTGCCAGTAGCGCTCTACGGCCTCGATGCCGCCGGCCTTCTCCTGCTGCTCGAAGGGCTGATAGAGCGTCCAGTCCTTGAGGCCGAGAAAGTGAGAACGAAAGACATCGCCATGGAAGGCGGCGGTTTCTTCCGCCGTGACGTCCCGCGTGATGGGGTCGCCTTGCGTCAACTGCGCTTCCAGGGCCGAGAGATAGGCGCTGGCCATGGCCTCGCGGATCTTGACGAGCTCGGTCTCGGTCAAGCGCAGTGCGGTCTCCTGCGACAGGCCGGGCACCGAGCCGCCGCGCAAGCCGGCATCGGCGCTGTCGACATCGCCCGCCGCCCAGCACGCGTAGTAGTAGCCGTGGTCGGCGAGGTAGCTGTAGAACGAAACGATGCGCCCCTTCGCCAGGAGGGCGCGAAGCTTGCGACACTGGACCTTCGAGATCGAAGACGGCATGAACACTCCGGCAAGGGTCGACTGCACATCGAATGACAGTGCCCCTTGCTCGCATCACCGCCATCGCTCGCTCTCGAATTGCACTTATCGTGCCTGCGCGGATTCAGACCAGTTCGAGCGCGACAGCGGTGCCTTCGCCGCCGCCGATGCACAGCGTGGCGACGCCGCGCTTCTTGCCCTTTTGCTGCAGCGCATGGATGAGAGTGACCATGATGCGCGCGCCGCTCGCGCCGATCGGGTGGCCCAGGGCGCAGGCGCCGCCGTGCACGTTGACCGCCGCATGCGGCACGTCGAGTTCGTGCATCAGCGCCATCGGCACCACGGCGAAGGCCTCGTTGACCTCCCACAGGTCCACGTCCTTCACGCCCCAGCCGGTCTTCTTGAAGAGCTTGGCCACGGCGCCGACCGGCGCGGTGGAGAACCACTCGGGCTGCTGCGCGTGGGTGGCATGGCCGAGGATGCGGGCGATCGGCCTGGCGCCGAGCCTTTTCGCGGTGCTCTCGGTCATCATGACCAGCGCCGCCGCGCCGTCGTTGATCGAGGAACTCGACGCGGCCGTGATGGTCCCGCCCTCCTTCTTGAAGGCCGGCTTGAGCGAGGGGATCTTGTCGAGCTTGACTTTGCCCGGGCCCTCGTCGATCTCGATCAGCGTCTCGCCGGCGCGGCCCTTGACGAGCACGGGTGCGATCTCGGCCTTGAAGGCGCCGGAGCTGGTGGCCGCCTTGGCGCGCTCCACGCTGGCGATGGCGAACTCGTCCTGTTGGGCGCGCGTGAACTGGTACTTGGCGGCGCAGTCCTCGCCGAAGGTGCCCATGCTGCGGCCAGGCTGGTACGCGTCTTCCAGGCCGTCGAGCATCATGTGGTCGAAGATGCGGTCGTGGCCCATGCGGTAGCCCCCGCGGCCCTTGAGCATGAGGTAGGGCGCGTTGGTCATGCTCTCCATGCCGCCCGCCACCATCACCTCGTGCGTGCCGGCCAGCAGCATGTCGTGCGCCATCATCGCGGCCTTCATGGCCGAGCCGCACATCTTGCTCAGGGTGACGGCGCCTGCGCTGTCGGGCAGCCCGCCCTTGTAGGCGGCCTGGCGCGCCGGGGCCTGGCCCTGGCCGGCCATCAGGCAGTTGCCGAACAGCACTTCGCCGACCGCCCCGGGCGCGATGCCTGCGCGCTCGACCGCTGCCTTGATGGCCACGCCGCCGAGGTCATGGGCTGCGAGGGAAGAGAAGTCGCCCTGGAAGCTCCCCATGGGGGTGCGGGCGGCGCCGACGATGACGATGGATTCGGACATGTGGATCTCCTTGGGGGGTCAGGTTGAGGTCGGGGTACGGTGGATTCAGAAATAGGTCTCGCGGCCGTCGTGACGGAAGCGCTGCGATTCGTCGTAGGGGAACACGTCGAGCATCTGGCCGGCCTGGATGCGCTGCTTGTGGCTTTGCCAGAAGCTGGCGTCGAGCAGGTCGGCATGGTGGGCCATGAAGGCTTTTCGCACCGCCTCGTTGCCCAGCAGAAAGGGGCCGAAGGTCTCGGGGAACACGTCCTTCGGGCCGACCGAATACCACGGCTCCCCGCTCATCTCGTCTTCTTCGTTGCGCGGCGGGGGCACGCGGCGGAAGTTGCATTCGGTGAGGTACTCGATCTCGTCGTAGTCGTAGAACACCACCTTGCCGCCGCGGGTGACGCCGAAGTTCTTCCAGAGCATGTCGCCGGGAAAGATGTTGGCCGCAACCATGTCCTTGATGGCATTGCCGTACTCGACCACCGCATGCTCGAGCTGCTTGCCGGCGCGCTGGGCATGCTCGGGGTGCTCCAACTGGTCGAAGGCCTCCTGCAGGTATATGTTCAGCGGGATCATCCGGCGCTCGATGTAGACGTGCTTGAGCACCACTTCCATTTCCCCGTTGCCGTCGCGGTCGCCGATCTCCAGCTGGCTGGGTGCGAACTTGCGGATCTCCTCGATCAGCTCCGGCTCGAAGCGGTCCATCGGGAAGCCGACCTTGCTGTACTCCAGCGTATCGGCCATGCGGCCGACGCGGTCGTGCTGCTTGACCAGCAGGTACTTGCTCTTGACCTGCTCGCGCGTGGTGTCCTTCTGAGGCGGGAAGAAGTCCTTGATCACCTTGAACACGTAGGGGAAGGAAGGCAGGTCGAACACCAGCATCACCATGCCCTTGATACCGGGCGCGATGCGGAACTTGTCGGTCGAGTAGTTCAGGTGGTAGAGGAAGTCGCGGTAGAAGAGCGTCTTGCCCTGCTTGGCCAGCCCCAGGGCGTTGTAGATCTCGGCCCGCGGCTTGCGCGGCATCAGCGAGCGCAGAAACTGCACGTAGGCCGATGGCACCTCCATGTCGACCATGAAGTAGGCCCGCGCGAAGCTGAACAGCATCTGCAGGTCTTCCTCGCCGAAGAGGGCGGCGTCGATGTAGAAGCGCCCGGCGCTGTCGTGCAGGACCGGCAGGGCCAGCGGCAGCTCGATGAAGCCGTTGATGATCTTTCCCACCACGTAGGCGCCCTTGTTCCGGTAGAACAACCCCGACAGCACCTGGAGCTGGAAGTTGGCCCGCAGCTTGACCTGGTGGAAGCGTCCGAGAATGGCGGCGGCCACGCGCTCCGCATCCCGCTGGATGTCGGCGAAGCGGCCCAGCAGCGCGTAATCCTCCAGCATCTGGCGCACCGTTGCGGCCAGCGTGTGCGGCTCGGGGTAGTAGGCGCGGTAGGTCGGCGCACCACGCGGCTCGAGGTACTCGGTGCTGATGGCGGGCCGCACGAAGATGAAGTCGTTCTGGAAGTAGGCCCGGTGCAGGATCTTGGTGGTCACCGAGTTGAAGAAGGTCTCGGCCAATTCGGGCTGGTGGTGGTCGACCAGGAGGCCGATGAAGTGCAGTTTGACCTGGTGCCACACGTCCATGGGCTGCTCGCCGGCCCTGAACTCCTTTTCCAGGCGCGCAACGGCCTCGCTCACGCGCAGGTCATAGAACTCGATGCGCTCCCGCTGCGCGCGCTGCTGGCCCGACCAGTCGGCCGTCTCGAACCGGTGCTTGGCCCGTGCCGACTCGGCGCGGAACAGACGGTAGTGGCGGTCGAAACCGTCGCGCATCGCCTTCGCGATGTCGTAGGCGAGGGGCGAGTCGAGGCGCTGCGGGAACATGTCCGCGCGCTCAGGCGGCCGGCTGTGCCTCGCCGGATCCGGCTTGCTGCTGGGCCTTCTGCTCCTCGGCCCGCTTGCTCCACTTGTGGCGGATGCGCTCCACGGCCGCTTCGTACAGGGCCTCCATGGGCTTGGAGCCGTCGAGTGTCATGCCCAGGTCCTGCAGCAGCCCGTCGTGCACGCCGAAGGCCCAGCCGTGGATGGCCACGGCCTGTCCGCGGCTCCAGGCGTCTTCCATGACAGTGCTGACCGCGACGTTGATCACCTGCTCCGTCACGTTGAGCTCGCATAGCGCATTGGCACGCAGCGCCTCCGGCAAGGCGTTGAGCATCACGCGGTGACGGTCGCGCACGTCCTGGATGTGGCGGATCCAGTTGTCGGCCAGCCCGATGCGCATGTTTTCCAGCGCGGCCTGGACGCCCCCGCAGCCGTAATGGCCCACCACCATGATGTGCTGGACCTTGAGGCGCTCGACCGCGAACTGGATCGCCGAAAGCGCATTGAGGTCGGAGTGCACGACGATGTTGGCAACGTTGCGGTGCACGAACACCTCGCCGGGCTCCAGCCCGGTGATCTGGTTGGCGGGCACGCGGCTGTCGGAACAGCCGATCCACATGTACTTGGGGGTCTGCTGCTTCACCAGGCTGGTGAAGAAGCCCGGCCGGTCGCGCTCCATCCGCGAGGACCAGGCGCGGTTGTGGGCAAAGAGGTCCTCCAGGTTGTCAGGCGTGTCATTTTCCATGGGTCTTCTTCCGGTTGAGTAGGGAAACGGGGAGTTCCGGGGCTTGCGAGCGCCTCGTCAGCGATTCTTCGGCCGGGTTGCTCGGGCGAGCGCCGTCCGCGCCTTCTTTTCCTGAGCGCGCACCTCGGCGATATTGACCTGCAACACCTCGAGCTGAGACTCGAGGCGCGCACGGTGGCCAGCCAGCACGCCGAGGAAGCGCTCCAGTTGCGGCACGGTGTCGCGCGGGCTGTCGTACATGTCGAGGATGTCCTTGATCTCGTTGAGTTTGAGGCCGAGACGCTTGGCGCGCAACGTGAGCGTCAGCCGCGCGCGGTCGCGCGCACTGTAGACCCGCTGCTGCCCGGCGCGCTCGGGCGCCAGCAGGCCCATGTCTTCATAAAAGCGGATGGCCCGGGTGGTCAGGTCGAATTCGCGGGCGAGCTCGCCGATGGAGAAAGTCTGCGTGGACATGGACGGGGCGGTCATTCCGGCGGCGACAGCGGATATTGCCACCGCTGCCTACAATGTGGGGTCTTTCACATGACGTTTACGTTAACGTCAATCGTACATGAACCTCCTCGAACGCGAACTCAACTACCCTCACGGCGACCATCTTCCGGCTCCGGGCGGTAGTTTCGAGGTCCTGCCGGGTGTGCGCTGGCTGCGCATGGCACTGCCCTTCGCGCTGGACCACATCAACCTCTGGCTGCTGCGTGACGAGATCGACGGCGTGGAGGGCTGGTCGGTGGTCGACTGCTGCATCGCGCACGACGCATCGCGCGCGCAGTGGGAGCAGATCTTCGACAAGGAGCTGCAGGGCCTGCCGATCCTGCGGGTGATCGTGACCCACATGCATCCGGACCACATCGGGCTGGCCGACTGGCTGTGCCGGCGCTGGAACGCCCCGTTGTGGATCAGCTCCACCGACTACCACGTGGCGCGCGTACTGACCATCAGCGGCGACACGCTCGCCGGCGGCGATGCGGCGGCGAACTTCTTTGCGACGCACGGCATGAGCGACCCCCAGGCGCTGGGCGTGATCCGCGGTCGCACCAGCTACTACGCCAACATGGTGCCCTCGGTGCCGGACACCTACGTGCGGATGATGGACGGCGACATCGTGCGCATCGGCGGGCGCGAATGGCGCTGCATCAGCGGCTACGGCCACGCGCCGGAGCACATCTCGCTGTACTGCGAGGAACTCCATGCGCTCCTGGGCGGCGACATGATGCTGCCGCGCATCTCCAGCAACGTCAGCGTGCATGCGGGCGAGCCGGAGGCCGATCCGCTGCAGCTCTTCCTCGACAGCATCGCCCGCTTCAATTCGCTGCCGGCGGACACGCTGGGCCTGCCTTCGCACGGCAAGCCTTTCACGGGCATCCACCAGCGCGTGAGGCAGCTGCAGGACCACCACCGGGACCGTTTGGCGGAGCTGCAGGAGGCCTGCACCGCGCGGCCGCTGTCCGCCGCCGAAGCCTTGCCGATCCTCTTCAAGCGCGCGCTCGACGTGCACCAGACCACCTTCGCCATGGGCGAGACCGTGGCTCATCTGCACACGCTGTATTTCCGAGGGCAACTCCAGCGCCGCAGGGACCCGGACGGGGTGTGGCGCTTCGGCCTCTTCAAATGAATGTGACCCTGGACCAGCTGCGCACGGGGCAGCTGGCCGGCGCGCGAGGGGTCGCGCTGCAGTGCTGCGGACTCACCGAGTTTCCGCGCGAGATCTTCGATCTGGCCGACACCCTGGAGGTGCTCGATCTGTCTGGCAATGCGCTTTCGGACTTGCCGGAGGACCTGGATCGCCTGCACCGGCTGAAGGTGCTGTTCTGCTCCGACAACCGCTACACCGAGTTGCCCGCCGTGCTCGGGCGCTGCAAGCGGCTCGAGATGGTGGGCTTCAAGGCCAACCGCATCCGAACGGTTCCTGCCGGGGCGCTGCCGCCCGCACTGCGCTGGCTGATCCTGACCGACAACGAAGTCGAGGCCTTGCCCGCGGCAATCGGCCGCTGCGAGCGGCTGCAGAAGCTGATGCTGGCCGGCAATCGCCTGCAGACGCTGCCGGTCGAACTGGCCGCCTGCCATGGCCTCGAATTGCTGCGCATCTCGGCCAACCGCCTCGAGGCTCTGCCCGGGTGGCTGCCAGTTCTGCCGAGGCTAGCCTGGCTTGCCTTCGCGGGCAACCCTTTCGATGACCGGGCCGAGGCGGCCGCGGTGGAGGCGGCGGGCATTGCGCCGGTGTCGTGGCAGCGGCTGGTGCTGCGCGAGCGACTGGGCGAAGGCGCGTCCGGCTGGATTCACCGGGCGGACTGGACGCAGGACGACGGCCGTCTGCAGCCCGTCGCCGTGAAGTTGTTCAAGGGCGCCGTCACCAGCGACGGCTGGCCGCACAGCGAGATGGCGGCCTGCATGGCCGCCGGTGCCCATCCGGGCCTGATCACGGCCCTGGGGCGCATCGAAGGCCATCCCGAGGGAACGCCAGGCCTGGTGCTGGCGCTGGTGGATCCGCGCTTTCGAAACCTGGCGGGCCCACCAAGCCTCGAAAC
Organism: Variovorax defluvii; assembly: GCF_039541515.1. Lineage (NCBI taxonomy): Bacteria > Pseudomonadati > Pseudomonadota > Betaproteobacteria > Burkholderiales > Comamonadaceae > Variovorax > Variovorax defluvii. The sequence continues at coordinate 26,585 of NZ_BAABGJ010000072.1, forward strand.
GTGCACCCGCGACGTCTACGCCAAGGATGCCCGCTGGCCGCTGTCCACCGCCCTTCGGCTGGCGCAATGCATCGCCCCGGCGGCCGCGCAGTTGCATGCGCACGGCGTTCTGCACGGCGACCTCTATGCCCACAACATCCTGTGGGATGGCGAGGGCGCGGGGCGCCTGGGCGACTACGGCGCAGCCTCCTTCCTGCCGACGGACGATCCGGAGACAGCCCTCAGCTTGCAGCGCATCGAGGCGCGTGCCTTCGGGCTACTGCTGGGAGAGTTGCTGGCGCGAAGCCACTCCGAGAGCGATGCCGACGCGCGGCGGTTGGCACGGCTGTCTGAACTGCAGGCGCGCTGCACCCAGCCCGCGGCCGCTGCCCGCCCCCTGCTGGCCGAGATCGCCGCCGCCCTGGCCGCCGCGTGAGACGCGGTGGCGCCGCGCGCAGTATCCCTGGCTTGGAGGCATTTGCGTTGTGTCCGATTCTCGCTCTGCGGAGTCTCGCCCTAGAAGTGCAACCACGGCGAGGCACCCAAGTCCCCAAAGAGATACCCCGTTGGGTGAGGCTCGGCATCCATTGATAAAACGCGTATTCAGGAGCTGCAGCGTGTACAAATCCGGCTCGCTCGGTAGAACCTCGGCATCAACCTTTATTTTGTTCTCCATGGTTGCCAACACCCTATCCCCGACGAGCAGGTCAGAGGCAGGCTTCCGGCGTCACGCCGCGCTCCTCCAGCATCCGGCGGTAGGTCTCGATCGTGGCCATTGCCTGAGCAAGCGCCTTCCGAGTTCTTTCGGAGAGGTTGTCCGGATGGCCGTCATCGTTCTGGCTCACGATGAGCTCCTTGTCTTTTGCCGACAACTTGTGGGTGAAAGCAGCCAAATTCCGGTTCCCTTCGAACCGGGACCGCAAGCGACTCGCTCCTCGCAAAGCTTGGCTAACACGTGCTGAGACCACCCTCGCCCAAGCCTGCCGCGCCGCTGCCCACCCGCGATGGCGTCGGCCCGAGCCGGGTGGCATTGCCTGCCGGTCCCTGGCCCACCATCGCCGACTTCCTGGCGCAGCGCTTCACCGCCATCTCGCGGGACATGTGGGAGGCGCGCATGCGCGCGGGCGCTGTGGTCGATGGGCAAGGCGTGCCCGTCACGCCCGATCGCCCTTACCAGCCGCGGCTGCACGTCTACTACTACCGTTGGCTCGAGCAGGAGCGCCCCGTGCCCTTCGAGGAACGGGTTCTGTTTCGCGACGCGCACCTGCTCGCGGTGGACAAGCCCCATTTCCTGACCGTAGCGCCAGTCGGCAAGTATGTGCAGCAGACCCTGCTGGTGCGCCTGCAGCGCCGCCTGGGCCTGGACCAGCTCGCGCCCCTGCACCGCATCGACCGCGAGACCGCGGGCGTGGTGCTGTTCTCGGTGCAGCCGGCCACGCGGCATGCTTACCACGCACTGTTCGCCGCACGCGCGGTCGAGAAGGTGTACGAGGCCATCGTGCCCTGGGACGGCACCGTCGCCCTGCCGCCGCTGCGCCGCAGCCGCCTGGCGGACGACACGCATTTCATGCGCATGCGCGAGGTCGAAGGTCAGCCCAATGCCGAGACCCGATTCGAATTGCTGGAGGCCCACGAAGGCTGGGCCCGTCTGCGCCTGTCGCCGCGCACCGGCCGCCGGCACCAGCTGCGCGTGCACTGCGCCGCGCTGGGACTGCCGATTCGCAACGACACCCTGTACCCGACGCTGCTGCCCGAGGGCTCGGACGACTTCGATCGGCCGCTGCAGTTGCTGGCGAAGTCACTGGCCTTCCGGGACCCGATCGACGGCCAGCCGCGAGAATTCGCCAGTTCCTTTTCCCTCACTCTCTGAGGGAACGCACGCTTCGACCAAAGTCGCGCCTCGTTCATTCCGCATCCGATCTGATGAATACTTGGCCCCCGATGAACGTACTGATGATCGACGACCACGTGATGTTTCTGCAGGGCATGAAGAACCTGCTGAGCGTCCTGGTGCCCGAGCTGCGCGTGGAGACGGCGGGCGACATGGGCAATGCGGTCAAGCTGGTGGAACTGGCCGAGTTCGACCTGGTGCTGCTGGACTGGCATCTGGCCGACTGCAGCGGCGAAGAGTCGATCCAGCGACTGCGCGATGCCGGTTGCATGGCCCGCATCGTGGTGCTGTCCGGCGAAACCAACGCCACCATGATCCGGAACACGGTGGATCTGGGCGCGGCCGGCTTCATTCCCAAGAAGTACAGCTCGGAGATGATGGTCGCGGCGTTGGAACAGGTGCTCGCCGGGCGCATTTTCCTGCCGCTGGAAACGCTCAACGCGGCGCCGCCGCCGCCACCGGCCGGCGAGCGCCCCGCCAACGACCCGCGGCTGGCCGGACTCACGGCCCGGCAGATGGACGTCTACCGCGCCGCCGCGCGTGGCCTGCCCAACAAGCTGATCGCGCGGCAACTGAACATTGCCGAATCCACGGTCAAGGCGCACCTCACCGCCGTCTACACCGCCCTGGGGGTGCGCAACCGGACCGAGGCTGCGTACCAGGCCTCCCGCGAGGGCGTGCGCATTGACTGACTCCGCGTCCTCGCCGATGCCGCTGACCGGCATGTCGCGCGAGGCGCGAGTCGAGCGGCGCGTGCTCGAGCGCCGGCTGGCGCTGATCCTGCAGTACTCCCGGCGCCTGCCGCTCAACTACCTGGGCTACATCCTGGTGGCCGTCATCGTCCACCGCCAGGGCGTGCAGGTCTGGCCCTGGGTCTGGCTGGTACTGACCGGCGCCGTCATGGTGTACCGCTGGCGCCTGAGCCTGGCCGTGGAGCGGATCGAGCCGGAGATGCAGCTCCATTACCTGCCCAAGCTCCTGCGCGGCTTCGATTTCAACGGTGTCTCCACGGCGGCCATCGTTCCCTTCGTCTTCCACGCGCCCGGCAACTTCGCACCGCTGGCAGTCGCCGCCGTGCTGATGGCCGGCTGCACCATCGGCGCGGCCTCGGTCGCCGGCTCGCAGCGGGCATTCGTCGGCTTCTGCACCATCACCTTCTGCTTCCTGGCCGCCGGCTGGGCCTGGCGCGGCGGCGCGGTGGGCTACATGTTCGCGGCCGGTATCGTGCTGGTCTACCTCATGCTGCTGGCCACCGTCCACGACCAGGGCCAGATGCTGCACAAGCTGATGAGCGTGGTCGACGACAACGCCGTGCTGTCCGAGGTGGTGCGCCAGGAGCGCGACCGTGCGACCACCGCCAGCGAGGCCAAGACCCGCTTCTTCGCGGCGGCCAGCCACGACCTGCGCCAGCCGCTGCATGCGCTGTCGATCAACGCCACCACGCTGGACATCCTCGCGCGCCGCTCGCACGATCCCCTGCTCAAGGAAGTGAGCCGCGGCATCGGCAGCGCGCTGCGCCAGAGCAGCGGCCTGCTCGACGGCCTGCTGGACATCTCGCGCCTGGACGCGCACACCATCGAAGCCAGGTTCGCGCCGCACGAGATCGCCGCCGTGCTGCGGGCCTCGCGCGACGAGTATGCGGCGTTGGCGGCCCAGCAGGGACTGTTCCTCAAGGTGGTGGCACCGGACACGCCGCTGTGGGGCCTGACGGATGCCGACCAGCTGATCCGCATCGTCGGCAACCTGGTGAACAACGCGATCAAGTTCACCACGCGCGGCGGCGTGACGTTGTGGGCCGACGAAGGCATGGACGGCCGCGTGCTGGTGCGGGTGAGCGACACCGGCCCCGGCATTCCAGAGCAGGAGCGCGAGCGGGTATTCGAGGAGTTCTACCAGATCGGCAACCCGTCGCGCGACCGCAGTCATGGCCTGGGACTCGGCCTGGCCATCGTGCGGCGCACCGCGGAGTTGCTGAAGATCGAGATCGAACTCGAGAGCGAGCCCGGCCGGGGCACCACCTTCACACTGCACATCCCGGCCGCGGTGCCGCTGGACGAGCGCCCGCCGGAGGACGCCCATGCCCCGGAGCACACCGCCGACGGCAGGCGCATTTCGGTGCTGCTGGTGGACGACGAGGCCGAGGTGCTGTCCGCCTTGAGTGCCTACTTGCAAGAACTGGGCTGGTCGGTCCGGGGCGTGGCCACCGGCGACCAGGCCGAGCTGGCGCTGGCCGAGGGCTTCGTGCCGGACGTGATGGCGGTGGACTACCGTTTGCGCGACGAAACAGGCCTGCAGGTGATCGAGCGCATCCGACGGCACCGGCCAGCGCTGCCGTCCGTGATCGTGACGGGCGAGACGGCGCCGACGCGCTTTCGCGAGTTCTCGACCGTGGCTGCGCGCGTCCTGCACAAGCCGCTGGACGGCGAGCGGCTCGCGCGCACCTTGCAGGAAGTGGTGCCAGCCGTGGGCCCAAAAGACGCGCAGGCCGTGGCGCCTAAGTGACGCCCGGTCGCGCGCTCACCCACTAAGCTTGTGTCCATCCCAGCGGGACGGCGCGCACGAAGTGCGGCGCCCGGGCAAGAGCTTGATTCGAGGAGACACAGCGCGCATGGACACCACCCGACTCTTTTCCCTCGAGGGCCGCAGCGCCCTCATCACCGGCGGCTCGCGCGGCATCGGCCGCATGATCGCCGAGGGCTTTCTCGCACAGGGCGCCCGCGTCTACATTTCGGCGCGCAAGGCCGAGGCCTGCGATCGCACCGCCAAGGAGCTTTCGGCCTTCGGCCAGTGCGTCTCGTTGCCGGCGGATGTGTCCACCGTGGAGGGCGCCCAGGCGCTGGTCGCGGCCTACGCGAAGCACGAGAGCACGCTGGACATCCTGGTCAACAACGCCGGCGCCGCCTGGGGCGCGCCGTACGAGGAGTTCCCCGAGAGCGGCTGGGACAAGGTGGTGGACCTCAATCTCAAGACGCCCTTCTTCCTGACGAAGGCCCTGACGCCGATGCTCAAGAAGGCTGCCACCGACCACCTGGCGAAGGTGATCAACATCGCGTCGATCGACGGCATTTCCGTCAACCCGCAGGAGACCTACTCCTACGCCGCCAGCAAGGCGGGGCTGATCCAGCTCACGCGCCGCATGGCGCTGCGACTGGCACGGGATCGCATCGTGGTCAGCGCGATCGCGCCAGGCGCCTTCGCCTCCAGCATGAACAAGGACGCGCGCGACCGCGCCGAGGAGATCCAGGGCCGCATTCCGGCCGGGCGCATCGGCGAGCCGGAGGACATGGCGGCGGCGGCCATCTACCTCGCCTCGCGGGCGGGGGACTACGTGATGGGGTCGACGCTGGTGGTAGACGGCGGCGTCACGCACGCACGCTGATGCCGCGAGGCCGCCTTTCCCCTCCCGGGAAACAGACGGCCCTTCACCACTTCGGAACAGGCTGGTCCTTGAGCTGCTTGCGCAGCGTGCCGTAGTCTGGCACCACGCTCTCCACCGTTTCCCAGAAGCGGGGACTGTGGTCCATCACCCGCAGGTGCGCCAGTTCGTGGGCGACCACGTAATCCACCACCGGCATGCCGAAGTGCACCAGGCGCCAGTGGAGGCGAATGGTGCCGTCCGCGCTCGCACTCCCCCAGCGCGTCGATGCGTTCGACAGCGACAGCTTGGTCCACTTCACACCCAGCTTCGGCGCGAAGTGGTCCAGGCGTTCGATGAAGATGCGGCGGGCCTGGCGCATCAGCCAGGCTTGCGCGCCATCACGGATCTGCTCCGGGCCTGCGCTGTTGGCCAACGCCAGACGCAGGATGCGGGTTCCCTCCCCCGACCCGGCATCCAGCACAGCACCTACGCCCACGAAGCCGTGCTGCGGTTCCAGGCGCACCTCCACCGGCTGGCCCAGGAAGGGGAACACCGCGCCGTCCTTCCAATCGATGCGCGTGGCCTCCAGCTTCGCATGGCGCTGCTGCGTCTCCGCCAGTTTGCGCAGGATCCAGCTCGACTTTTCCCTCACCGCGGCATCGACGTCGCGCAGCGCCACCCAGCGCGGCGCCCGCACCGACAGCCCCTCGGCGCCGACGACGAAGCCGATGGTGCGGCGCTTGCCGCGCGCGAACTCGTAGGCGACGCGGGCGTTGCCCAGCAGCAGCTCGCGCGTGGCGCGTGGATGGATGAAGTTCGCCGGGCTGAGCGCGTCCGCCAACGGGATGGCAGGTGGCGAGGGCCCCTCGCGCGCGGGCGCCCGCGGGACCGGCGGCGAGGGGTTGATGGCTGGCGGATCGAAGAAATCCAGGGTGAGCTGCAGCAGGCCGCGCATGATCGATTGCCTGTCTGTTCCGGCCGCCTCAGGCGGATACGGTCTTCGTGGAGACGTACGCTTCCGGATCGAGCCGTCGCATCTCGCCCTCGATCCAGGCCTCCACCTCGCGCATCAGCTCGTCGGGCCTGCGCCCGACGCTGGAAATGGCCGGCCCGATGGACACGTCCACCACGCCCGGATGCTTGACGAAGGCCTTGCGCGGCCAGACCTTGGCGGAGGTGACGGCGATCGGAATCACCGGCACGCCGGTCTCGCAGGCCAGGCGGGTGCCGCCGGTCTTGTAGACGCCCTGCTGCCCGCGCGGGATGCGCGTGCCTTCCGGAAACATGATGATCCAGATGCCCTGCGCCAGCAGCTTGCGGCCCTGCGCCACCACCTTGTTGAAGGCCTGCGTGCGCTGGCTCCGGTCGATGTGGATCATGTCCAGCCGCGCCATGGCCCAGCCGAAGAAGGGCACGTAGATCAGTTCTTTCTTGAACACGTAGGCCAGCGGATGCGGCATCAGCGTGGGCATCAGGAAGGTCTCGAGCGTGGACTGGTGCTTGACCAGCAGGACCGCGCCGGCCAGATTGTCCTGCGGCAGGTTCTCCATGCCGCTCACGCGCGTGCGGATACCGAGCAGCACGCGCGCGCCGCCGATGGCCCAGCCCAGCCAGCGCACCGCCATCCAGTAGAGCGGCACTCCACGTATCCACAGCGAGCTGACCATCATGATGATCGCCCAGGGCACGACGGTGACGAGCATCCACAGCGCGTGGACGATGGATCGAAGAAGGGACATCGGGGAGCGGGTCAGAAGCGATGAATGAAGACGGCGGACATGACGGGTTCGTTCATCCCTTCTCTAGACGGCGAGGTTCAGGGCATTGCGCTCTTCGCGCTCCAGCAGAAAGTCGACGAACGCTGGCAGGTCCTCGTGCACGCGGGTGTTCGGCGGGTACTCGGGCGGCAGCGGCACCATGCCGCGGCAGGCCGCGCCCATGCCGGTCAGCAGCAGGTGCGGCTCGCACCCGGCCGCTGCGCCGGCCTGCATGTCGCGCAGGCTGTCGCCGGCGACGGGCACGTGGGTGAGGTCGATGCCATAGCGCTCCGCGATCTGCAGGAACAGGCCCGGCTTGGGCTTGCGGCACTCGCAGTTCTCGTCCGGGGAGTGCGGGCAGTAGAACACTGCGTCGACCCGCCCGCCCACCGCCGCAAGCATCTTGTGCATCTTGGCGTGCATGGCGTTGAGCGAGGCCACGTCGAACAGCCCCCGGCCGAGGCCGGACTGGTTGGACGCGATGACCACGTGCCACCCGGCATGGTTGAGCCGCGCCACCGCCTCCAACGCCCCGGGCAGGGGTGTCCACTCGATGTCGCTCTTGACGAAGTCCTCGCGGTGCACGTTGAGCGTGCCGTTGCGGTCGAGGATGACGATTTTCATGGGGTGCCCCGATCAGGTGGCCAGCCGCTCCAGTTGCGCCACCCGGTTCATCGCCCGGTGCAGCAACATGAGCAGGCCGAGCCGGTTGAGCCGCAGGTCCGACTGCTCGGCGTTGACCATCACGCCGTCGAAAAAGGCATCGACCGGCTCGCGCAGCGCCGCCAGAGTCTGCAGCGAGGCGGTGTAGTCGCCGGCGTCGAACTGCGCGTCGGCGAGCGGAACGATCTCCTGCATGGCCGCGTGCAAAGCCTTCTCGGCCGGCTCGTGCAGCAGCAGCGCGCTGACGTGAGCATCGGCCTCCGGCGACTTCTTGAGGATGTTGCCGATGCGCTTGTTGGCCGCGGCGAGCGCAGGCGCCTCGGGCAGTTCGGCGAAGGCGCGCACGGCCGCCAGCAGCTTCGGCACATCGGCCAGGCGCTGCGGCAGAGGCGCGAGCACGGCATCGACCTCCTGCGCGCTGGCGCCCTGCTCCCGCAGGCTGCCGGCCAGGCGGTCGTAGAAGAAGGCCTCCAGCGCATCGGTGGCGTCGGAGAGGGGATGGTCGCCGGCCCTGGGCGCGCCGAAGGCGGCATGGGCCTGGGCGATCAATGCGCGCAGGTCCAGCGGCAGGTGGCGCTCGATGAGCATGCGGATCACGCCCAGCGCGTGGCGGCGCAGCGCGAAGGGGTCGCGATCGCCCGTGGGAAGGTTGCCGATGCCGAACATGCCCACCAGCGTTTCCATCTTGTCGGCCAGCGCCACCACGATGCCCACCGGGCCGCGCGGCAGCGCATCGCCGGCAAAGCGAGGCTTGTAGTGGTCTTCGACGGCATCGGCCACGTCGTGGGGCAGGCCATCGTGCAGGGCGTAGTAGCGGCCCATGATGCCCTGCAGCTCGGGGAACTCGCCGACCATGTCGGTCACCAGGTCGGCCTTGGCCAACTGGGCGGCCTGCACGGCATGCGGCGCCAGCGTGAGGTTGGCGGTGGCCGCGCCGAGCTGCTCGCCGATGGCGTGGGCGATGCGCATCACGCGCTCCACGCGCTCGCCCTGGGTGCCTAGCTTGTTGTGGTAGACCACCTTGCCCAGCGCCTCGACGCGCGAGGCCAGCGACTTCTTGCGGTCCTGGTCGAAGAAGAACTTGGCGTCCGCCAGCCGCGGGCGCACGACGCGCTCGTTGCCGCCGATGACGGCGCTCGCATCCTCCGGGCGGATGTTGCTGACGACCAGGAACTTGTGGGTGAGCCGGCCCGCGGCGTCGAGCAGCGGGAAGTACTTCTGGTTGGCCTTCATCGTGAGGATGAGGCACTCCTGCGGCACGTCCAGGAACTGGGGCTCGAACTGGCAGACCAGCACGTTGGGGCGTTCGACCAGCGCCGTGACCTCGTCGAGCAACGCGTCGTCCTGGATGGGCTGGGCGCCGGCGCCGACGGACAGCGCCGCCTCGGCGAGCTGGCGCGCGATCTCGTTGCGGCGGGCCTCGAAGCCGGGGATCACCGCCCCTTCTTCGTCGAGCTGCACGGCATAGCTGTTGGCGTCGCGCAGGACGATCGGATCGTGCAGGGCCTCGAAGCGATGGCCATGCGTCTCGCGGCCGGCCTTCAGGCCCAGGGCCTCGACAGGCACCACGGTGTCGCCGTGCAGGGCGACCAGCCCGTGCGCGGGGCGCACGAAGCTGACGCTGCTCCACCCGGGCAGCGCACAGCCCGACTCGAGCTGGTAGCTCATGACTTTGGGAATGGGCAGCTTGGCGATGCTCTCGGCCAGCGCCTTCTGCAGGCCCTCGGCGAGGGTCGCACCCTTGGCGGTGCTCTCGAAGAACAGGGCTTCGGCCTTGCCGTCCATCGCACGGCGCAGACCGGGCACGGCCGACGCGTCGGCGCCCAGGGCGGCCAGCTTCTTCAGGAGGGCCGGGGTCGGCTGGCCGGAAGCATCCAGCGCCACGCTCACCGGCATCAGCTTCTGGGAGAGCGCGCGGTCGGGCGCCTGCGTGCCGACTTGGGTGAGGTGGGCCGCCAGGCGGCGCGGCGAGGCGTACGCGGTGAGCACCGAGCCGGCATCGGCCAGGCCCTGGGCGACCAGCTGGTCGCGCAGCACGCCGGCAAAGGCTTCACCCAGCTTGCGCAGGGCCTTCGGGGGAAGCTCCTCGACGAAGAGTTCGACGAGCAGGTTGTTCTTGAGGGTCATGGCTTCAGGCCGCCTTCTTCGTGATCTCGGCGACCCATTCGCGTGGCGCCATCGGGAAGCCGAGGCGCTCGCGGCTGTCGTAGTAGCTCTGCGCCACGCTGCGCGCGAGGTTGCGGATGCGGCCGATGTAAGCGGCGCGCTCGGTCACGCTGATCGCGCCGCGCGCATCCAGCAGGTTGAAGCTGTGGGCCGCCTTGAGCACCTGCTCGTAAGCCGGCAGCGCGAGCTGCTGCGCCATCAGGTGCTTGGCCTGCGTCTCGTGGGCCGCGAACGCGGTGAAGAGGAAGTCGGCGTCGCTGTGCTCGAAGTTGTAGGTGGACTGCTCGACCTCGTTCTGCTTGTAGACGTCGCCGTAGCTCAGGCCCTCGGTCCATGTCAGGTTGTAGACGTTGTCCACGCCCTGCAGGTACATCGCGAGCCGCTCCAGGCCGTAAGTGATCTCGCCGGTGATAGGCCGGCAGTCGATGCCGCCGACCTGCTGAAAGTAGGTGAACTGCGTCACCTCCATGCCGTTGAGCCAGACCTCCCAGCCCAGGCCCCAGGCACCCAACGTGGGGTTCTCCCAGTCGTCCTCGACGAAGCGGATGTCGTTCTTCTTGAGGTCGAAGCCCAGTGCCTGGAGCGAGCCCAGGTAGAGCTCCAGGATGTTGGCCGGCGCCGGCTTGAGCACCACCTGGTACTGGTAGTAGTGCTGCAGGCGGTTGGGGTTCTCACCGTAGCGACCGTCCTTGGGGCGGCGGCTCGGCTGCACGTAGGCGGCCTTCCAGGGCTCGGGGCCGAGGGCGCGCAGGAAGGTGGCGGTGTGAGAGGTGCCGGCCCCCACCTCCATGTCGTAGGGTTGCAGCAGTGCGCAGCCCTGGGCGTCCCAGTAGGACTGCAGCTTGAGAATGATCTGTTGGAAGGTCAGCATGGTGGGCCTGGTGGCCGCGCGCGTCGGCGACGCGGCGAACCGGCCATTTTAAGAGCGCCCGAACGAAGCAACGGCCGCAGGGCTTGCGCTGCCGCGGCCGTGGACCCGTTGCCCGGCCGTGAGCCCGCCTTTCTCGGGGGCACCGCAAAAGCGGCTCTCACGGGCCGCTGGTGTCGCCCCCGGTAGGGGGTTGGCGGACCCACGAAGTGGGGGCGCCTGGGCGTGAGCCTAGTACTCCCAGAAGATGCGCTGCAATTGCTTCGGGTCGTTGGTCTTCGTGAGCGCCACCATGGCCAGGATGCGGGCCTTCTGCGGTTTCAGGTCGTGCGCGACCACCCAGTCGTACTTGTCGTCCGGCTGCTCGGCGTTGCGAATGACGAAGCCATCGGAGACGCGCGAGCTGCGGATGATCTGCACGCCGTCACCGCGCAGCTTTTGCAGCACGGGCACGACGCGGTCGGCCACCGATCCGTTGCCCGTGCCGGCGTAGACCAGGGCCTTCACGCCGCTTCTGGCAAACGCGTCGATCGCGGTGGTGGGCACGCTGCCGTAGCCGTAGGCAATGTCCACCGCGGGCAGGGCGGTGATCTCGTCGATGTTGAACTCGGAGTCCATGGTGTGGCGCTTGACCGGCGCGCGGAACCAGTAGTTCTTGCCCTCGACGATCATGCCCAGCGGGCCCCACTGGCTCTTGAAGGCTTCGGTCTTGATGTTGACCTGCTTGCTGACATCGCGCCCGCTCTGGATCTCGTCGTTCATGGTCACCAGCACGCCCTTGCCCGCCGCGTCCTTGCTGGCGGCGACGTTGACCGCGTCGTACAGGTTGAGCGCCCCGTCGGCCGACAGCGCGGTCCCCGGGCGCATCGAGCCGACCACGACGATGGGCTTGGCGGTGCGCACCGTCAGGTTCAGGAAATAGGCCGTCTCCTCCAGCGTGTCGGTGCCGTGCGTGATCACGATGCCGTCCACATCGGCCTGCTTGGCCAGCGCCGAGACCCGCTTGCCCAGCACCATCAGGTTGTCGTTGGTGAAACTCTCGGAGGCGATCTGGAACACCTGCTCGCCCCGCACATTGGCGACCTTGGAGATCTCGGGCAGGCCGGCGATGAGCTTGTCCACTGGCACCTTGGCGGCGGCGTAGGTCGCGCTGTTGGCGGCCGATGCGCCGGCACCGGCGATGGTGCCGCCGGTCGCAAGGATCACGACGTTGGGGAGGGCCTGCTGTGAATGGGCGATGGCTGCAGCCGCGGTCAGCGCCACGGTGGCCGCGAAGGCACGGAAGCGGGGGGCGAAGTACATGAGAAGCTCCTGTTGCGTGAAGAATTTCACGAAGCGCAGGGACGATACCGGAAGCAGGGATTGCCGTCGCAAGTTTGCAATGCTTCCTTCGCATGCGTCGATGCCGCCGCAACGGGCGTGTACGAACGAAGCGCTACCATCGCCGGGCCGCTGCCCCGGCGCCCGCCCGAATGACCAAGCCCACCTTTCCCGCTGCGCCCGAGGCCCGGCAGATGCCGGCCCCGGACGGCCCGCTGTCGCGCGCCCGCCCCGGCCGCGAGCGCATCATGGCCGCCATCCGCTCCGCGGCCATCACCGAATTCAGCCTGCATGGCCTCAAGAGCACGTCGACCCAGGCGATTGCGGCGCGCGCCGGCCTGACCAAGCCGCAGCTGCACTACTACATCGCCGGCAAGGAGGAGCTCTACGAAGAGCTTCTGATGCAGGTGCTGCATGACTGGAAGGTGGTATTCGAGTGCCCTGCCCTACTTCTTCTGTGGCCTGCGCATCTCGAGCGGCCTGGCGCTGATCGGCGCGGTGGTGGCCGAGTTCGTGGCTGGCACGGGCGGCACCGGCGCGGGGCTGGCCTACCAGATCCTGCAATCGGGCTTCCAGCTCAACATCCCGCGCATGTTCGCGGCCCTGCTGCTGATCTCGCTGACCGGCGTCGCACTCTTCGTGTTGATGGCGTGGCTCACCAAGGTCGCACTGGGCTCGTGGCATGCGAGCGAACTCTCATAGGACTGATCCTCCGATGAACGCCCCCGCCTCCGCTTCCGGCTCGGCGAGCTGGAGAAGTACACGCGGCCCACGGGCCAGGAGCTGCGCTGCGTGCCCTCCACCTACCGCAGCGCCACCCTGGGCGGACTCTTCGGCGGCGGCTTCAGCGGCGTGGGCTCGATCAACCACGGGCCGCTCGGCGCCACCGGCAACGTGCTCGGGCTGCGTGCCATGACGATCGAGGCCGAGCCGCAGGTGTTCGATCTGCGCGGCGAAGAGGCCCTGCGCATGCACCACCTGTGGGGCACCAACGGGTTGGTGCTGGAACTCGAAGTGGCGCTCGCGCCCGCCCATCCCTGGCTCGAGAGCCTGGTGGTCTTCGATGACTTCGAGCCAGCGCTGCGCTTCGCCGACGCGCTGGCACATGCGCCGGGCATCATGAAGCGCGAGGTCGCCTTCTTCGGCAGCCCGGTACCGGACCACCTGGCGCAGTTGGCGCAATACCTGCCGCGCGGCTGCCACGCGGTGCTCTCACTGGTGGCCGAGTCCTCCGAGGCACCGATGCTGGAGCTGGTCGCCGCGCACGGCGGCCGCAGGAGCTACCGCAAGACCGCGATTGAAGTGCAGAAAAGCAACCGCACACTGGTGGAATTCACCTGGAACCACACGACGCTGCATGCGCTCAAGGTGGCCAAGAATCTGACCTACCTGCAAAGCGGCTTCACGCCGGGGCAGCACGTGGAGCAGGTGATCGCGATGGAGAAGCGCTTCGCGGGCGAAGTCATGATGCACCTCGAATTCCTGCGCAACGCGGCTGGCCTGATGACCTGCAGCGGATTGCAGCTGGTGCGCTTCACCACGGAGGAGCGGCTCGCCGAAATCATCCGCCTGCATTGCGAGCATGGCGTGCACATCAACAACCCGCACGTCAACATCGTGGAAGACGGAAAGGCCGGCGGTCCGCTGCCGCCGGAGGTGATCGAACTCAAGCGACGCTTCGACCCCCAGGGACTGCTCAACCCGGGGAAGCTGCGCGATTGGCCCGTCGCCGCATGACAAAGGGCACAGCCGCGGCGAACGCGACGATCGCCAGCGTCAGCCCCCACAGCGGCCAGAGCCCGAAGCGGGAGACCCAGAACGCATAGGGCGTGAGGCCGCCCCGGCCTTCGACGGGCGCCACCAGGACGCCGCGAGTGAGCCGCGGCAGCGCATGCGTGACGCGGCCGCGGTGGTCGATGACCGCCGTGGCGCCGGTGTTGGTGGCACGCACCATGGGCCGCTGGAATTCCAGCGCCCGCATGCGCGAGATGGCCAGGTGCTGATCGATGGCGACTGTGTCGCCGAACCAGGCGATGTTGCTGACGTTGAGCAGGATCGTGGGAGCCTGCGCCTCGTCGCGGAAGTTGGCGCCGATCTCGTCGCCGAACAAATCCTCGTAGCAGATGTTGGGCGAGATCCGCTGGCCCTGCCAGGCCAGCGGCGGCTGCGCCAAGCCGCCACTGGCGAAGTCGCCCAGCGGGATGTTCATCATCTCCGTAAACCAGCGGAACAGCCCGGGCACGAATTCGCCGAAAGGGACCAAATGGTGCTTGTCGTAGCGGTAGGGCCTGCTCCGCCCGGGGCCGAAGCCCAGTACGGTATTGGTGTAGTCGCGGCCGTCGCCCAGCGGCAGGCCGACCACCGCCGTCTGCGTCCCGCTTGCATAGCGAGCGGCAATGGCCTCGAGGTAGCCGGGCGGCAACTGGGTCGGCAGCAGGGGCAGCGCGGTTTCCGGCGTGATCACCAATGGCGCGGTGGCGCGCTGCAGTTGCTCGCCATACCACTTCAGCGCGGTGGCGATGCCACCGCTGGGAATGAACTTCTCGTCTTGGGGGATGTTGCCTTGCAGCAGTGCGACCTCGAGGCGGCCGCGTGAAAGCGCGGGGTCATCGCCGGCGCTGCGCAGCTTGCCGATGAGCGCCGGCACGGCCAACAAGACCAACGCCAGTCCGAGCGGAACGGCCCGCGGACCGCTGCGGCTCAGGGCCGACGCAGCCAATGCCGCGACGGCGGCGGCGACCGCGCCCACGCCATACACGCCCAGCCACGGCACGTAGGCCACCAGCGGTCCCTCCACATGCGCGTAGCCGCCGGCGCCCCAGGGAAAGCCAGTGAACCAGCTGTTGCGCAGCAACTCTGCCAGGGTCCAGCCGGCGGCGAACAGCAGCACGGCGCCGGCCCGATGCCGCGGCGCGAAGGCGACATAGAAGGCCGCCGCCGCCGCGTAGTACAGCGACAGAGCGGCCGACAGGGCCAGCACTGCAAATGCTGCCAGCGGGGCCGCGAGTCCGCCGTAGGTGTGCATGGAGACGAAGAGCCACCAGAAGGTGCCGCACAGCCAGGTGGTCGAGAACAGCCAGGCATACAGCGCAGCGCTGCGCCATGCGGGCTTCGGTTCGCTGCGTTCCCGCAGCGCATCGAGTTGCCAGACCAGCGCTGACAGCGAAATCAGCTGCAGCCACCAGAGCGGCTGGCCGTTCCAGGGAACTGCGATGGACGCGGCCTGAGCCAGGCCCGCGATGCCGAAACCCAGTGCGCGCGCCAGCGTCTTCAATCGGACGCGTCGTCGCCGCGTGCCGGCGAGACCTTGAACCAGCGCACCGCGCCGCCCTTGGTGTGGAGCACGACGAAGTCGAAGGCGCCCAGCGCGTAGTGCTCACCCCGCTTGGGCACGTGGCCCATCTCGTGCGCGATCAGGCCGCCGATGGTGTCGAAATCCTCGCTGAGCATCTGCTCGTCGAAGACGATGCCGAAGGCCTCTGCGACGCGCTCGATCGGCGTGTCGCCGGAGACGCGGTAGGTGTGGTCGGCCAGCCCGAAGATGTCGCCCTCGTCCTCGGCGATGTCGAACTCGTCCTCGATCTCGCCGACGATCTGCTCCAGCACGTCCTCGATGGTGATGAGGCCGGCCACGCGACCGAACTCGTCGATCACGATCGCGAGGTGGTTGCGGTTGCCGCGGAACTCACGCAGCAGGTCGTTCAGGCCCTTGCTCTCGGGCACGAAGGTGGCCGGACGCAGCAGGGCGCGGATGTTGAGGTCCGGCGAGCGCTGCAGCTTGAGCAGGTCCTTCGCCAGCAGGATGCCGATGATGTTTTCCTTGTCGCCTTCGTAGACCGGGAAGCGCGAGTGCGCGGTGTCGATCACCAGGTTCAGCAGCGACTCGTAGGGTGCGTCGATGTTGACCAGGTCCATTCGCGGCGCGGCCACCATCACGTCGCCGGCCGTCATGTCGGCCATGCGCAGAACACCTTCGAGCATGACGCGGGACTCGGCGCCGATCACGTCGTTGTCCTCGGCATCGGCGAGGGTTTCGATCAATTCGTCGCGCGAATCCGGCCCGGGATGGAGAAACTCGGCAAGTTTCTGCAGAAGACTGCGCTTGTCTTCGCGCTCGACGGGTGCGCGTTCAGGGTGAGGGTCGGCCACTGCGGGAGGGCGAAGTTGGGGAAGTACAAGGATAACGGAATGCGTCCCCGCCGCAGGAGGCCGGCCGTCGACCGGCCGGGGGCTCCAGGTTCAGGAAGGTCAAGGCGAAGACTGGTCGCGCGCGGCGCGCACGCCGCTGCGGATTTCCTGCAGCGTGGCCAGGAAGGCCCAGAACTGCTTGGCGCGGGCTTTGAGCTGGTAGTCGACCTGGGCGTAGTGCTCCAGCGCGATCTCGCTCATGCGGCTGTCGAAGGTGGCGTGCGGCAATTCGAGGTGCGCCTCGGACTCGGCGCCGCCGCGCACCACCGTGGCGCCGGCGTTGCGGGCGATCTTGAGCATCGCGGCGTTCTCGCTGAGCGCGTGGATGAACAGCATGCGCACGCCCTCGTTGCGGGCGACCACGACCGCGCGCTCGAACAGGCGGGCGCCGTAGCCGCGGTTGCGGGCGTGCTCGGCGACGGAAACGCCGAACTCCGCGCAGTCGTTGTGCTGGTCGTCGGGAGCGAAGGCCAGGTGGGCCATTGCGATCAGGTCGAGGCGGCGGTTGTAGATGCCGAAGAGCTCGTCGCGGTCGAAGTCCAGGCCGTCGACATAGCGCCGCACCTGCTCGTCGGACGCGGCGTAGCCGAAGCGCAGGTATCGATCGTGGGAATTCAGGGCCAGCAGATGCTGCGCGATGCGCTCTCGCTCGCGCGGGCCAATCGAGCGGATCGGCACCATGACGGGGGCGGGCGCGGCGGCGCGCGGTTGCGCTTCCACGATCGGCGCCTTCAAGAATGAACCGAGGCCCAGAGATGCGAGGAGGAGTGCCTTGGCGGTGTGCATGCGGTCAATATAAGGGTTATCCCTAAACCAACAAGCCCGTAAGGACTCATGCGTAATACTTTAGTGCAAATCTAAATGATAAAAATGCTTACATCGTTACTTTATTTGTGACTAGACAGGGACGGCCGTCGTCGCCTTTACCCGGTCCAGCACGAAGCTGGTCTTGCAGTCCTCCACGCTGGGGTGCTTGAGCAAGGTGTCCATGATGAAGCGGCTGTAGTGGGACATGTCGGCGACCACCACGCGCAACAGGTAATCCATCTCGCCCGTCAGGGCGGCACATTCCACCACCTCGGGCCAGGTCTGCACGCTCGCGCGGAACAGGTCCATCGGATTGCGCTTGTGAGTTTCAGTGTTCTTCTCGAGGCGCACATTGAGGTAGGCGGTGAGGCCCAGTCCCACGGCCTCGGGCTTCACCAGCGCGACGTAGCGGTCGATGACGCCGCTTTCCTCGAGCCGCTTGACGCGCCGCAGCACGGCGCTGGGAGACAGACTGACCTCTTCCGCAAGATGATCGTAGGTTGCTCGGCCGTCCTCCTGCAACTTGCGCAGAATCTGCTTATCTAGCTTGTCCAATGCAGTCATAACATCATTTTTGCATTTTTTCTGCGTTTCCTCCGATTTTTGGGCGTGATTACGCTGAAATCGTGACTCACCGCGCTCTTACAGTTCCATACGCGGCTGCATCGACGCCGCGCGACACTGAATTTCACCTTTCCTTCACCTGGAGACCCGCATGAGCACCGCCGACGCCCCCGCATTCGCGCCTTGGGAGAACCCCATGGGCACCGACGGCTTCGAATTCATCGAGTACGCCGCTCCCGATCCGGCCGCGATGGGCCAGGTATTCGAGCGCATGGGCTTCAGGGCCGTGGCCAAGCACCGCCACAAGAACGTGCTTCTGTATCGCCAAGGCACGATCAACTTCATCGTCAACGCGGAGCCGGATTCCTTCGCGCAGCGCTTTGCGCGTCAACACGGGCCCAGCGTCTGCGCCATCGCCTTCCGCGTGAATGACGCCAAGGCAGCCTACGAGCGCGCTACCTCGTTGGGCGCATGGGGCTTCGCCGACAAGGCGGGGCCTGGCGAGCTGAACATTCCGGCGATCAAGGGCATTGGCGACAGCCTGATCTACCTGGTGGACCGCTGGCGCGGCAAAAACGGCGCCCAGCCCGGCGACATCGGCAACATAGGCTTCTACGACGTCGATTTCGAGGCCCTGCCCGGCCTGAGCGCCGAACAGGCGCTGGCGCCTGCGGGCCATGGCCTGACGTACATCGACCATCTGACGCACAACGTACACCGCGGCCGCATGAACGAGTGGGCGGACTTTTACGAGCGCCTGTTCAACTTCCGCGAGATCAAGTACTTCGACATCGAAGGTCAGGTCACCGGCGTGAAGAGCAAGGCCATGACCAGCCCCTGCGGGAAGATCCGTATTCCGATCAACGAGGAGGGCAAGGAGCAACCTGGGCAGATCCAGGAGTACCTGGACCTCTACCGCGGAGAGGGCATCCAGCACATCGCGATGGGCTCGGACGACCTCTACAAGACGGTGGACGGGCTGCGTGCCAACGGCGTCAAGCTGCTGGACACGATCGACACCTACTACGAACTGGTGGACAAGCGCATCCCCGGCCACGGTGAGAGCGTCGAAGAACTGCGCAAGCGCAAGATCCTCATCGATGGCAAGAAGGATGCACTGCTGCTGCAGATCTTCAGCGAGAACCAGTTGGGCCCGATCTTCTTCGAGTTCATCCAGCGCAAGGGCGACGATGGCTTCGGCAACGGCAACTTCAAGGCCCTGTTCGAGAGCATCGAGTTGGACCAGATGCGCCGCGGGGTGCTCGGCGCCACGAAGTAATTGCCAGCCCTCGTCGACACTTCTGATCGGAGCCACTTCATGGAGACGCCCATCGGTCCCGTCATGCCCGCCGTGTATGGCCAGTCCGACAGGCCGCCCCGCGGTGACTATTCTCGCGGGGGCGCGGTCCTGTCCGACTACACCTGTCCACAGGACTGGGCCAGCTATACGGCGGCCGACCACGACACCTACCGGCGCCTCTATGAACGCCAGGCCGCACAGCTGGCCGGGCTGGCCTGCGATGCGTTCATTGCCTCGCTGCCGCTGCTGGGCGTCAAGGACCGCATTCCGCGCTTCGACGAGATCAACGAGCGGCTCTACAAAGCGACGCGCTGGGAGATCGTGGCGGTGCCGGGGTTGATCCCGGAGCTGCCGTTTTTCACGCTGCTGGCGAATCGCAAGTTTCCCGTCACGGACTGGATCCGCAAACCGGAAGAGTTCGATTACATCGTCGAGCCCGACGTGTTCCACGATCTCTTCGGCCATGTACCGATGCTCTTTGACCCGACCTTCGCCGACTACGTGCAGCGCTACGGGCAGGGAGGGATCAAGGCCCACGAACTCGGCGCGGGCGAAAAGCTGGCGCGGCTCTACTGGTACACGGTCGAGTTCGGGCTGATCCGGCAGGCCGAAGGGGTCCGTGCCTATGGGGCGGGCATCCTGAGTTCGGTCGGGGAACTGCAGCACGCCGTTCGCAGCGCGGAGCCGCTGCGGCTGCCACTGGACCTGCTGCGCGCGATGCGGACGCGCTACAAGATCGACACCTACCAGGCGAACTACTTCGTGATCGACAGCTTCGCGCAGCTGTTCGATCTCACGGCGCCGGACTTCACGCCGCTGTACCAGGCGTTGGGCACGCAAGCGGACATCGAGCCCGGCGCGCTGCTGCCGGGCGAAGCCTCGCTCTCGCTCTGAGGGAGCTGCACATCAAAGCTCGAGCAGCCTGCGCAGGCGCGCCCAATGGCGCGAAGTGCGGCGGTTGCCCTTGTGCGCAGCCTCTCAGCTCTCGAGCAGGTCGAGGGTCTGGTGGCGCAAGCTGGGCATGAATGCCATTTCCACATGGCCTCGCCCGGATGCGAGCCGGTTGTCTGCGCCTGGCAACGTGGCGGTAGAGACGGGGAAAGTGATGTTGTCGCAGTTCGAGTACCAGCAGGTGAAGAGGCCGGCCGGCACGCCGTCGCGCTCCGCCTGTCGCATCCAGTTGCTCCCGATGCGCATCTGGCGGCCGTTGGCGGTGTGGCTGAAGCGTGCCAACCAGGTACCGTGATGTGGTGTGCCGATGGTCACGATGCGATGGACCCGCGAGGGATCGGAGGAGCGAAGCCAGGCGCGGGCGGCCAATCCGCCCATGCTGTGGCAGATCAGGACCGGCGCCCTTCCAGTCTGCGCGGTCACGCGTTGCACGGCACTCTCGATGGTTTGCACGTAATGGTCTATCGAAGCCCAGATTGGCTCGAGGTTCACCGCAACGAAGGCATGATCCCTCGCTCGCAGTTCTTCCAGCCACGGGTTCCAGAATGCCCGGTTGCACAGGAAACCATGCACAAAAATCACCCCCCGCCGGCCGTTGGCCTGCGGCAAGTGATCGGGAAAAGCGCGTGAGCGGAATGGCTGCTGCCAGCAGAAGACGCGCGCAGCGATCCAGCTCTCGGCGATCCACGCCCTGCCGCACTCGAACGCACTTGCGCGCGCCACGGAATCGGAGCGGCTGACACGGCGTGTGGCGATGAACTCGACGCCCAGGACGCCGGCGTGGGCCGTGCTCAATATCAACAAGCCGCCAACGGCGACGGCCGGCGCCTGCGGCCACCAGTTGACGAACCAGGCAGATGCGGCCAGCAGCCAAGCCATCACGATACATTGCTGAACAATGGCAACCATGCGGCCAACTATCGCATGCGCGACAGCGATCGGCACCACCCTAGGACAAGCCCGCTGTAAGGCGTCCGAGCCCGCTTTGACAATCCGCGCCAAAGGAGATCGTATGCAAGCCAACGTCCTGAAGAGCTATCCACCCGGCGTTCCGCATGAGGTGCATCCCGAGCAATACCGATCCCTCGGGCATATGTTCGAAGAGTCGTTCCAGCACTACGCGAGCCGGATGTTTTCGGTGTGCATGGAGCGGTGGATGAGCTACGCGGAACTGGACGAGCTTTCCAAGGCGCTGGGTGCCTGGCTGCAATCGCGCAACCTTGAGCCTGGGACGCGCGTGGCCATCATGCTGCCCAATGTGCCGCAGTTCGCGGTCACGATGGCGGGGGTGCTGCGCGCGGGCTATACCTGCGTCAACGTCAACCCGCTGTACACGGCGCGTGAGCTGGAGCATCAGTTGAAGGACTCCGGTGCAACAGCCATCGTCATCCTCGAAAACTTCGCTGCCACGCTGGAGCAAGTGATCGAACAGACCCCGATCAAACATGTCGTGATCGCGTCGATGGGCGACCTGTTGGGTGGGCTCTATGGCACCTGGATCACATTGGCGGTGCGGCATCTCGCGAAAATGGTGCCGCCGTACAAGCTTCCCCTAGACAGGGGGCGCACCGTGACGCCGTTCACCAAGGTGATCGCGGAGGGCAAAGGTCGCGCGCTGGCGCCCGATCCGAGCACACTGGATTCGATTGCATTCCTGCAATACACGGGCGGGACGACTGGTTTGTCGAAAGGGGCGGTACTGACGCATCGCAACATCGTCGCGGCGACCTTGCAGGCCGAGGCCTGGTTCACGCCGGCGTTGGCGCGTGCAGGCGATCTGGCCAAGGTCAACAGCATCGCGGCGCTGCCGCTGTATCACATCTTCGCGCTGACGCTGTGCCTGTTGGCGATTCGGCAGGGGTCGCATCTCACACTGGTCCCGAACCCACGCGACCTCGACAAGTTCATCGCGGTGCTCAAGAAGCGCCCGTTCCACATGCTTCCAGCCGTCAATACGCTCTTCAACGCGTTGTTGATGCACCCCGAGTTCAAGACAGTCGACTTCTCGAATCTTTTCGTCTCTCAAGCCGGGGGCATGGCAGCCTCCGAAGGAACCGCACGGCAGTGGTTCGAGGCGACGGGCTGTCCGATGATCGAAGGCTGGGGCATGAGCGAAACCTGCGCGATCGGGACCAACAATCCGGTCAGCAACACAGCCTTCACGGGGACCATCGGGCTGCCCTTGCCTGGCATCGAGATCGCGATCAAAGACGACGAAGGGCGTTCGCTGCCGCCGGGCGAGGCAGGCGAACTATGCATCAAGGGACCCAACGTGATGGTCGGCTACTACAACCAGCCCGCGGAAACCGCCAATGCCTTCACCGCCGACGGTTTCATGCGCACCGGTGACATCGCCATCATGGACTGGAACGGGTACAGCCGGATCGTGGACCGCAAGAAGGACATGATCCTCGTGAGTGGATTCAACGTATTTCCCAACGAGCTCGAGAACGTCATTTCTTTGTGCCCCGGCGTGGTTGAGTGCGCGGCGATCGGCATTCCCGACGAGAAGCAGGGCGAAGCGATCAAGGTCTTTGTTGTGCGGCGTAAGGACCCGGCGCTCACCGAGGAAGCTGTCATGCGCTACTGTCATGAACAGCTGACGGGCTACAAGCGGCCGAAGCACATCGAGTTCAGGGAGAGCCTGCCGAAGACGAATGTGGGCAAGATCCTTAGACGGCAACTGCGACCGGGCGCAACGCTTTGAACATGACTGGCGTGCGTCGGCTCTGGGGCTCTGGGGCTCTGGGGCTCTGGGGCTCTGCGGAGTAATCGTGATCGTCCAGCGATCCCACCTTGCGCCCGACGCCGTGCCTTCCGAGGATGGCGTCCACCTATTTTTGGCGGACGCCTATGCATCCCAATACTTCCAGTCGCCGAGTCCACAGTGCCGAGCCCAAGGCGCGGATCCTGGCCGAGTGCCGGCAGCCCGGCGCTTCAGTCTCTGGCGTGGCCATCGCGCATGGCCTGAACACCAACGTCGTGCGCAAGTGGCTCGCGGGTCGCGGCCTCAAGCGCATCGGCGCCGCGGCGCCTGCGGCCAGTGGCATCGCGCCGACGCTGCAGTTCGTGCCTGTCGAGTTGCCGCGGTCTGAGCCCGTGATCACCGCCCCGGCACCCACGCCCGACATCCGCATCGAACTTCAGCGCGGTGGCCTGCACATGAAGCTCCAATGCGCTGCCAGCGCAGGCGCGCTGTACGGCGCGCAACTGCGCGCCCTGGCCGACGCGCTATGTGCCGCCTGAGGAGCCTGCCCGTTGATCCGCATCGACACCCTGTGGCTGTACACCCAGCCGCAGGACATGCGCGCCGGCGGCGACCGGTTGCTCAACATCGTCGGCTCGGCCCGTGCGCACCATGGCTACCTCTTCGCGAACCTGAGGGCCACGCGCATCAAGCTGCTCGTGCACGACGGCTTCGGTGTTTGGTGCCTGCACGCAGGACGATTCACTTGGCTGCAGCATCCGCCAGGGGACGCCCCAGCGCCTGCAGCGCTACGGCTGACCGCACAGCAGTTCGAAGCCCTCACTGTTGGCCTGCCGTGGCAGCGTCTGGGCGAACTCAGCGTCATCAGCCGATCATGAGCGCGCTGGCAACCCGGCGCTGGCGCTGGCGTTGACATCGCATCTGCCAATGCGCTGCGCGCGCCGACTCGTGCAACATGCTGGGCATGCTCGGCGACACCGCTGCTTCCCTCATCGACATCGCGCAGCTTCCGCCGGCGGCGGGCGCGCTGATCTCGCGGCTGCGCCAGCAGGTGCAGACCCAGGCCCGCGAGATCGCGCGGGCGCACGCCAAGCTGGAGAAGGTCAACTTCGAGCTCGCCCGTCTCAAGCGCTGGAAGTTCGGCACCAAGACCGAGGCCATGACGGCCCAGCAACGGGCCCTGTTCCAGGACACGACGGCGCCGTGGCGGTGGACAACAACCTGGTCGAGCGCCAGATCAGACCGTGGAAGCTCGGCGCGAAGAACTGGCTGTTCGCGGGCAGCGAACTGGCCAGCCAACGCGCCGGTCGTGATGAGCCTGGTTCAGTCAGCCAAGCTCAACGGCCTGGATCCGCGGGCGTACCTGCGCGACATGCTGGCGCGCATCCACTCGCACCCGAGCCACCGACTCGATGAATTGCTGCCGCATCGCTGGCGGCCGAGCTGACGACCATGGGCGTGATCACCCAGGCTGTGCTGGGCCAGGCGGCCATCGACGTCAATGGCATGAACCAGGCTCAGAAGGTGCGCCTGGCCGACGAGATCTTCGCTCAGCAGCCCAACATGCTCGCCTCGATCCTTGCGCTGCATCGCATGGGCGTGGGCATGGTGCAACTGGAGGTGCCGCTGCACATCCTGCTGGTGACGTTCCAGGCGATGAAGCGCAGCGATCATGCGTGGCCGATGGTCACGGAGGCGATGCAGGAGACGTGCATGCAGCGCTTGACGGCCCGCGCCCGCTTCAATGAAGGATTGCCGGACGATCTGGCAGAACAGGTCGTCCAGCAATTCTGCGACGAGCATCTCGAGCGCAACCTGCTCGCGTTCGTCTACGGATACCTCGGCGACCACGACTTGCTGCGCGTACGCACCGAGGCCGAGAAATACCTGCTCATGGCCGCACTCAACCTCGTGGAATGCGTTGCCATCGCTGGATCCGCGACCGACTCTTGAGGATCGGGCTCCGACGCGAGTCAAGGTGGAACGGCCGGACGCTCACGAGTAATCCGCTAATCCGCAGGTGAGTCAAGGCGCGCGTGGCGAGGTGTGAGGCGTGCGTTAAAAAACAAAAAGCCCGACCGTGTTTGGTGGTCGGGCTTTTTGAGGGCTGTAAGAGCCTGACGATGACCTACTTTCACACGGGAACCCGCACTATCATCGGCGCTGAGGCGTTTCACTGTCCTGTTCGGGATGGGAAGGAGTGGGACCACCTCGCTATGGTCATCAGGCATAAAAGGTTGCTGTCCTGGCTTGGCCAAGACGGCGAATTCATAGAGTCTGGAATCAGCTTTTGTTTGATTGCGTCACTTGGCATAACAACCTGATCGACTGATCAA
>NZ_BAABGJ010000073.1:0-240 GCF_039541515.1 Variovorax defluvii
TCACGAAGCACGCCTGTCCTTCGGCAGGCGTGCGGGCCGGATGCACTGCGCTCCTCGGCACGCGCAGAGGGGATGAAACTCCAACGCGCCATGGCGCGTACTTGTGTGGGGGGTGGTGGAGTCAGCGCAGTGGATCTCCCCGCACGTTGCGCCAGCTCATGCGCCGGGGACTTCGCCAACTGGAGCAAGCCATAGCTTGCGACACTCTGCGCGAAGCGCAGCGAGCCGTTGGTGGCCGAG
>NZ_BAABGJ010000073.1:400-63001 GCF_039541515.1 Variovorax defluvii
GCGCACAGCGGGGTCGCCTTTCTTTGGTTACTTTCTTTGGCGAGACAAAGAAAGTGACTCGCCCGCCGGGGCGAATTCCCGGCTCCTGCGCCAAACAACAAGCAAGGCCAAAACAAAGGCCCAAGAGCCAAATTCAAGGCTCCTGCAGCACCCAACCAGCAAGGCCAAAACAAAGGCCCCAGTTGCAAATTCGCAGCCAGCACCTCCGACCAACCGCAACGACAAATCAAGCGCGCATGACTCATACCGCAACCCCCTCTTCAAGCTCGGCACGAACGGCCCGCATCTCGCGCAGGCCATGCAGCACCTGTTCCGGCTTGATCGGATAGTGGTGGAAGCGCACGCCGATGGCGTCGTACACCGCGTTCGCGATGGCCGGCCCGATGGCGACGATCGGGTCCTCCCCGACGCCCTTGGCGCCGAAGGGCCCGCCGGGGTCGGGCGCGGTCTCCAGGATGACCGTGCGAATGGGCGGCATGTCCATTGACAGCGGCATCTTGTAGTCGACGAAGTTCGCGTTCAGCGAACGCCCGGTCTCCATGTCGATCTGATAGTCCTCGTACAGCGTGTGGCCGATCCCTTGCTGAATGCCCCCCTCGATCTGGCCGGCGGCCGCGACCGGGTGGATCACCTTGCCGATCTCGTGCACTGGCACGACCTGCAGCACCGTGATCTGACCGGTCTCGACGTCCACGTTCACCTCGACGAAGTGGGCCGCGAAGGAATAGGACTTGGTCGGGTGGTAGGTCGCGCTGCCGACGAACTGCGCGGCAGGAATGCCTTTGCGCGGCGCCACCGCGTCGCGCACGCTGATGCTGCGATCGGTCCCGCGCACGCGGATCGTTCCGTCTTCGGACTCGAGCTCGGCCGGCGTCGCGTCGAGCAGCCCGGCCGCACGCTCGAAGAGCTGACGCTTGACCTCGATCGCCGCGAGCTGCGCCGCCTTGCCGCCCAGGTAGGTGGTGTGGCTGGCGAAGGCGCCGATGTCCCAGGGCACGACGTCGGTGTCGCCGTGCGTGACGGAGACCGACTCGAAGCGCACGCCCAGCTCCTGCGCCACGATCTGCGCCAGCGCGGTGTGCGCCCCGGTGCCCAGGCCCGCGGTGCCGGTCAGCAGCACGACGGTGCCGTCCTCGTTCATCTTGACGATGGCGTTGCCCTGCTCCTTGATGCCGGGGTAGGCGCTGCTGCCGTGCATCTCGCAGCCCATGCCCCACCCGCGGCGCTGCGGCCCGCGGGTCTCGCGCGCACGGCGGCGCAGCGCGGGCCAGTCCACCTCCTGCATGCCGCGGCGGATGCAATCCTCCAGCCCGTGCCCGATCAGCGGATGATTGGACGGCGCGATGTCACCCTCGCGCACCGCGTTCTTCAGCTTGAGCTCGGCCGGGTCCATGCCCAGCTTCTCGGCCGCCTCGTCCATCTGGATGTCGAGCGCGTAGTAGGTCTGCACCACGCCGTAGCCGCGGAAGGCGCCGGCGATCGGGCTGTTGGTGTAGAGGCAGCGGCCCTCGAGCTGGATGTTCTCGCAGCGGTAGAGCGAGGTCAGCGCGTTGGTGCCGACGATGGTCACACCGGGCCCGTGCGAGCCGTAGGCGCCGGAGTTGTAGACGATTCGGGCCTGCCGCGCGGTGAGCGTGCCGTCCTTCCGGAAGCCCTGCTTGAGCCAGATCTTGACCGGATGCCGGGTACGGCCGCCGAGGAAGGTTTCCTCGCGGGTGTACTCCATGCGCACCGGCCGGCGCGTCTGGCGTGCCAGGAGCGCGCAGAGGAACTCGCTCTGGAACAGGTCCTGCTTGGCGCCGAAGCCGCCGCCCATGTGGTCCACCAGCACGCGGACCTTGTGCAGCGGCAGGCCCAGCACCTCGGCCATGATGCCGCGCACCATGAAGGCGGTCTGGGTGGAGATCCACACGGTGAGGTTGCCGTTGCCGTCCCACTGGCACATGCAGGCGTTGGGCTCCATGTAGGCCGGCGTGGGGCGGCCGCCTTCGTACTCGCCCTCGATCACCAGGTCGGCCTCGGCGAAGCCGCGCTCGATGTCGCCGCGGCTCACCACGACCGGCGGCAGCACCAGGTTGCCGCCGGGCTCGCGGTCGTGAATGAGCGGGGCGCCGGGACGCGCGGCATCCTCGACGGTGAACACCGCGGGCAGCGGCTCGTACTCGACCTCGATCAGGTCCAGCGCGGCCTCGGCGATCTCCTCGCTGGTGGCGGCCACCACCGCGACGGTCTCGCCCCAGTAGCGCACCTTGTCGTCCAGGATGTACTGGTCGCAGGTCACCGAGGCCGAGCGCGGATGCGGGGAGCCCGCGTGCAGCACGCGCGGCACGTTCTCGTGCGTCAGCACCGCCTTCACGCCCGGCAGCGCCAGGGCGCGGCGCGTGTCGATGCGGCGGATGCGGGCGTGCGCGACCTCGCTTCGCTTGCTGCGGGCGTAGAGCAGGCCGGGCAGCGTCATGTCGGCCACGTACCTGGCGTCGCCGGTGACCTTGGCCAGCAGGTCGGAGCGCTTGACGCTGGTGCCGATGATGGTCTCGCCGGTTTTCATCGAGCCACCTCCCCGCGTGCCGCCATCGAGACGGCATCGATGATCTTGGTGTAGCCGGTGCAGCGGCAGATGTTGCCGGCGATGGCGAAGCGGATTTCGTCCACGGTGGGCGCCGGGTTCTCGTCCAGCAGCGCCTTGGCGGCGACCAGGATGCCCGGCGTGCAGAAGCCGCACTGCGCCGCGCCGCATTGCATGAAGCACTCCTGCAGCCGGTGGGGCGTGCCGTCGGGTGCCTGCAGGCCTTCGACGGTGGTGATCTCGCTGCCCTCGGCCTCCATCGCCAGCACCAGGCAGGCGTTGACGGGACGGCCGTCCATGATGATGGTGCAGGAGCCGCACTCGCCGACGTCGCAGCCCTTCTTGGTGCCGGTGAGGCCGGCCTCGGCACGCAGCGCGTCGAGCAGGCTGCGGTTGGGCGCCACCGCGATCTCGCGCGGCTCGCCGTTGACGGTGAAGGAAAGGATTCGCTGTGTCATGGCTCGATCTCCGCCAGGGCCTGTTCCAGCGCGCGCCGCGTGAGCACGCGCACCATCTCGCGCCGGTAGGCGGCGCTGCCACGCACGTCGCCGATGGGGCGCGCTTCCGCGCTCGCGGCCAGCGCGGCCTGCGTCAGGAGCTCGGCCGTGGGTCGCTTGCCGCGCAGCGCAGCCTCGGCCTTCACGGCGCGCAGCGGCGTGGGCGCGACCGCGGCCAGCACGATCGCCAGGTCGTCCACGCCGCCGTGGACATCGAGCGTGAGGCGCACCGCCACGCCCACGGTGGCCAGCTCCATCTGCGCGCGCCGCCCGTGCTTGATGTAGACCTTGCCGGTGCGCGGGGGCGGCGCCGGGATCTCGATGTGGGTGACGATCTCGTCCGCAGCCAGCACGGTGCGGCCCGGGCCGGTGCAGAAATGCTCGACCGCGCAGCGGC
This sequence comes from Variovorax defluvii, assembly GCF_039541515.1. Taxonomy (NCBI): domain Bacteria; kingdom Pseudomonadati; phylum Pseudomonadota; class Betaproteobacteria; order Burkholderiales; family Comamonadaceae; genus Variovorax; species Variovorax defluvii. Next base: position 3,861 of record NZ_BAABGJ010000073.1, read on the forward strand.
GCCGGCCCGAAGGGCCATGGATGCGCAGCACCGCGCCATCCGCGATCAGCGCCGGCAGCGTGTCGGCAGAGGGGGAGGCCCGGCACACGTTGCCGACCACCGTGGCGCGGTGGCGCACCTGGATGGAGGCGAAGTCGGTGGCCGCGCGCGCCAGGCTGGCGTAGTGGCGCAGGGTGACGGGCGAGGTCTCGACCTGCCGCGTGGTCACCAGCGCGCCCAGCAGCAGCCCATCGCGCGGGTCGTACGCGAAGTCGTCCATGCCGGGGATCTTCTTGATGTTGATCACGTGCGCCGGCTGACGCACGTGCTCCTTCATCTGCACCATCAGGTCGGTGCCGCCCGCGATCAGGCTGGCCGGCGCGGGCCCGGCGCGCAGCAGCGCGACGGCCTCGTCCAGCGAAGCCGGCTCGCTGTATTCGAAGTGCTTCATGTTTGCTCGTCCTTGGCTTCGTCGAATGAACGCCCCGAAGCGGGCCCCGTCCAGCGCCTGACTGCGCCGACGTCGATGTCGAACAGGTCCAGCACCCGGCCGAGGGTGTGGTCCACCATCTCGTCCAGGCTCGCCGGCCGTGCGTAGAAGGCCGGCACCGGCGGCGCGACGATCGCGCCCATTTCGGTGACGGCGGCCATGTTGCGGATGTGGGTGAGCGTCAGCGGCGTCTCGCGCGCCAGCAGCACCAGGCGGCGGCGCTCCTTGAGCATCACGTCGGCGGCGCGCGCCACCAGGGTGCCGCCGGTGCCGTGGGCGATCTCGGCCAGCGTCTTCATCGAGCAGGGCGCGATCACCATGCCCAGCGTGCGGCAGGAGCCGCTGGCCACGCAGGCGCCGATGTCCTCGTTCTTGTGCACGCGGGCGGCGAGCGCGGTGACGTCGGAGAGGTGCAGCTGCGTCTCGCAGGCCATGGTGATCTGCGCGGCGCGGCTGACGACCAGGTGGACTTCGATGCCGGTGGGCTTGAGCAGCTGCAGCAGCCGGTGCCCGTAGACGAAGCCGGAGGCGCCCGTGATGGCGACGATGAGCCGTGCGGGGGCATTCACAGTGCGGCCCTCCGCTGGCATAGTCCGTCCGGCACGAAAGCCCCGAGATGCCCCGCACCCTTCACCCAGACGCCGCCTGGGCCGCCATCGGCGCCCTCTATGCAGACCCCGCGCTGCAACGAACGCTGCTTCAGCGCCAGGACGACGAGGGGCTCGACGTGGTCCTGCACCTGTTCGCGCACTGGGCCACCACGCAGGGCCACCCGCTGGACGATGCGGCGCTCGCGGAAGCACGCACGCTCGTGGCCCCGTGGCGCAACGAGGTCATCGCACCGCTGCGCGCGCTGCGCCGGTCGATGAAGCCCATCGCAGCCGGTGCGGCGCGGATCGAAGCCGTGCGAGACCAGGTGAAGGCGGCCGAACTGGCTGCCGAGCGCGCGCAGGTGCACATGCTCTGCGACTGGCTGCAGGCGCGTTGAACGCAGCATCGTGGGCTCCTGAGAACGTTGAAGCCAACCCGGCGAAAAGACCGCTTCGCCACGGGCATGGCCTCATGCTGGCAGCTTTGTCCTATCTGAAAAACGGGCTACACGCGATATATTCATCGCGTTTCACGATGAATATCAGCCTGCGCCAATTGCGTGTGTTCGTCGCCGTCGCCGAAGTGCTCAGCTTCACGCGCGCGGGGGAGGCGCTCGGGCTGCCGCAGTCGAGCGTCAGCACGCAGTTGCGCGAGTTGGAAGAGGTGCTGGGCCTGCGCCTGTTCGACCGCCACACCCGCATGCTGCGCTTGACGGAGGCCGGCGCCGAGATCCTGCCGCTGGCGCGCAAGACCCTGGCCGACCTGGACGCGGTGGTCGGCAGCTCGGCGGAACTCAAGACGCTGGGGCGGGGGCGCGTGTCGATTGCCGCCTCGTCGGTCCAGGCCGCGCTGGTGCTGCCGCGCGTGATGCGCGACTTCGCGCAGCGCCACCCCGGCATCCGGGTCGAGCTGTTCGACGTCTCACAGGACGAGGTGCTGAGCATGGTGCACAGCGGCGCGGTGGACTTCGGCCTTGGCACCGCCTTCGGCAGCGGCCACCAGGAACTGGGCATGCGTCCGCTGTGGCACGAGAGCTTCTTCGCGGTCCTCCCGGAAGGTCACCCGTTGGGCGCCAGGCGCGACGTGACCTGGCGCGAGCTGCTGGGCGAACCGCTGATCGGCCCGCGACAGGGCAACCCGGTGCGCAACGTGCTGGACTTCGCGCTGGCTGCAGAGGGCCTGGTGCTGAACCTGCGGCACGAGGTCTCGCTGCCGCTCACCATCGCTGGCATGGTCGAGGGCGGGCTGGGCATCGGCATCCTGACCAGCTCGATGCGACAACTGGCCCACGCCTTCCAGCTCAAGCTGCTGCCGATTCACCGGCCGAGCATCCAGCGCGAAGTGGTGCTGGTGCTGCACACCGGCCGCTCGCTGTCGCCGGCGGCCAAGCAGTTCAGCGATGCACTGATCGCCTCGGCGCGCACCGAGGCGAAGGCGAACGGGCGGCCGGCAAGACGCTGATCGCCCCGCGGTCCCCGCCGATGCGCGTCAGCGCGCCACCGACGCGGAACGCCGCGTGCCCAGCATGAACTGCTCGGCCGCGCCATCGTTCACCGCGGCCCACACCAGCTGTTCATCGAGGAACTCGCGCCACTTGTCGTGCACCTTCGCGAACAGCGGGTTGGCAGCAGCCTCCTCCTTGAGCACCTCCTGCGTGGCCTTGTGCATCGCCTCCATGATGGGTTTGGACCAATAGCCCAGCCGCGCGCCGCTGCCCACCAGCCGCTTGAGCGCCGGCACGTTGCCCACGTCGTACTTGGCCAGCATCTCGGCGCCGGCCTGGGCGCAGGCCGCTTCCAGCGCGGCGCGGTAGCTGTCGGGCAGCTCGGCCCAGGCCTTCTTGTTGGCGATGAAGCACAGCGACGCACCCAGCTCCATCACGCCCGGGCCGTAGTAGTAGCGCGCCACCTTGGCCAGGCCCAGCTTCTCGTCGTCGTAGGGGCCGACGAACTCGACCGCATCGAGCGTGCCCTTCTCCAGCGCCGGGTAGACATCGGCAGCGGCCAGTTGCAGCGGAGTCGCGCCGAGCTTGGCGTACACGCGGCCGAGCAGGCCGGGCACGCGCATGCGCAGGCCCTGGAAGTCCTCGACGCGCTTGATCTCCTTGCGGAGCCAGCCGCCCATCTGGGCGCCGGTGTTGCCGCAGGGGATTTGCACGGCGTCGAAGCGGTCGTAGATCTCCCGCATCATCTGCAGGCCGCCGCCGTGGATCATCCAGGCCTGGTGCTGGCGCGGTGTCATGCCGAAGGGAATGCCGGTGTCGAAGGCCAGGGCCGGCTCCTTGCCCACGTAGTAGAAGCCGGCCGTGTGGCCGCATTCGACGCTGCGGTTCTGCACGCCGTCGAGCACCGCCAGCGGCGGCATCAGCTCGCCGGCGGCGAAGGGCGTGATGGTGAAGCGCCCGTCGGTCAGCTTGCGCACGATGTCGCCGATGGCGGTCGCGCCGCCGAAGACGGTGTCGAGCGACTTCGGGAAGCTCGAGGGCATGCGCCAGCGGATGGTGGGCTGGGCCTGCGCGAGGGCGGGGGCCGAGACGGTGGCGGCGAGGGCCGCGCCGGCGAGAAGGGATCGTCGTTGCATCGTCCGTACTCCTCAGGCAGCCAGGCAGGTTGGGTCGGCGCGCAGCACGCGCCGCGCGAAGTACTGGAACGTGAGGTCGGTGATCTGCGGCTTCAGCAGGAAGTCGCGCGATTCCCGCGCCAGGTGGCCGGGCACCGGCTGGATGGTGCCGGCGGCCGCGGCGCGCAGCTGCACGGCCGCGGCCTGCTCCATCCAGATCGCCAGCGTCGCGGCCTCGGCCACCGTTTCGCCGGCCGTCAGCAGGCCGTGATGCGCCAACAGCAGCGCCTTGCGTCCCGCCAGCGCCTCGGAGATGAGCCGGCCCTCCTCGTTGCCGATGGGCAGGCCGGGCCACTCGCGCAGGTGGCCGCAGTTCTCGTAAAAGGGCGTGGCGTCCATGCAGGCCACCTGCAGCGGCTGGTCGATCATGGACAGCGCCGATACCGCCGCCGGATGGGTATGAACGATGCACCGCACCGACGGGTTGGCACGGTAGACCCACAGGTGGAAGCGCGTCGCCGGGTTGGGTAGCGAGACGCCGTCGAGCGGCTGGAGGTCGTCGTCGGTGAGGATGAAGCTCTGCGGTACCGCCTCGTCGGCACCGATGCCGAACTTCAGCGTGTAGCAGGTGCCGGGACGCTCGCCACGCGCGGTGATCTGGCCGGCCAGGCCGTTGGCCCAGTGGCCTTCGGCCGCCAGCATGCGGCAGGCCAGCACGAGCTGTTCCACCGTGCTCCACGAGGAGAGCCGGGTCTTGTCCTGCAGGTCGCGGTAAACGGCGTCCTTGATGTCCTGGTCGGTCTGATCGGTCTGTGCGGCCTGCATCGGCGCCTTTCGGTTTGCGGGGTTACGGGTTCAGGAAGTCAACTTGTTGACCCATTTTGGTCAACGTGTTGACCTGTGTCAACATCGACAACCCATGGCCACCCGAAGCACCGCTCGCAGCCCGCGCCCGGCTGCCTCCGTTCCCGCAGTGAAGAAGACAGCGCGCGCCGCGGCGCCCGACGGCGACACGCCGGGGCCGGCCTTCCAGAGCGTGGGCCCGCGCATCAAGGCGCTGCGGCGGCTGCGGAACATGACGGTGGAAGAGCTGGCGGACGCGGTAGGCGTGCACAAGGCCCACGTGTCGCGCCTGGAGCGCAGCCTCAAGACGCCCTCCATCCACATCCTGGCCCGCCTGGCCAAGGCCCTGGGCACCAGCATGGGCAACCTGGTGGGCGAGACCTTGGACAAGGCCGACATCAAGGTCACGCGCGGCACCGAGCTGTCGCCGGGCTACGCGGTGGCGGAGCCGGAGCAGCATCGCATCGCGCCTCTGCTGCACGGCGCGTCGGTCGGCTCTTTCGAGGCCTTCATCGTCCACCCCGGCCAGAGTGGCGGCAACATCCAGGCGCAGCACGAGGGGCAGGAAATGCTCTACGTGCTGGCCGGCACCATCGACGTGATCTTCAACGAGCGCACCGAGCGCCTGCAGGCCGGCGACTGCATCCATTTCCCCGGCTACCTGAACCACCGCATCGCGCGCGTGGGGCGGGCGCAGGCGCGGGCGCTGCTGGTGCTTTCGACCGACTGATCCGGGTTGCACCGGTCTGCGTGCGAGTCCGGGCCTCGTCGCACCGGTATTCAGGGCCCTCCCGCGTCGATTCGCCGTAGCGGCCGGCCCGAAGCGAGGGCCATCAACGCATCAACCCATTCAACTCCACCCCCGAAGCCGCATCAGCGAACCCGTCGAATCGCCCTTCCTGCAGCGCCCGCGCCGCGCGCATGAAACCACCCCAGGCCGCACGCGCCAGCGCACCGCCCACGCTCACGCGCCGCACACCCATCGCGGCGATGTCCCGCAGCGTGAATTCACTGGTCGCACCGACCAGCAGGTTGACCGGCTTGGGCGCCACCGCGGCGACCACCGCCTCGATCTGCTCGCGCGTGCGGATGCCCGGCGCATAGAGGCAGTCGGCACCCGCCTCGGCATAGGCCTTGAGGCGGGCGATCGCATCGTCGAGATCGGCCCGGCCGACGAAGAAGTTCTCGGCCCGGCCGACCAGCAGCGTGTCGCCGCCCTCCTGGTCGATGGCCGCGCGCGCGGCACGCATGCGCGCCACCGCCACGTCGATGTCGAACAGCGGATGCGCCGGATCGCCGGTCGAGTCCTCGATCGACAGCCCGGCCACGCCGGCGTCGATGGCCATGCGCACGCTCTGTGCGACGCCTTGCGGATCGGCGGCGAAGCCGCTTTCGAAGTCCGCGTTCACCGGCAAGTCGGTGGCGGCGGCCAGCTCGCGCAGGTGGGCCAGCACCGCCTCGCGCGACAGCCCGCCGTCGGCACGGCCACGCGACCAGGCGAAGCCCGAGCTGGTGGTGGCCAGCGCCTGGAAGCCCAGGCTGTGCAGATAGCGCGCGCTGCCCACGTCCCAGGGGTTGGGCAGCAGGAAGCAGCCCTCGGCATGGAGCGCACGGAAAGCGGCGCGTTTCTCGGCGACGGAACGGGTCATGGGAGCCTCGCGGAAAGGAGCAGGTTGCGGAAAGGGTCCAGGGCCGCGTTATAGGGCAGCGGCGAAGCCGCCGGGCAGGGTGCTGCAGAATAGGCGCATGAAATGGCTTGCGTCCCTCCCCCTTGTCCTGGCCATCGCCGGCTGCGGCGTGCCACCCAACCAGGTGGTGCCGATGCGCGATGGCACGCTGCGCGCCACCACCTACGTCGAGGCCTCCGACCATTGCACGCAGAAGGGAGCGACCGCCCGCATGCTGGGCGGGGCGCCCGCCGAGAAGGGCGTGCTGTTCCGCTGCGAGTAGTAGAGCGCGGGGCCTTTGTCCAGGCCTGCGCTCAAGCCCGCCGCCTGTCGAGCGGCGCAAAGGATGAATCGAGCTCCCGGCCGCTCAGCACCGCCGTCATCGCGCGATGCAGCTGGCTGGGCAGCACCGGCTTGTGCAGGAGCGGCACGCCGGTCGCACGCGCTTCGCGCAGCCGCTGCGGCGCGGTGTCGCCGGTGATCAGCAAGGCCGGCAGGCCGGCGCCGAATTCCGCGCGCAACGCCGCGATGGCTTCGGCCCCGGTGCGCAGTTCGCGCAGCCGGTAGTCGCTGATCACCAGGTCCGGCGGCCGCGCGCGTGCCAGGGTTTGGGCCTCCTCGATCGCGTCGGCCGCATCGCAGGTGCAGCCCCAGGCCGACAGCAATTGCTGCATGCCGGTGCGCACCGATTCATCGTCGTCGATCACCAGCACGTGCAGGTCGAACCCGCGCGCCGCGCCGGGCGCCTTGCGCGCGCCCTCTTCTTCCGCCAGGCCGGCACGTTCCATGGGCAGGGTCAGGCGGAACACGCTGCCGCGGCCGGGGACCGAGGACAGCGACAGCGTCTGGCCCAGCGCCCTGGCCAGGCCCTGCGCGATGGCCAGGCCCAGGCCCAGGCCCTTGCGCCGGTCGCGCTCCGCGTTGCCGAGCTGGTGGAACTCGCGAAAGATCGCGTCGTGCTGGTCGGGCTCGATGCCGATACCGGTGTCCCACACCTCCAGCACCATCTTGTTTCCGCGCGTGCGGCACGCGACCAGCACGCCGCCCTCCTCGGTGTAGCGGATCGCGTTGGACACCAGGTTGCGCAGGATCAGCGCCACCAGCGCCGGATCGGAGCGCACCGCCGCGTGGGTCTCGCGCGATCGGTAGACGATGCCCTTGGCGTCGGCCTGCGGCGCCAGTTCGTTCTCGATCTTGTTGAGCAGGGGCTGCAGCGCGAACACCTGCATCTGCGGCTCGACCACGCCGGCCTCGATGCGCGAGAAGTCGAGCAGCGTGTCCAGCATCTCGGCCGAGGCCTGCCAGGTGGCGCGCGCATTGGCCAGCGCGTCGTATTGGTCGGCCGAGAGCTTGGTGCGCGCCAGCACCTCCAGGAACAGGCCTTGCGCATGGATGGGCTGGCGCAGGTCGTGGCTGGCGGCGGCGAGGAACTTGGACTTGGCCAGGTTGGCCTCTTCGGCGGCACGGTGCGCCGCCTGAGCGTGCTCGGTCTCGACCCGCAGGCGCTCGATCAGCTCCAGGTTCTCGAAGCGCAGGCCGATGGCACGCCGCGCCGCGCGCGACCCATTGCGCGCCTGGCCCAGGAGCGCGGCGGTGTAGAGCACCGCGGCCACCGCCAGGCCGTTGTAGGCGGGGTCGTCGAGGGTCCACAGCCTGGCGCCCAGCACGACCAGCTCGGCCGCGCCGAAGGCCACGAACACCGGAAAGATCGGCGCCAGCGAGGACATCGAGCTGCCCGCCACCCCGGCCAGCACCGCCACGACCAGAACGCTGCCGGCCACGGAGGTGCTGCCGAGCGCGGCCCAGGCCAGCGAGCCCCAGAGCGCGCCATCGATCACGTTGATGACCATCTTGCGCCGCAGCAGCCGGCGCGCGTGTTCGGGGCTGATCTCCGTGGCCAGCAGGCGCTGCGCGTCCCAGGCCAGGTACAGCTTCATGAGGATGGTGAGGCCGGCCCACGCGCGGATGGCGAGTGCGTTGTCTTCGTTGGACAGCACCCAGACCAGCAGCAGCGCCAGCAGGATGGTAGGGATGACCGAACTGCCGATGTTGCCCAGCTGCAGCCGCAGCTGCTCCACCAGCATGCGGTCTTCGGGCAGGCGGGGCCGGGAGACCATCAGGCCACGAGGCCGCGCTGCCGGGCCGCGAAGCCGGCCTCGGAACGGCTGGAGACCTGCAGGGCCGCGAGCACGGCCTGCACGTGGCCGCGCACGGTGTTCTCCGACAGGTTGAGCCGCCGGCCGATGAGCTTGTTCGACAGGCCCTGGCACATCAGGTCCAGCACCTCGCTCTGGCGCGGCGTCAGCAGCGCTGCGTCGGCGCCGCCGGCGAGGACATGGGCGACATCGGCCGTGACCGGCAGGCCCTGGCGAAGCTGGTCGATCACGCCGAGGATGCGGCCGGCCGGGTCGGCCTTGGACACGAAGGCCGCAGCGCCGCGCTCCAGCGCCATGCGCACCTTCTGCGGCGAGACGTCGGAAGACAGGATCACCACCACCGCCTCGGGCCACTTGCGCTTGACCAGCGCGATGCCCTCCAGGCCGTTGAGCCCGTGCAGCTGGATGTCGAGCAGCACCAGCGCCGGGTCCTGCAGGGGGGTGCGCATCGCCTCTTCCAGCGAGGCGGCTTCCGCCACCTCCAGGCCGGGAATGCCGGCATCGAGCACCATGCGCAGGCCGCAGCGGAACAGTGCGTGATCGTCGACGAGAAGGAGGCGGGGCGGCAACATGGCGGAACGGCAGGCGGAACGAAGCCCAGCGATTCTGCCGAACTCGCCCCCGCGCGCGGGCGGTCCAAATGGACTATTTACGCAGGAGGGCGCTGCGGCGACCATCGCTTCACCAACAATTTCACGCTCCCTGCCTTTCCCTTTTGATCGCCGACATGAAGCCCCTGGTCGAAATCCACCGCGTCGGAACGGACGCCTTCAGCTACCGCATCCGCGCCTTCGTCGCCGGTGCGGAAGAGGCGGGCGACAGCGGCATCTTCGACTCGCTCGCCCACTGCCTGTTCGATGCGGGCGCCTCCCTGGGCAGCTACTTCTCGAGCGTGGAACTCAACGTCGACGGACTGTTCGTCGGCGCCTACGCCGTCGACGCCCTGCGCCGCCATTCCAAGCGCATGGCCGAGCGCATCGAGCAGCACTACCAGCCGGCCTGACGGCGCGCTCGAGCAGTTCCGGATCGATTGCGAGGTTCGTTGCCCTTGTGTAGCGCCTTGCACCTTGCAGGCGCAGAGCGCCCTACTTCGGCTGCAGCAGCTTCTGCAGGTTCGCCATGTTCTCCTGCAGCCGGTCCTGCACCACCTTCCAGGCGTTGTTGCGCGTCTGCGCTTCCATCTCGGCCAGCTCGCGGAAGTCGGCCATGGCCTGCTCGATGCCGCGCCGGGCCGTCTCGGACTGCTGGGCCAGCGCGTCCGGGCTGGCCATGCTGCCGAGCGCCTGCTGCCATTGCGCCAGCGTGTCGCGCAGGATCTCGCTGCGTCGCTGCGCCAGCGCCTGCATGCCTTCGTAGGCCTGCCGGTTGGCCTCGGCCAGCGCCTCCATGTCCTTGCGCTGCCATTCCACCAGGGCGCCGACATCGACGCCTGGCAGCTTGTACTGCTCCATCAGCTTGGCGAGATCCGCCAGCGGCGGCATCTCCAGGGGGTTGAATGCGGCGGTGCCGGCTGCCTTCTTGTCGCTTGCCATGCGAGGTCTCCTGAAGTGACTGGAACCGCGATGGTAGACCCGGTGCCGCTTGGAGAGGTGTGATGAGCCGGCCGAACGCTAATGCACCACCGGCTGTGCGGTCCGGCTGCGCCGCCAGGCCGCGGGCGGACAGCCGAACTCGCGGCGGAAGGCGCGGCTGAAGGCCGTGTCGGTCTGGTAGCCCACGTCTTCCGCGATCCGCGCCAGCGGCGCATTGCTGCGCGACAGCAGGTTGGCCGCCAGCAGCATGCGCCATTGCGTCAGGTACTGCATGGGCGCGCTGCCCACCAGTTGCTGAAAGCGCTCGGCCAGCACCGAACGCGAGGTGCCGGCGGTGCGCGCCAGTTCCTCCAGGGTCCAGGCCTGGGCCGGGTTGCCGTGCAGCGCGGTGAGGGCGCTGCCGACGATGCGGTCGCCCATGCCGGCGAGCCAGCCGGTGCGGCCCTCGTCCTGCTCGTTCATGTACAGGCGCAGCACCTCGATGAACAGCAGCTCGGCCAGCTTGGCCAGCACGCCCGCGCCGCCGGGGCGCGGCGAGCGCGCCTCCGCCAGGGCATAGCGCACCGAGCTTTCCAGCCAGGTGCCGGCGTCCGAGCCGCGCACGTTCACGCGCACCAGCCGGGGCAGGCCGGTGAGCAGCATGCGCGCCAGACGGGCGTCGCAGGCCAGGTAGCCGCAGACCAGCCGCGTGGTCGCGCCGCCGCCGCCGTAGGCCAGCATGCGCGGGCGGCGCGACAGCACCTGGTCCAGCCGCGCCCCGGTGGCCGGCGGCAGCCCGGGGTCGGAGGTCATGCGGTGGGCGTCGCCATGCGGGAACACGATCGCGTCGCCGGCCACCAGCCGCACCGCGGGCTGGCCGGCCATCTCGACGAAGCATTCGCCATGGGTGATCAGGTGGAAGATGACCACGCGTTCGGCGCCCGGCTCCAGGAAGGGCGCCGCCACCTCGGCAGCCGGCGACTGATAGCACCAGGGCGCGCTGAAACGGCCGTGGATGAAGATCGCCCCCACCAGGTGCACCACGCGCAGGATCTCGGAGAGCGCGTCCATCCTCATGGGAATTCGATCTGCAGTGCGAGCGGCGTCGGATTCTGCACCGCGGCCGGAATGGGCGAGCGCGCCAGGGCGACCTCCACCAGTGCGCGCAGGCGCTCGTGCGCCACGCCCTCGGCAGCGATCCGCACCTGGAGCCGCATGTCGCGCGGCCCGGCATAGACGGCCCGCCCGTCCGCCTCCGCCACGCCGACGAGGCCGCGCGTGTCGGAGCGGCTGCCCACGGAGACTTCCAGAAGGTCCAGCGCGATCCCCTCGCCCGCCGCTCCCATGGCGATCGACGTGGTCGCGCAGGCCGCGATGCCGGCGCGGAACATCCACCCGGGCGTGACTTTGTCGCCGGAGCCGCCGAGCTCGCAGGGCATGTCGGTCAGCAGGCGGGTGCCGTTGGCATGGCTGGATTCGACGCGAACGCCGCCCTGCCAGCGGGCCGTCGCGGGCGCGTCGTCGTGCAGGCCCTGGTCGGGTCGGCGCTGCAGCACCGTCTCGACGCGCTGCAGGGCGGCAGCGAGGTCTTGCATGCTCATCGATGGCTTTCCGGGGATGGGACGCATTGTCGGAGCCTCGCCCCGCCGGGCCAACTAGGCCGAACAGCCGATGCCATCGCGCGGACGATCGGGCAAAGCGCGGCGACGCAGGGACAGGACGCGAAAGGGCCTCGCGTGGTCCCATCGGTCCCAGGCCTGGTGCCTTCGTGCCCGCCGGCCTTCCGAGCCCGACCATCCCCAGGAGCCCTGCACCATGAATGTCCCCACCACCGACCTGAACGCCCTCAAGACCCGCCAGCAGGCGGCCTGGTCCAGCGGCGACTACGCCGTCGTCGGCACCACCCTGCAGATCGTCGGCGAGCAGCTGGCCGAGGCCTGCGACCTGCTTTGCGACGAGGCGGTGCTCGACGTCGCCGCCGGCAACGGCAATGCCACGCTGGCCGCCGCGCGCCGCGGATGCAAGGTCACCTCCACCGACTACGTCGCCGCCCTGCTGGACCGCGGCGCCGAGCGTGCCAGGGCGGAGCGCCTGGACGTGAAGTTCCAGGTCGCCGACGTCGAGGCCCTGCCCTTCGGCGACGCCACTTTCGACGCGGTGCTTTCCACCTTCGGCGTGATGTTCGCGCCGGACCATGCGAAGTCGGCCTCCGAAATGCTGCGCGTCGTCCGCCCGGGCGGCCGCATCGGCATGGCGAACTGGACGCCCGAGGGCTTCATCGGCCAGCTCTTCAAGACGCTGGGCCGGCACGTGCCGCCGCCCGCGGGCGTGCAGCCGCCCTCGCTGTGGGGCAGCGAGGCGCACCTGCGCACGCTGTTCGGCGACGCGGCCGAGGTGCGTGCCACGCCGCGCCTCTTCAACTTCCGCTACCGCTCGGCCGCGCATTTCATCGAGGTCTTCCGCACCTGGTATGGACCGGTGCTCAAGGCCTTCGCCAGCCTGCCGCCGGAGAAGGCCTCGGAGCTGGAGCGGGACCTGGCCGAACTGATGAACAAGCTCAACCGCGCCGGCCCCCATTCGCTGGTCGTGCCCAGCGAATATCTCGAGATCGTCGTCACCCGCCGCCGCTGACCTTCCGGCGATGGAGCCGCGCCTGCAGCGCAGGATCCAGCGCTACGGCTGGGACCTGGCCGCCGCCGACTACGAGCCGCTGTGGCAGGCGCAATTGGCGCCCGCGCACGCGGCCGTGCTGGCCCGTGCGGCGCTGCGCGCGGGCGAACGGGTGCTCGACGTGGCCTGCGGCACCGGGCTGGTGTCGCTGGCGGCGGCCGAGGCGGTCGGCCCCGCGGGTCAGGTGCTGGGCACCGACTTGTCGCAGCGCATGGTCGAGGCGGCGCGCGTGCGCGCCGCGCAGCGGGGCCTTGCGCGACTGCGCTTCATGCGCATGGATGCCGAGCAGCTCGCCTTGCCCGACGCGGGCTTCGATGTCGCGCTGTGTGCGCTCGGCCTCATGTACGTGCCCGATCCCGACAGCGCCCTGCGCGAGCTGCGGCGCGTGCTGCGTCCCGGCGGCCGGGTGGCGCTGGCCGTGTGGGGCGAGCGCGCACGCTGCGGCTGGGCCGCGCTCTTCCCGATCGTCGACGACGAAGTGCGCAGCGAGGTCTGCCCGCTGTTCTTCCGCCTCGGGCAGGAGGACACGCTGGCACGGTGCTGCGCCGAGGCAGGCTTCTCGCAGGTGACCCAGGAGCGCATCGCGACCACGCTCTGCTATGCCGATGGTGATGCGGCCTGCGACGCCGCCTTCGTCGGCGGGCCGGTGGCGATGGCCTGGTCGCGCTTCGACGGCGTGATGCGGGCGCGGGTGCAGGCGCGCTACCTCGAGGCGATCTCGGCGTGGCGCGAGGGCCTTGGCTATCGCCTGCCGGGCGAGTTCGTGATTGTCTCCGCCGTCGTGCCACGCGAGTCTTGAAGGCGCCCTGGTTGGCGGGAGCTGTCGCTCAGGTAGGCGCCGAACTTCGTGGACGACGAGTTCTGAACCGCCACCATCCCCACCTTCTCGAAGCGCGCCTGCAGCGCCGGATCAGCCATGCTTTGGGCGGCTTCATCCTGCCCGCGTCGATGCAGGGCTTGAGCAGGGCGACGCTGTCGCTCATGCAATCCCTGGCTCGACGCCGACATCCTCGCCAGCCGATACTGCGCGCGCCCCCCTCAGACGGAGATGCCTTATGCCCATCGATTCCCCCCGCACTTCGCTCCAGATCCGATCCCTCGTCAAACGCAGCGGCGAGCTCGAGCTGTCCCTGGCCGAAGATGCGATTCCCGAACCCCAGGCCGATGAAGTCGTCGTGCGCGTCGAGGCCGCGCCCATGAATCCTTCGGACCTGGGCCTGCTGTTCGGCGCGGCCGACATGAAGACGGCCAAGGCCTCGGGCACGCCCGAGCGGCCCGTCGTCACCGCGCAGATCCCCGAAGCTGCCATGAAGGCCATGGCCGGCCGGCTCGACCAGTCGATGCCGGTGGGCAACGAAGGGGCCGGCGTGGTGGTGGCGGCCGGCAACTCCCCCGCGGCGCAGGCGCTGCTGGGCAAGACGGTCGCGGCGATCGGCGGTGCGATGTACACGCAGTACCGCTGCCTCCCGGCCAACCAGTGCATGGCTTTGCCCGAGGGCACGACGCCGGCCGAGGGCGCCTCGGCCTTCGTCAACCCGCTCACCGCACTCGGCATGGTCGCGACGATGAAACGCGAAGGCCACAAGGCGCTGGTGCACACGGCCGCTGCCTCCAACCTCGGCCAGATGCTCAACCGCATCTGCATGAAGGACGGCATCGCGCTGGTGAACATCGTGCGCCGGCCGGAGCAGGCGCAGATCCTGCGCGCGCTGGGCGCGAAGTACATCTGCGACCAGAGCGCGCCGACCTTCATGCAAGATCTGACCGACGCCCTGGCCGCGACCGGCGCCACGCTGGCCTTCGATGCCATCGGGGGCGGCAAGCTGGCCGGGCAGATTCTCAACGCCATGGAAGCGGCCGTGAACCGCAGCGCCACCGAATACAGCCGCTACGGCTCCGCCACGCACAAGCAGGTCTACATCTACGGCGGCCTGGACCGCGGCCCGACCGAGTTCACGCGCAGCTTCGGCATGGCCTGGGGCATGGGCGGCTGGCTGCTCTTTCCCTTCCTGGCGAAGATCGGTCCCGAGGAGGCCGCGAAGCTCAAGGCGCGCGTGGCGGCCGAGCTGAAGACCACCTTCGCCAGCCACTACACCAAGGAGGTGTCGCTGCGCGAGGCCCTGCGGCTGGAGGAGATCGCCGTCTACGCGAAGCAGGCGACCGGGGAGAAATACCTGCTGAACCCGAATCGCGGCTGAGCCACTGTCGCCGCGAGGATGGGCGACACTGGAGGGCGTGATGTCCCCTGCCACCCCTGCGCCCTCCGGCGCCCTGCTTGTCCCGCCGCTGCGGCGCCCCACGCTGCGCTTCCTGCTGTCCCATCCCGCCCATTTCATCGCGCTGGGGTGCGGCGCCGGCCTGGCGCCGCGCGCGCCGGGCACCGTCGGCACGCTGTGGGCGTGGGCCGCCTTCGTGCTCCTCCAAGGCTGGCTGCCGCCCGGCACCATCGGCTGGGTGATCCTGGCCTCGCTGCCGATCGGCTGGTGGGCCTGCACCGTGACGGCGCGCCACATGGGCATCGCCGACCCGGGCAGCATCGTCTGGGACGAGGTGGTCGCCTTCTGGCTGGTGCTGTGGCTGGTGATGCCGGCCGGCCTGTGGGCCCAGCTCGTGGCCTTCGTGCTGTTCCGCATCTTCGATGCGGCCAAGCCCGGGCCGGTGGCATGGGCCGACCAGCTCTTCAAGCAGCGCGGCGCGACGCCGTCCGGCTTTTCATGGGGGGCGGCCGGTTTCGGCATCCTGTTCGACGACCTGGTGGCGGCGTTCTGCACCTTGCTGGTGATCGCCCTGGTACGCGCTTGGTGACCGGCATGACCCCCATCGACACCCTCGACACGCCCGCGCTGGTGGAACAGCTCGCGCAGGTGCTGCAGGACAAGGGCTGGATGATGGCCACTGCCGAGAGCTGCACCGGCGGCCTGATCGCGGGGGCCTGCACCGATCTGTCGGGCTCCAGCCACTGGTTCGAGCGCGGCTTCGTGACCTATTCGAACGAAGCCAAGGCCGAGTTGCTGGGCGTCGACCCCGCACTGATCGCGGCCCATGGCGCCGTCAGCGAGCCGGTCGCACGCGCGATGGCCGAGGGCGCGGTGGCACGCTCGCGGGCCCAGGTGGCGGTGGCCGTGACGGGCGTCGCCGGCCCGACCGGCGGCAGCGCCGAGAAGCCGGTGGGCACGGTGTGGTTCGGCTGGTCGGTCGGCGGCCAGCCGCACACGGAACGCCAGCGCTTCGACGGCGGCCGAGCGGAGGTCCGGGCGGCGACCGTGCATCACGCACTGCGGACCTTGCTGCAGCTGTTGCGGCAGCTGCCGTAGACCTGGCGCCCGGCACACGGACCAGGCTGGCGGTCAGATTCAATTAAGGTTGAAAAAATGCAGGTTTTTGTTCAACAATAATTGAATGCCAGCCCGCTCAGATGCCTTGGAAAGTTTGCCGGCCGTCGCAGCCAGTGCGCTCCGGCGCCTCGGCGGAGACCTGGCCATCGCCCGAAAGCGACGAAAGCAGTCCCTTCGGGCGTGGGCGGCCCGCCTGAACGTATCCGTTCCCACCCTCATGAAGATGGAGATGGGCGACCCGGCCGTGTCCGTAGGCGTCTATGCCACCGCCATCTGGATGATCCAGCGCCAGGAAGCCCTGGCGACCTTGGCCGACCCCGCCCAGGACCTCGCCGCACTCGAAGCCGATGTGCAGGCCGCATCGCGGCGGGGAGGCAGGCGCCATGAATGATGCGAAGGTCTACGCACCGCAGGACCAGTTGACGCTCTGGATGCTGACGGACCCTGGCCGGCCGACACGGGTGGGAGAGCTTTCGCTCGCCAGCGGAGGCCAGGGCGTCGGCTTTCGCTACGGCGACGCCTGGCGCGCCGCAGGGTATGCGCTGAGCGAGGACCTCCGCTGACGGACGAGCTTTTCCTGCCGCCCGATCGAAAGGGTGCACCGGGCGCAGTCGAGGACGCGCGTCCCGATCGCTGGGGCGAGCGCGTCATCCGGCGCTTCGAGCGCAGTCCGCGGCTGTCGGTGCTGGAGCTGCTCCTGTTCGCAGGGGCGGACCGCTACGGCGCGCTGGGCGTCTCGCTGCGGGCGGATGCCTATGCGCCCTGGGGAAGCTCGCCGATGCCGCGCCTCGGTGAACTCGATCGGATGCAGGACGTGATCCGCAAGGTGATTGCCAACGAGCCCGTCGCGGAACTGGAGAAGCGCCTCTTGCGTCCAGGTGTGTCCCTCGGCGGAGCCCGCCCCAAGTCGCTGATCGAAATCGACGGGCAAGCCTGGCTGGTCAAGTTCGGCGAGGGGGAGGACGAGGACACGCCGCTCATCGAGCACGCGACCATGACGCTGGCCGCCAGGTGCGGCATCGATGTCGCGCAGACACGCGCCCTGCCGGTCCAAGGCCGGCACGCCGTGGCCGTGCGGCGCTTCGATCGCGAGGCCACGGCGCGCGTCCATGCAGTGTCTGCCCATGTCATCCTGCGCGCCCTCGGCGAGCCCTTCGGCTATCCGCAACTGGCGCAACAGCTGCGGCGGCTGTGCCGGGCGGACGATATCGAGCGCCAGCAGGAGCAGCTCTTCCGGCGGATGGTGTTCAACATCCTCATGGACAACACCGACGACCATGAAAAGAACCACGCGCTCCTGCGCCAGGCCGATGGCTCCTGGACGCTGTCGCCGGCCTATGACATGGTGCCGAGCCTGTCGCGGCTGGGCATGCAGGCCATGCTCGTCGGCAAGGATGGAGCCGACTCGACACTGCACAACGCAGTCTCGCACTGCAAGGCCTTCGGCATGACTCGCCGGCAGGCCACGGACGTGGTCGATGACATCTGCGAGGTGGCCGAGCAGTGGAAGGCTCACTTCCAGGGCAGCGGGGTCCGCGATGCCGATGTGGCCGTTCTCGCTCAGTACCTCGACAACGACCGGCTGGGCGGCCAGCGGCGCCAGGGCGCCGGGGCTTTGCGGTCCTCGGCGCGGCGGTCTCGCTAGCCAGGGGTGCGAAGTCACCTGGGCGACGGCCCGCCTCCGCTACCATCGCCGCCCATGCGCAACGAAGACACGATCCAGCGCCTCTACCAGGCCTTCTCCCGCCTCGATGCGGACACGATGGCGGCGTGCTACGCGCCGGATGCGCGCTTCGACGACGAGGCCTTCTCGCTGCGCGGCGCGCGCGAGGTGGGCGGCATGTGGAAGATGCTCTGCGAGGCCACGCGGGCCAAGGGCGCCGATGTCTGGCAACTCCGTTGGCGCGACGTGCAGGCCGACGGCAGCACCGGCCGCGCCCACTGGGACGCGCATTACCGCTTCAGCACCACCGGCCGCATCGTCGATAACGCGATCGACTCCGAGTTCCGCTTCACGCCCGAAGGCCTGATCGCGCAGCAGCGCGACCGCTTCGATTTCTGGGCCTGGTCGCGTCAGGCGCTCGGCGCGCCCGGCCTGCTGCTGGGCTGGACGCCGTTGCTGCACCACAAGGTACGTGCCAACGCAGCGAAGAACCTGGCCACTTATCTCTCGAACCATCCATGACGATCACCATCACCGACAACGCCGACAAGCACCGCTACGAAGCCCACCTGGACGGGCAGCTCGCCGGCTTCTGCGAATACAACCTGCTCAGCAATGCGGTGATGTTCACCCACACCGAGGTGCTGCCGGCCTTCGAAGGCAAGGGCGTGGGCTCCGCGCTCGCGCGCCACGTGCTGGAGGACGCGCGGGCCCAGGCGCTGCCGGTCATTCCAGCCTGCCAGTTCATCGCGGGCTACATCCGCAAGCACCGCGAGTACCTGGACGTGGTGCAGCCGGCCAGTCTGCGGGCCTTTCACATCAACTGAACCGGGCGCGGCGCTTCACTGGCCGCCGCGTGCGACCGCACCCGCGGGTGCCGGCAGCCAGGCGAAGGCCATGCAGGCGGCGACCAGCAGCAGCGCGATCGTGCCCTGCACGACGGCATAGGGCTCCATGCCCTGCGCCTGCGCGATCGAGGCCGCGACGCCGGTGAGCCATTGCATCAGCGCCACGCCGAGAAACATCGCCATGGTGAACACCGCCATCGCGCGGCCGGTGAGCTCGGGCGGGTAGGCATTGCGCACGTCGGCGTACTGCCAGACGATGAAGCCGGAAATCAGGCCGATCACGAGGGCGCAACCGACCTCCATCCAGGCGGAGTGGAAGAAGCCGATCGCGGCAAACAAGGCCGCGTAGATGCCGCAGCAGGCCAGGATGCGGCGGCGGCGCACCGGCCCGCCGCGGTCCAGCCGGCCGAAGAGCGGCGGGCCGAACAGCGAGATGACCGAGACGGCCAGCGCAACGTTGCCGCTCTGCACCAGCGAGTAGCCGTGCCGTTCCATGAGCAGCGGCCCCAGCCACAGGCCCCGCAGCGAGATGAAGGCGGCATAGGTCACCGCGCCCAGCACCATGATGCCCACCGTGTGCGGCATCGCGAACAGCGCGCCGAAGCGCCGCAGCGCAGCGATCGGAGACTCCTTCGCCACCGGTTCATCCGGGTCCGCCGGTTCGCGCACCATGACCAGGATGCTGAACCAGGCCAGCACCGAAGCCACTGCCAGGGCCCAGAAGCCCGATCGCCACGAATAGGAGTCCACCAGCCACGCCAGCGGCGTGCCGGTCACCAGCATGCCCACCCCGCCCAGGCCCAGAACCAGCCCCGACACCGAGGCGAAGCTGGTGGAGGGGAAATGCCGCGCGATGAAGACACTGCAGACCAGGAAGGCCGGCGCGCAGCCGATGCCGATCAGTACCTGCCCCGCGATCAGCCAGCCGAAGCCGGGCGACAGCGCGGAGATCACCGCGCCCACGATCGCCAGCGGGAAGGCCGTGAGCACCGTGCGACGCACGCCGTGCAGATCGATGCCCACGCCCATGAAGAGCTGCATGGCACCGAACGCGAAATGAAAGGCGCCGGAGAACAGGCCCAGCGCCTGCGCCGAGAGCCGGTAGTCCGCCTGCAGCGGCCCGGCCATGATGGCCCCGACCGTGCGGTAGGCCTGGCTCAGCGCGAAGGCGGTGCACAGCGCCAGCACCATGCTCCAAGCGCGACGTGAAGACAAACCCTGTGCCATGCCTACAACCGGCAGCCCTGGGGAGAACCTAGCCTCCGTGGCACTTCTTGTATTTCTTTCCGCTGCCGCAAGGGCAGGGATCGTTGCGGCCCGGCGTTGCCTCCTTGCGCACGGTCTCCACCCGCGGGCCCATGCTGCGCCACAGCCGCCGCAGGTCGTACACGCCCCAGACCGCTTCGCCGAAACGGTCCACCCGCTGCTGGCTCACGCTGGGCGGGCCGTCTTCGCTGTACATCGAGAGCGTGGGCTTGCCGCGGTCGTCCTCGGTGAGGGCGACGATCGCTTCCATCGCCTCGTCGAGGATGGCGGCAGCCTCCTTGTCGCGCGGCGCAAGCCACTCGTCGGGCCAGTTCTCCACCGCGTACATGAAGCCGAGCGCCCACACCTGGCCGAAGGACGGAATATCCTCGCCGGCCATCTCGGCGCGCTCCTCCTCGGGCAGGGCTGCGATGGCGCCGCGCGTGTCCAGCACCTCGGGCTGCCAGGCACGCGGGTCGTCGAGCGATTCCACGTCCGCGTCCAGGCCCTGTTCGGTCTCGCGCCAGCGCCGCTTCCAGCGCCAGACGAATTCCATGTGCTGGGCCGGCGCGAAGCTTTCGCCCAGCAGCACCGGCCAGTACTCGGCCGGCTCGATCGTCCTGCGGGTGCACACCAGCGCGGCCAGGAAGCCCTCGCAGAACTCCCATTGCGGGATCTCCTCGTCGTGCTCGCGCATGGCGTCGAGCGCCTGGTCGAGGGCGTCGAAATCGTCGGGGCCGAGCGGCTGGAGATGGGGGTCGGAGGGGGAGGAGGTGTCGTCGTTCATGGCGCCAAGCGGTCCATCCGGCGCGGCCGGGGGCCGGCCATTATGCCGAGGGCGGCGCGCCGGCCCTGTCGTCCTGCGGGCCGACGCGGCGCCTATGATGCGGGCTTGCACGGCCGCCGCCCGCGCCCCGCCGCCCATGAATTCCATTTTCCCGTCCCGCTACTACGCCTTCGCCCTCTGCATCCTGGGCCTGCTGGCCAGCGTGGCCGCCGCCGTGGCCGCCCCCTACCTCTGGACCCCCTGGGCCTGCGCGGCCGTGTTCGCCGCCCTCGGCCTCACCGGCGTCTACGACCTGCGGCAGCCGCGTCACGCCATCCTGCGCAACTACCCCGTCATCGGCCACCTGCGCTTTCTGCTGGAATACGTCCGGCCCGAAATCCGCCAGTACTTCATCGAGAGCGACCGCGAGGCCGCGCCCTTCTCCCGCGCCCAGCGCTCCCTGGTCTACCAGCGTGCCAAGGGCGAGCCTGACAACCGGCCCTTCGGCACGCAGCTCGACGTGGGCATCGCCGGCTACGAGTGGATCAACCACTCGATGCGCCCGACCCACCTGGACAACCACGACTTCCGCATCGTGATCGGCGGCACGCCCAACCCGGCCTCGCCGGCCGGCCAGGTCTGCACCCGGCCCTACGAGGCGAGCGTCTTCAACATCTCGGCGATGAGCTTCGGCGCGCTGTCGGCCAACGCCATCCTGGCCCTGAACCTGGGCGCGAAGCACGGCGGCTTCGCGCACGACACCGGCGAGGGCTCGATCTCGGCGCATCACCGGGCGCACGGCGGCGACCTGATCTGGGAGATCGGCAGCGGTTACTTCGGCTGCCGCAACGCGGACGGCAGCTTCAGCGAGGAGCGCTTCATCGCCAACGCGCGCGACCCGCAGGTGAAGATGATCGAGATCAAGCTCAGCCAGGGCGCCAAGCCGGGCCACGGCGGCGTGCTGCCGGCGGCCAAGGTCACGCCCGAAATCGCGGCGGCGCGCGGCGTGCCGGTGCGCGTGGACTGCATCTCGCCCTCCTCGCACAGCGCCTTCTCCACGCCGGTGGAGATGATGCATTTCATCGCCCGGCTGCGCGTGCTCTCCGGCGGCAAGCCGGTGGGCTTCAAGTTCTGCCTGGGCCATCCGTGGGAGTGGTTCGCCATGGTCAAGGCGATGCAGCTCACCGGCCTCACGCCCGACTTCATCGTGGTCGACGGCGCCGAGGGCGGCACCGGCGCGGCGCCGGTGGAGTTCATCGACCACGTGGGGGCGCCGCTGCAGGAAGGTCTGCTGCTGGTGCACAACACGCTGATCGGCGTGGGGCTGCGCGAGCGCATCAAGATCGGCTGCGCCGGCAAGGTGATCACCGCCTTCGACCTGGCACGGATGATGGCGCTGGGCGCCGACTGGTGCAACTCGGCGCGCGGCTTCATGATGGCGCTGGGCTGCATCCAGGCACAGGCCTGCCACACGGGCCACTGCCCCACCGGCGTGACCACGCAGGACCCGGTGCGCCAGCAGGCGCTGGTGGTGCCGACCAAGGCCGAGCGGGTGCGCAACTTCCACGACAGCACACTGCATGCGCTGAGGGAACTGGTGCAGGCCGCGGGCCTGGACCATCCGCAGCAGATCACCGCCCACCACATCGTGCGCCGCATCTCGGACACCGAGGTGCGCCTGCTCAGCAACCTGGTGCTGCAGGTGAAGCCCGGCGCGCTGCTGCATTCGCTGGAAGCGCAGCACAACGTGTTCCGCACCTACTGGCCGCTGGCGAGCGCGCACAGTTTCCAGCCCCTCATGGGCGCCGACACCGCCCTGGCCGCATGATCACGGCGAAACGCAACACGCGCATGCAGGCGCGCAAGGGTGTGGCGTCGGCGCCGGCGCCGCTGGGAGCGGAAGCGCCGCCCCTGGCGCCCGGCGACTACGCGGAGTTCCTGCGCACCATGCTGCCGCAACAGCAGAAGGCGGTGGCCAGCCACCGGCTCGGCCAGGAGCGGGTGTGGCTGAAGAAGGCCGGCTCGCCGCACGGCAAGCTGGGCTACCACCTGATGGCCGCCGTGGCCGGCCTGCTGCGCCTGGATGTGCTCACCCCCGTGCCCAACCCGGGCGGCGAAGCGGCCATCGCTACCGAGGCGCGCCGCCTGCGGGCCTTGGGCGCCACCGGCCTGCGCGTGCCGGCGGTGCTGGCCCAGCAGCCCGACGGCCTGCTGATCTCCGACCTGGGCGAGAGCGGCCGCCCGCCTGTGGTGCTGCAGGAGCGCCTGGACCAGGCCGCGGCCCAGGGCCCGAGCGCGCTCCTGGCCGTGTGGCGCGAGGGACTGGAGGCCATCGCCATCGTCCACGCGCACGGCGCCTATCTGAGCCAGGCCTTCGACCGCAACCTGGTGCAGTGCCCCGACGGCGTGATCGGCTACATCGACTTCGAGGACGACCCGGGCGAGACCCTGCCCCTGGCCGAATGCCAGGTGCGCGACTGGCTCAGCTACCTGCACTCGACCGCCATGCTGGTGCGCGCTGCCTCGGCGCAGGCGGCCGGCGCCCATTGGCACGCGGTGCTGGCCGATGCCGGCGACGAGGTGCGCGAGCGCCTGGCGCTGGCGGCCAAGCGCATGCGCTGGCTGCGGCACCTGCCCTCGGGGCGGCGCTGGGGGCGCGACACGCAGCGCTCGCGCGCGGTCGCGCGGCTGCTGTGGCGCTGGTACAGCGGCGGCGGCGCTCAAGCGAATCAGAAGCGGCCTTAGCCGCCCCGGCGGCGCCGCGCTCCCCCGTGTTGCCGGGCGCGCCATTCGGATGCCGTACACGCGAAGGAGCGCTGGAACCAGCGCGAGAAGGCGCTGAGGCTGTCGAAGCCTGCCGCATCGGCGACCTGCGACATCGAGCAATCGGACCCGTGCAGGGCCCGGCACGCGACATCGACGCGGACGCGCTGCAGGATGCTGGAATAGCTCTCGCCGTCGTGTTCCAGCCGGCGGTTGAGGGTCCTGCGGTCGACGCGGAAGTACTGCGCGACCGCCCTCGCTTCACAGTAGCCCTCGCCGATCATGCGCTGGATCACCCGGACCTTCATCGAGAAACTGCCGGGCGACCGGGGCAAGCTGGCCGCCAGTTGCTCGCGGGCCAGCTTGCGCAGGAACGGTGACGACGTGGCCAGCTGGCGCTCGAGCACACCGCGGTTCACAACCAGTCCCGACACGACCTGCTCAGGGTTCCGCCAGCAAAGAAAGCAGCGCGGCGCCTGTGCGGATGCCGTTCAGGAAGCAGTCGACGCGCAGGTTTTCGTTGGGTGCATGGTTGGACTGGTCCGCATTGGCGTAAGGAACGAGGAAGGCAGGCAAGCCCAGCGTTCCGGTGAACACGTAGTTGGGCAGGCTGCCGCCGATCACCGGGTACAGCATCGGGCGCTGCCCGTGCGCGCGTTCGACAGAGCTCATCACCTTGGTTGTGAAGGGCGAGGTGACCGGTGTCTTCCACGGCTCCATGCCGTTCAAGCGCGTGGCCTCGACCTCGGGCGCACGGCGGGCCACGTGCTGCACGATCCGATCGAAGACCTGGTCGGTGCTTTGCGACCCGATCAGCCGCATGTCGCATTTGACGGAGGCCTCGCAGGGGATGATGGTCTTCATGCCGGGACCGCCGTAGCCGCTGTGCAAGCCGTTGATCGTGAGCGTGGGGTGGAACATCAGCCGCTCGAAGTATCCGCGGCTCTCCGGACCGTCGAGACGGGGTATTCCCAATTGCTCGCGCACCCGCGGGACATCGATCGGCAGGGCCTGGGCGGCTTCGACCTCCTCGGGCGTGGGCGGCTCGACCGCGTCGTGCAGGCCATCGATGGTGATCTCGCCCGTGGGGCTCTTCATGGTCGCCAGCAGCTGCACGAGCGTCCACGCCGGATTGGGCACGTCCTGCCTGGCGCCGCGCGCATGGAGCTCGAAGTTGAGCAACCCTCGCACGCCCATCTGCACGACCGGCATTCCCGATGGATGCAGCGACCCGTCCGCGATCACCACCAGGTCCGCCTTCATGCGCGCGGCATCGGGACAACAAGGGACAGCACTACGCGCAGATCCCGAAGGCGTCGGCATGCCGGTCGATGTGGTCAAAGACGGCGTGAAGGGCGTCGCTGCCCTCGCGAACTGGTGGCGTGCCTGCACCGGCGGTGTCCATGTCGTGTCCTCTTCGTGGAAATCCCAAATGGGCTTCGAGACGAATGTAGGAAGGGATCGACCCCGACGCTTGACCGTTTGGGACAGGGCTGTGCCGCTTGGGACAACGCGGGACCCCAGGGCAGCCGCTGCGCTGGGGTCAGCCCCGCCGCGAGTTCCGTGCGGCGCTGCCGACCGGGTCTGCGTGCAAGGCCCGGCTCACCGCCCCGGCACGCCGACCTCGACGCCCAGCGCCGCCAGCCGCCGGCGTATCTCGAGCAGCGCCCGGTCCTTGCTGAACAGCCGCGCCCGGTGCGCGACCGCGAGGTCCACGAAGATCTGGTCATCCGGGTCGGCGCACAGGCAGGCAGCGCGGGGCGCATCCGCCACCAGCAGTACGCGCCGGTCGAAGGCGTCCAGCACCGCCGTGGCTTCCCGGCCATTGCGCGCCAGCCGTGCGGCCACCAGCGGATAGCCCAGCACGCGCGCGAACTCCTCGCGCATTGCGGCCATTGCGATCCATTGCAGCTCGCCGGCCTCGAGCGCCGCGACCAGCGCCGCGCAGCCCGGGTCGTCGAACACCAGAAGGTCCAGGGCAACGTTGGTGTCGATGACGATGAGCATGGGCAGGGGCATGGGCCGCGATGCTACCCACCCACAGAACCTCGCAGGTCATCCGCCGTCATCTCCACCATGGGGAGCTCCTTCGGCCGCGCGCGCGAAGAGGCCCCCTCGTCGCCTAGCCGGAGGAAGTTCCCTGCAATGCGGCGCGCTGCTGCTGCGAGAGCAGGAAAAGGCGGATGCGCCGGCAGGGCCACAGGCCCGACTGGTCCAGCGACTGGGCCTGGTCCAGCGCCTGTTGTTCGGTGTTTGCGGGCCGCGGCGCGTCGGCCCGATCTCGCGCGGGGGCAGGCGGATGAAGGGTCGTCCGTTGGAACATGGCAAGGCTCCTTGGCATTCAAGGCCCTCGCAGCGCGGGCAGGCTGCAACCGTACCGGTCGATGTGCGCAACGCCGCAGCGAGCGCGCATCGACCGGGCAAAGGTCAGCGACGGGAAGGGAATCGGAAGAGAGGGGGGCGCTTGCCGGGGGAAAAGACAAGCATCACGCTGCGGCTTCGGCACGCAGCGCGGGGAAGCTGCGCTACTGGAATGCCGGGTGAGCCGCACCTGCCGAGGCACGCATCACGTCACTGAATCGACTGGCACTGTCCACGCACGAGGCTCCGAAGTGAAGATGCGGGATTGTTGCAAGGCAACATGGGAGGGTCAATCGCACTAGCGCGTTGTCCCTGGCCGCTGTGTGCTTTATGCCACTGGGCGGTTGCGCGCCGAGCCGGCGACCATGTCGAAGCGGAACAGGCGGCATTCGATCGGACCGTTCCACATCGGGACGCGGCGCGACTCCTTCAGCCGCATGCGCTTGGGCAATTGCAGGTCGGGCGTGAGCACCCAGGCGGTCCAGCCGGCGAAGTTCTTCTTCCAGTGGGTGGCGAGTTGCTGGAAGAACTCGCCGCCGTCCTCGGTCTGCGCCTGCTCGCGGCGGCCGCGGGTCACGCCGCCGACTTCGATGCGCTCGCCATAGGGCGGGTTGAGCACGATCACGCCGGACTCGGCCGGCGGCATGCGCTGCAGCGCATCGCCGCCGCGGAACTGCACGGCGGCCGCGACGCCGGCACGCTCGGCATTGCGCTGGGCGAAGTCGACCATGCGGTGCGACACGTCAGAGCCGTAGATGGGCGCCGCCGTCGCAGCGCGCGCCGCGGCCTGCGCCTCGGCCTTGAGGGTGGACCACAGGTCCGGCTGAAAGGGCCGCAGTTTCTCGAAGCCGAAGCGGCGCGCGGCGCCCGGGGCGATGCCCAGGGCCAGTTGGGCCGCCTCGATGGCGATGGTGCCGCTGCCGCAGCAGGGGTCGTAGAGCGGCACGGCCGCGACCTCGCCCGTCTCGGGGTTCCACCAGCCGCTGGCGGCCAGCATGGCGGCGGCCAGGGTTTCCTTCAGCGGGGCATCGCCCTTGTCCTGGCGCCAGCCGCGCTTGAACAGCGGCTCGCCCGAGGTGTCGATGTAGAGGGTGCAGTGCGTGCTGTCCAGGTGCGCGAAGACGCGCGCATCCGGCCACCGGGTCTCGATGCTGGGCCGCACGCCGCCGGCGCGCTCGCGGAAGCGGTCGACGATGGCGTCCTTGATGCGCAGCGTCGCGAAGTTGAGGCTCTTGAGCGGGCTGTGCTGGGCCGTGGTCTCGATCTTGAAGGTGTTCTTCGGCGTGAACCAGAGCTCCCAGGCCACGCCGCCGGCGATGGCGTAGAGGTCGTGCTCGCCGCGGTAGGGCGCATGGGCCAGCTCGACCAGCACGCGCTGCGCAAGCCGGCTGTGCAGGTTGAGCCGCAGCGCCTCGCGCCAGTCGGCGCGCACGCGCACGCCGCCGCGCAGGCTGAGCAGGTCCTGGCCGGCACGGCCGGTCAGCGCATGCACCTCCTGGGCGAGTAAGTCTTCGACGCCGGCGGCGCAGGGAAGGAAAAGGGACAGCTCGTTCATGGGGATGGCCGGGCAGTATCCCATGCAGGTCCATGTCGGGTGGCGCAGCTTGCGGCACCGGGGAGTGGCGCCTTCGCGAACAAGCGAAGGCGGAACGTTCTGCGTCGCGCTTCTCTTCCAGATTGGCGGTGTGGCCTTATGCTCCGGCCATGTCCGCCGAGCTGCCGAAATCCGAGGCCGTTCCCGCCCCGCGGGTCGCGGCACGGCGCTATGGCGGGGTCGCGATGACGCTGCATTGGCTGCTGGCGCTGATGATCGTCAGCTCCTTCAGCCTCGGGCTCTACATGTCGGGCCTGCCCTTCTCGCCGATGCGCCTGAAGCTCTTCAACTGGCACAAGTGGGCAGGCATCACCATCCTGGGCCTGACCGCGCTGCGGCTGCTGTGGCGGCTGTCGCATCCGCCGCCGCCGCTGCCGGCCTGCATCGTGGAGGCCATGCCGGGCTGGCAGCTGGTGGCCCACCGCGGCACGCACCTGCTGCTGTACGTTCTGTTCTTCGCGGTGCCGCTGGCCGGCTGGGCCTACAGCTCGGCCCTGGGCTTTCCGATCGTCTGGCTGGGCCTGGTGCAACTGCCGGATTTCGTGCCGGTCGACAAGGAATTCGCCGAGGCGGTGCTCAAGCCGCTGCACCAAGGCAGCGCTTTCACACTGGCGGCCGTGGCCCTGCTGCATGCCGCCGCGGCGCTCAAGCATCACTTCGTGGACCACGACGGCCTGATGGACCGCATGTGGCCGCTCTCGCACCAGGGACATCGCCGATGAGCCTTCTCCGCACCGCATGGCGCGCGCTGTGTGTTGTCGCCCTTCTCGCCGCCGCAGGGGCCGCGAGCGCCGCCGGGCCCGAGCCGATGGCCAGGCTCGTGCCGGGCCAGGGGCAGATCGCCTTCGTGACCAAGCAGATGGGCGTGCCGGTGGAGGGCGAGTTCCGGAAGTTCGATGCCCAGATCGCCTTCGACCCGAAGAAGCCCGAAGGCGGCACGGTGGCGCTGCAGATCGACATGGCCAGCGCGACGCTGGGCGTGCCGCAGACCGATGCCGAGCTGCCCAAGGCGCCATGGTTCGACACGGCGCGCTTCCCGAAGGCGAGCTTTCAGTCCAGCGCGATCAGGAGCCTCGGCGGCGGGCGCTTCGAGGTCGCCGGCCGCCTGACCCTCAAGGGCCACGCCCAGGAACTCGTGGTGCCGGTGGCGATCACGCAATCGGCGGACCGCTCGACCGCCACCGGAAGCTTTACGATCCAGCGCCTGGCCTTCAAGGTCGGCGACGGCGAATGGACCGATACCTCGATGGTCGGCGACGAAGTGCAGGTGCGCTTCAAGCTGGTCATGACCGGGCTGCGGCCCCTTTGAATTTCGCCATGCACGCATCCACTGCCATGTCCAAGTCCGCCTCGATGATCAAGCTCGTTGCCGCCGCGGCGCTCGCGGCCGCCGCATCCCTGTCCCTCGCGCAGACCGCGCCC
Organism: Variovorax defluvii; assembly: GCF_039541515.1. Classification (NCBI taxonomy): domain Bacteria; kingdom Pseudomonadati; phylum Pseudomonadota; class Betaproteobacteria; order Burkholderiales; family Comamonadaceae; genus Variovorax; species Variovorax defluvii. The sequence continues at coordinate 32,324 of NZ_BAABGJ010000073.1, forward strand.
GAGATGGCTGCCGAGCCCGCGGGCGGGCCGGTCAAGGGCGCCAGCTACGTGGTCGACCCGACCCATACCTTCGTGATGTACGAGATGGGCCACTACGGCACCACCACCAACCGCGGCCGATTCAGCACCAAGGACGGCACCATCAAGATCGACGGCAGCGGCCAGGGCGGCAAGATCGACATCACGATGGACATCAGCTCCATCAACACCGGCGTGGACCTGCTCAACCGCCACGTGCTGAGCAAGGACTTCTTCAACGTCGCGGAGTTTCCGCTGGCGCGCTTCGTGGCCGACAAGATCGACTTCAGCGGCGACAAGGTCACCGAGGTCGAAGGCGCGCTCACGCTGATGGGCAAGACCAGGCCCATCAAACTCAAGGCCAACCGCTTCGGCTGCTACATGAGCCCGCTGATCAAGCGCCAGGTCTGCGGCGGCGACTTCGAGACGACGGTGGCGCGCAGCGACTGGGGCATCACCTGGGGCATTCCCTTCGGCTTCGAGGACCGGGTGCGCCTGCTGGTGCAGGTGGAGGCGGTGAACATCACGGGCGGGAGCTGAAGGGCCTGGGCCCGACTGCGCTGGGGCGGTCGCCGTCTGCGGTCACCTCCGCCTTCAGAGCAGGCTCTCCGGCGCGAGCGGCGCGATGAGCTCCAGCATCAGCCGGTCCCACAGTGTCGAATCCGGTTCGCTGGTCAGCACCTGCTCCTCGCCGCCCTCGTCGCTCACCCATTCGATGCGCTCGGTGCCCGGCGCGAAGCGCACCCGGTAGGCGCCCTGCTGCTTGAGGACGTCGATCAGCTTGAGCACCTGCTGCGCCATCTCGCGGCTGAAGATGATCAGGCCGATCTCGGTGTTGTGCACGTCCGAGCGCGGATCGAAGTTCATCGAGCCGACGAAGAGGACCCGGCCGTCGATCACGGCCGACTTGGCGTGCAGCCGCCCGACCTGGGTGCCGAACAGGCCCAGGCGCACGCTGCGGCGGGTGCGCTGCGAGCTCAGCTCGTGAATCTCGGCACCGAGCCGGAGCATGTCGGGCCGGTAGCGCCGGTAGCCGGTGTGGACCACCGGTTCGTCGGTGGCAGCCAGGGAGTTGGTGACCACGCTGATCTTCATGCCGCGCCCGCGCACCTCGCGCATGGCCTCCAGCCCGCCCTTGCCGGGGATCAGGTAGGGCGAGACGATGGTCACGTCGGAGCGGCCGCGGCGGATCTGCTCGATCACGTTGTAGCGGACGCTGTCGACGTCCAGCAGCGGGATGCCGCCGTAGTTCGCCTGCCTTCCGATCACGCGGTCCGGCGAGTCCGCGTAGGCCTCGGCGCGCGTCCAGATGAGGTCCAGCTTGCCGGCCTTGAGGTCCTCCACGATCGGGCTGTAGCCCAGCAGGTCGTTGGGCGCCAAAGGTCGCGGCGCGGGCGTGGTGGCGGGGCCCGTGAGCTCCTCGAAGCGGCGCTGCCGCTGCTCGCGCGGCACGGCGGTGGCGACCACCGTCTCGATGGGCCGCACGTGCTCGCTGTTCCAGTACTGGTCGAACAGGCTGGCCAGGCGCGGGATCAAAGCGCCGGCCACGAAGGTGTCGAGGTCGATGAAGTTGGCGCCGGCCGTCTGCCTGAAGTACTCGTTGCCTATGTTGCGCCCGCCGGCCACCGCCATCGCGCCGTCGGCGATGAAGAGCTTGTTGTGCATGCGCCGGTTGACGCGGGTGAAGTCGAACAGCGACGCGGAGAAGCGCCCGAGCATGCTGCCGCGGCCGGCCGGGAAGGGATTGAAGAGGCGCAGCTCCAGGTTGGGCGTGGCGGCCAGCGCGAGCAGGAGTTCGTCCTCGCCCGAGGTGTAGAGGTCGTCCATCAAGAGGCGCACGCGCACGCCTCGCAGGGCGGCATCGCGCAGGGTGCGCAGGAAGTAGCGGCCCGTCTCGTCGTTGTAGATCTGGTAGTACTGCACGTCCAGCGTGCGCTGCGCCCGGCGCGCCAGCTCCAGGCGCGTGTGGAGCGCGAAGTCGCCGCCGGGCATCAGGCGGAAGCCGCTGAGGTCGGGGTCGGGCTGCGAGGACTGCGCGATGCGGCCCAAGGGCGTGTCGGCGGACGCCGGCAAGGCCTTGGAAGGCGTGCGCTCGAACTCGGCGGGCAGCGTGGCGCAGCCGCCGGCGAAGAAGAGCACCGACATCAGGGCCAGGCCCAGACGCATCCACTGCAGCCACGGACCTGGACGGGCCCCCATCGCTACAGAGCCTTGCGCAGGTTGGCGGGCGCGATGCGCAGCGCCTCGCGGTACTTGGCCACGGTGCGGCGCGCGCACTCGATGCCCTGCTCCTTCAGCATCTCGGAGACCTGGCTGTCGGACAGCGGCTTCCTGGCATCCTCGGCACTGACGAACTGCTTGATCAGCGCCCGCACCGCGGTGCTGGAGGCATTGCCGCCGGTCTCGGTGCCCAGGGCCGAGCCGAAGAAGTACTTGAGCTCGACGGTGCCATAGGGCGTGGCCATGTACTTGGCGGTGGTCACGCGGCTGATGGTGGATTCGTGCAGGCCCAGCTCGTCGGCGATCTCGCGCAGCACCAGCGGCCGCATGGCCAGCTCGCCGTGGACGAAGTAGTTCTTCTGCCGCTCCACGATGGCGTTGGAGACGCGCAGGATGGTGTCGAAGCGTTGCTGGATGTTCTTGATGAACCAGCGCGCCTCCTGCAGCCGCTGCGACAGCGCCTGGCTGCCCTCGCCCTTGTGCGACTTCAGCGCGCCGGCGTAGATGTCGTGCACGCGCAGCCGCGGCATGACCTCCGGGTTGAGCGAGACACGGAACTTCACGTTGCTGCCCTGGCCCACGCGGGTGACGATCACATCCGGGACGATCACGTTGCGCTCCACATCGACGAAGCGGCGTCCGGGCTTGGGCTCGAGCCGGGCGATGAGCTGCAGGGCGGCGCGCACTTCTTCCTCGTTGCTGCGCGTGAGGGTGGCCAGGCGCTTGAAGTCACGCTTGGCGAGCAGTTCCATCGGCTGCTTGCAGATGGCCAGGGCGGTGCGGCGCACCTGAGCCTCTTCTTCGGTCTCGTCCTCGTCCTGCAGCGCGCGCAGCTGGATCGTGAGGCACTCCGCCAGGCTGCGCGCGCCGACGCCGGCCGGCTCCAGGCTCTGCAGCAGGCCCAGCGCAACCTGGAAGTGGTGCACCAGCTGGTCGAACTGGTCGTTGTCGTCGCCGGCCAGGCCCGAGGCCAGGGCCGGGAGGGAGTCTTCCAGGTAGCCGTCATCGTTGAGCGACTCGATCAGGAAGCGCAGCGCGGCGCGGTCGTTCTCTTCGAGGCGCAAGGCCAGCGCCTGGCGGTGCAGGAAGGACTGCAGCGACTCGTGGCTGCTGGCCAGCTCGGTGGCATCGGGGCGCTCGTCGTCACCCTGGCTGCCGCTGTTGCGCGCGGGGGCGTCGCCCCCCCACTCGCTGTCGTCCGGCGCAAAGTCGACGGTGCCGTCGCCGTCCCAGCCGGGTTCGCTGTCGGGTCCCTCGGCGGCAGGCGCGGGCTCGCCTTCGCCGGCCGCGGCGGCGCTTTCCGCCACCGAAGAAACCGCGCCGGGCGTGAACTCGGCCTCGGCCTCGGCCTCGAACTGGCGGTCGTCCTCGCGCACCGGGACGTCGGCAACCTCCAGGCCGAATTCTTCGCGCGGCGCCTCGTCGATGGTGCGTTCGAGGAAAGGGTTTTCGTCGAGCATCTGCTCGACTTCCTGGCTCAGTTCGAGCGTGGAGAGCTGCAGCAGCCGGATCGACTGCTGCAGCTGGGGCGTGAGCGCGAGGTGCTGCGAAACGCGCAGCGAGAGCCCTTGCTTCATGGCGGCGACCTCTACATCCGGAAATGCTCGCCCAGGTAGACGCGCCGTACCTCGGCGTTGTCGACGATCTCCGATGGCGTGCCTTGTGCCAGCACATGCCCGTCGCTGATGATGAAGGCGTGATCGCAGATGCCCAGCGTCTCGCGCACGTTGTGGTCGGTGATGAGCACGCCGATGCCGCGCTCCTTCAGGAAATTGATGATCCGCTGGATCTCGATCACGGCGATGGGGTCGATGCCGGCAAAGGGCTCGTCCAGCAGGATGAAGCGCGGCTGCGTGGCCAGCGCCCGCGCGATCTCGACGCGGCGGCGCTCGCCGCCCGACAGCGCCAGCGCCGGCGAGTCGCGCAGATGGTCCACGCGCAGGTCGTGCAGCAGCTCGCTCAGGCGCTCCTCGATGCGCGCCTTGGCCAGCGGGCGGGGCCGGCCGTCGCCGTTGGGCTCGCGCTGCAATTCGAGCACGGCGCGCACGTTCTCCTCGACCGTGAGCTTGCGGAAGATCGAGGCCTCCTGCGGGAGATAGCTCAGGCCCATGCGCGAGCGGCGGTGGATGGGCATGTGGGCGATAGGCTCGCCGTCGATGCTGATCTCGCCGGCGTCGGCGCGCACCAGCCCGACGATCATGTAGAAGGAGGTGGTCTTGCCGGCACCGTTGGGGCCCAGCAGGCCGACCACTTCGCCCTTGTCGACGGCCAGGGAGACGTCTTTGACCACCTTGCGGCTGCCGTAGCTCTTCTGCAGGCCGCGCGCCTCCAGGCGGCTGCCGGACGCGGCGGTGTCGCCCTTGACCATGGCCACGTCCTGCCTCACTGCCGCGCTTCCCCGCCGAGGGTGGTGCTCGAGCGCAGGCCCGGGCCGGAAGCCGGCGTCGACGGGCTTGCCGGCGTCGCGGGCGCCGCGGCAGGCGGGGCCGCCGATTTGGGCGTCAGGATCGCACGCACCCGCCCGCCCGCCGGCGCCGCCACGCCCGCATTGGGCGGCAGCGAGGAGCCGTTGACGCTGAAAGTGTCGTTGCTCTGGTCGTACACGATCAGCGAACCGCTGCTCTCGTCGTTGACGGTGGCGCCGTAGAGGCGGCGCATGACGGCGCGGCGGATGAACTTCACGTTGTCGGCGCGGCTGTCGTACTCGATGACTTCCGACTCGCCCTCGATCCACTCGTCGGTGCCGGCGTCGCGCTTCTGCTTGTAGTAGGCCAGCTTGCCGGGCGCGGCGGTGACCACGCCGTACTGGTAGCCCTCCGGATCCTGCCGCACATCGATGCGGGCACCGCGGATGATGATCGTGCCCTTGGTCACCACCACATTGCCCGTGAAGACGCTGGTCTGCTTGAGGTCGTCGTAGCGCATGGCGTCGGCCTCGATGTTCATCGGCTTGGTGCGGTCCGCCTTCTCGGCCTGGGCCAGGGGCGCCAGGGCGGCCAGCGCCAGAACCAATGCGAAGGCACGGGCCCGGCGCGGGGAAATCGTGATGAATGGTAACGAAGTCATAAAGGCACGAAACTTGCTCGCGGATTGTATGCGGGCTCATGGAGCCGGACTTCGGTGCCCGGACGAAAAAGCCCGCCGAGGCGGGCTTGGGGGGCATGGGCGAGGGAGGCGGTGCCTCAGGCGCTCTTGCGCGCTTCGCCGACCAGGTAGTCGGTGATCTGAAGTGCTCGCTCCATGCTGCGCGCCATCTCGCCGTCCACGTACCAGCGCCCGGCAATGCCCAGCGAGGGCACGCCGGCCACCTGGTAGGCATCCTGCAGTTGCTTGGCGCGCTGGATCTTGCTGGCGACGCTGAAGGACTTGTACTGCTCGGTGAACTTGTCCTTGTCCAGGCCGTTGGCCGCGGCCCAATCGATGATCTGCTGATCGCCCGAGAGGTTCTGGCGCTGCTGGTGGATGGCGTTGAACACGCGGCGCTGGTATTCGTCCACCTTGCCCATGGCTTCGAGCGCGTAGTACAGCTTCTGCTGCGGCTGGAAGCTGGCCTGGAAGGCGACCGGCACGCGCCGGAAGGCCACATGCGCCGGCAGCTTGCGGGCCCAGCCCTCGAGCGTGGGCTCGAAGGCATTGCAGTGCGGGCAGCTGTACCAGAAGAACTCGATCACCTCGACCTTGCCGGCCGGTGCGTCGACCGGCGCGCGCTTGTCGAGCACCGCGTAGTCGCTGCCGGCCTTGGGCGCCTGGCCCTGGGCCTGCGCCGGGGAGATGAGGGGAAGCAGGCCCAGCGAGGTGGCTGCCAGCGAAAAGTCACGACGTTTCATGCGAATGGTTCTCCTGTGCGGCTGACAGAGCCGGTGCGCGGGCCGGAGTTCCCGGCGGGCGCGTGGACAAAGAGGTGGAAACTCAGCGCTGCACCCGCACCAGGGCGGATTCGAGGCCGTTGCCGTCCAGCCGCTCCTTGAGGCGGTCGGCGTCTTCCTTCTTGTTGAACGGGCCTGAACGGACCCGGAACACGGTGCGGCCGGCCTGCTCGCGCTCGGTGATGCGCGCCTCGACGCCCATCAGGGAGAGCTTGGCACGTTGCGCCTCCGCGTCCTCGGGGCTGCGGAAGGCGCCGGCCTGCACGAAGTACATGAAGGGGTCGCTGCTGCTGGGCGCCGCGGCGGCGGTCTGGGTGCCGCTGCCGCCGGCACGGGCGCGGGCCAGATCGCCGATCGGGTCGCTGGACGGCGGAAGCGCATTGGCCTCGGCCGGCACCGGCGGGCGGGTGGCCCGCTGCTGCGCCTGCCCCGGCGGCGGTTGCACCACCACGGGCGCCGGCGCGGTCTGCGGCACGACCGGCGCCGCGGCCGAGGGCTGCGCCGGCGCGGCGGGCGCGGGTGGTGGCTCCGGCGGCCGCACGGGAGCGGCCTTGCCGGCCAGCGGCGCGTTGGGGTTCCAGTCGCGGTTCTTGCGCGCCTCGGCTTCGTCCTGTTCGGGCCCGCCGCGCTGCGTCTTGGTCATGAAGGGGATGGGCACCTTGGTCACGTAGACCGCGATGCCCAGCGCCACGCCCAGGCCCAGCACCAGCCCGATGATCAGGCCGATGACGATGTTGCCGCGTTGTCGTCTTGGAGTCATGGTGAGGGTAGCAATCACATCTTGCGCGGCGCACTCACGCCGAGAATCGCGAGGCCATTGTGCAGCACCTGGGCGGTGGCGGCGACCAGCGCGAGGCGGGCCTTCTTCACGGACTCGTCGTCCACCAAAATACGCTCCGCATCGTAGTAGCTGTGGTAGGCCGAAGCCAGCTCACGCAAGTAGAAGGTGACGTCGTGCGGCGCGAAGTCCTTGGCGGCGCCGGCCAGCATGTCGGGGTACCTCGCCAGCATCAAGAGCAGCGGCTGGGCCGCGGGGCTGGCGAGCGGCGACAGGTCCGCCTGCGTCAGCGAGGCCGCGTCCCCACCCCACGCTGCCAGCACGGAGCAGATGCGGGCGTGCGCGTACTGCACGTAGTAGACCGGGTTGTCGTTGTTCTGCGCCAGGGCCAGGTCGACGTCGAAGGTGTACTCGGTGTCGGGCTTGCGGCTGAGCAGGAAGAAGCGGACCGCGTCGGTGCTGGTCCACTCGATCAGGTCGCGCAAGGTGACGTAGCTGCCGGCGCGCTTGCTGATCTTGACCTCCTCGCCGCCGCGCATCACCCGCACCATGGTGTGGAGCACGTAGTCCGGATAGCCGGCGGGAATGCCCTCGCCGGCGGCCTGCAGGCCGGCGCGCACGCGGGCGATGGTGCCGTGGTGATCGGTGCCCTGGATGTTCACCACCTTGTGGAAGCCGCGCTCCCACTTGGCGATGTGATAGGCGACGTCGGGCACGAAGTAGGTGTAGCTGCCGTCGCTCTTGCGCATGACGCGGTCCTTGTCGTCGCCGTAGTCGGTCGACCTGAGCCACAAGGCGCCGTCCTGCTCGTAGGTCTTGCCGGCCGCGATCAGCTTGTTGACCGTGGCTTCGACCCGGCCGCTGGTGTAGAGGCTGGACTCCAGGTAGTAGTTGTCGAAGCGCACCTGGAAGGCCTTGAGATCCAGGTCCTGCTCGTGACGCAGGTACGCCACGGCGAACTGGCGGATCGAATCGAGGTCGTCCACGTCGCCGCTGGCGGTGTATTCGCGATCGTCCGAGCGCACGGTCTTCTTCGCCTTGAAGTCTTCGGCGATGTCGGCGATGTACTCGCCGTTGTAGGCCTGCTCGGGCCATTGCGGATCGCCGGGCTTGAAGCCCTTGGCGCGCAGCTGGGTGCTGGTGGCCAGGGTCTGGATCTGCACGCCGGCGTCGTTGTAGTAGAACTCGCGCCATACCTGCGCGCCCTGCGAGGCGAGCAGGTTGCAGATGGCATCGCCCAGCGCCGCCTGGCGGCCATGGCCCACGTGCAGCGGGCCGGTGGGGTTGGCCGAGACGAACTCGACCAGCACGCGCTCCCCGGTGCCGGCCTCGCGGCCGAATGCCTCGCCGGCGGCCAGCACCTCGCGCACCACCTGCTGCTTGGCAGCGTCCTTGAGGCGGATGTTGAGGAAGCCGGGGCCGGCGATCTCGACGGCGTCGACCCATTGCCGAAAGGCGGGTGTGGCACGCAGCGCGGCGCTGATGTCCTCGGCCAGCTCGCGCGGCTTGCGCGAGAGCGGCTTGGCGAGCTGCATGGCGGCCGTGCAGGCCAGGTCGCCATGGGCCGCGACCTTGGGCGATTCGAAGGCCGCCTTGGCACCAGCGCCGGGTGAAAGGGTGTCGAGCGTGCTCGCGAGCGCTGCGAGCAGCTCATGTTTGACCAATAGCATCGCGGGATTTTACCGGGGGCAAACCCTCCCTTCCTCCGGTCGCGGTCATCCACCGGTCAGTGGCCGCCGTTAGCATGGGCGGCCCCTGCAGGGGCTTCCGCCACAACCGACCTAGAGGAAACCACACCATGAAGAAGCTTCTCTCCCTGACTGCCATGGCTGCCTGTCTTTGCGTCGGCGCCGCGCATGCGCAGGACAAGGCCCCTACGGCCCAGCAAAGCAAGATGTCCATGTGCAACAAGGAGGCCGGCGACAAGAAGGGCGACGAGCGCAAGGCATTCATGAAATCCTGCCTCTCGGCCAAGCCGGTGACGCAGCAGGACAAGATGAAGACCTGCAACGCCGACCCCAAGGCCAAGACGCTGAAAGGCGACGAACGCAAGGCCTTCATGAAGGAATGCCTCAGCGCCAAGCCGGCGGCTTGAAGGCCCGAAGCTTTCCGATCAGCCCCGCAGGCGTCGTCCCGGCGGGGTTTTTTTGCGGCGCTACCTCAGCACGCTGAACAGATTGTTGAAGTCGTCGGTCCACGGGACGATGCCGTTGGCCGGCTCGTAGGGGGTGATCCCCTCGCGGATCGTCTCGCGCTGCAGGGCCTGCGGGTCGCGCGCCACCAGCATCCAGATGCTGCGCTCCACGTCGGTGGCTTCCGGGTTGTCTTCCATCAGCACGGCGTGCAGGCCGCGCGCCCGGGCGATGGCGCTCACGACCGTGTCCAGGTGGAGGTAGCGGTTGGAGACGTGGAAGGCGATCACGCCATCGGGCTTCAGGTGGCGCAGGTAGATGTCCAGGGCCTCCACGGTCAGCAGGTGCGCCGGCACCGAGTCGCCGGAGAAGGCATCCACCGCCAGGACGTCGAAGCGCTGGGGCGCTTCGCGCTCGAGCGCGAGGCGCGCATCGCCCAGCACGCGCTCGATGCGCGCGTCGCTGTCCCGCAGGTAACTGAACTCGCTGTCGGCCAGGTCGAAGACGCGCTGGTTGATCTCGTAGAAGCGGTACACGTCGCCAGGGCGCCCATAGGCCGCCAGCGTGCCGGCACCCAGGCCGATGACGCCGACGCGGCGCGGCTCGGCCGGCGCGGAGTCGATGGCGCGCCCGACGCCGGAGGTCTTGCTGTAGTACGAGCCGGGCCAGCGCCGGTTGGCTGCCGAGAGGTACTGCTCGCCGTGCAGGGTCATGCCGTGGTGAAGGCGGCGGACGCGGTCGTTCTCCTCGGTGCCGGCGTCGTGCACCATCATCGCGCCGTAGAAGTTGCGGTCCAGGCGCCGCGCGAGCGCATCGTCGCGCACCTGCTCGGACAAGTACCAGCCGCACCCGGCGGCCAGCGTCAGCCCCGCCAGCACGCCCAGGCGCCGATGCCGCCACACCACGATCGCCGCCAGCGCGCACAGCACCAGGCCGATGCCCAGTTCGTAAAAGGCCGGCAACACGTAGGGCGCCCCCAGCCCCACCAGGGCGCCGCCCAGCGCGCCGCCCAGAGAGAGCATGAGGTAGAAGCGCGTCAGGTAGGCCGGCCCGGGCCGAAGGCGCGCCGTTTCGCCGTGCAGGCACAGGCACAACAGGAACAGGCCGCCGACGAAGATCGGCAGGCCCGTGCGCCAGGCGCTGCCGATCTCGTCCTGCAGCGCGTAGGCGCCCAGCAGGAGCATGGCGGCGGCCAACGGCAGCACGAAGGGGCGCCGGTACCAGCGCTCGCCGTCGAAGCTGAGGATGAAGGACAGCAGGTACACCGACAGCGGCAGCACCCACAGGAAGGGCACGGGCGCCACGTTCTGCGTGACGTGGTTGGTGACGGCCAGCAGCAGCCAGGTGCCCAGCGCCGGCAGCAGAAGCCACAGGAACTGATCGATGCGGCGCGGCCTCGGAGTCGGGGCTGCGGCTGCGGCTGCGGCTGCGTCTGCGTCGGCCGCCGGCGCTGCCATCATGGGCACCACCATGCCGGGCCAGCACCGGGCCACATACACGGTGGTCGCGCCGCACAGCAGCACGAACAGGCCATAGGCCGTCGACCAGGCCCAGGCCTGCTGCGGCACGGTGCTGCGCGGCTCGATCAGCACCGGGTAGCACAGCAACGCCGCCAGCGAGGCGAGGTTGGACAGGGAGAAGTAGCGGTACACCTGCGCCCCCCAGGGCGTGCGCGTGACCCACGATTGCACCAGAGGCCCGGTGGTGGAGAGCAGAAAGTACGGCAGCCCGATGGTGGCCACCAGCAGGCCGAGGATGCGCAGCATGGGCTCGTCGGTGCCGGCCGGCTTCCACCACGGGTCCGCCAGCACCGGCAGGAAGGCCAGGCTCGCCAGCAGCAGCGCGCCATGCACCCAGGCCTGCGTGCGCGGCGCAAGCCGGCGGGCCAGCCAGTCGGCGTAGGCATAGCCGGCCAGCAGCGCGAACTGGAAGAACACCATGCAGACCGACCACACCGCCGCCGAGCCGCCGAACCAGGGCAGGATCTGCTTGGCGATCAGCGGCTGGACCAGGAACAGCAGGAAGGCGCTGGTGAAGATGGTGCCGGCGAACAGCGCTTTGACGGCCGCCGGCTGCATGGGCGCCTTAGCTCCTTGCGCCGAAGCCGCGCGCGAGGAACACGGCCACCAGGGGGATCAGCGCGATCAGGTGGGCCTGCACCATCACCAGCTTGCGCGTCTTGCGGATCTCCGCCTCCGCCGGCAGTGTGCCGGTGGAGCGCACCGCCTTGCGCCAGCGGAAGTAGGTCAGCGTCGGGAAGATCGAAAGCACGCCGACGATGATGAACAGCCCCAGCTTCACGTGCAGCAGCGGGTTGGTCCAGTACCAGGCGGTGCCCTTCATGCCCCACCAGGTGCGGGCGATACCCGTCGCGAGCACGGCGATGGCGGCGATGCCGTAGACCATGTCGACCCGCGCCAGGCGCTCGACCGCCGCGGCGTTGAGCCATTCGACCCGGCACAGCGCGGCCTCGCTGGAGATGAACACCACCATGGTGAGGATGGCCAGGATGTGCAGGTAGGCAAGGATCGCTTCGAGGGTCATCGTTCTTTTTCCGTGGATGTCGTGGAAGTCATGGACGTCGCAGGCGCAGCGATTGTGCCGCCCCAGAACTCCGGCCGTGCGTAATGGGCCTTCAGGAAGTCCAGCCACAGCCGCACCCGCAGCGGCAGGTGTTTGCGCTGGGGAAAGACCGCGTAGATGCCGTTGGGCGGCGCGGCGAAGTCGTCCAGGAGCGGCACCAGCAGGCCGGCGTCGATCTCGGCCTCCACCTCCCAGTTGCTGCGCCAGGCGATGCCGTGGCCGGCCAGGCACCAGTCGTGCAGCACCTGCCCGTCGGAGCAGTCCAGCGGCCCGTTCGGCTTGAGGTGGATGACCTCGTGCTCGCCGTCGACGCCAGGCACGCGGAAAGCCCAGCCGCGGGTCTGCGACGCGTCGCTGGACAGGCTGAGGCAGTCGAAGCGCGACAGCTCGCCCGGATGGCGCGGCGCGCCGTGCCGGCGGATGAACTCGGGCGTGGCCACGCAGCGGCGCCGGTTGTCGGCCAGGCGCACGCTGACCAGGGAGGAGTCGGGCAGGTCGCCCACGCGCACGGCGCAGTCGTAGTTCTCGCCGGCCACGTCGATCACGCGGTCGCTGAGGTTGAGGGAGATCGTGACTTCCGGATGGCGCTGATGGAAGCGCGGCACCAGTGGCGCCACGTGGCGGCGGCCGAAGCCCGCCGGCGCCGTCACCCGCAGATGCCCGCTGGCCTTGATGCCGCCGGCGCTGACACTGGCCTCGGCATTGGCCAGCTCGACCAGCAGGCGCTGGCAGTCTTCCAGGAAGGCGCTGCCCTCGTGGGTGAGGGTGATGCGACGCGTGGTGCGCAGCAACAGCTTGACACCGAGGCGCTCCTCCAGCGCATCGAGACGCCGGCCCATGATGGCCGGTGCCACGCCCTCGGCCTTGGCGGCGGCGGTGAGGCCGCCGCGGGTGGCGATCGCGACGAAGGATTCGAGTTGCTTGAGGCGGTCCATCGCCCGCAATTATCCAAATGCGGGTTCATGCTTCGCGCGCGCACTCGATCATCAGCGCGCGCAGCCATTCGTGGCGTGCCGGCGATGGTCGGTGCGTGGGTGCCACGACATGCGCACGTCGAACACGGGCAGTTGCAGCGGCAGGTCGAAGGGCGCCGGTCCGCATCCACCAAAACGCCAATGGCCTTGGTGAAAGAGTCGATCGCCGCAGGGTCCTTGAGCCGCGAAGGCGGCGCAACGATGCTGTCGGGATTCAGTACGAGGTCCTTGACGTGTTGCAGGCAAGCACAGACCGTTGACCATTGTTCGCCGCAGCTGTCCTTCTGCAGAGGACGCGGGGGCCGTCTCTTCATTGCCTGTTCTTATCGGCTGCTCCTGCGCACAGCAAGAGATGGCGTCGTCACATCCCTCGCCTCATTCTTCTCTTTCTTCTTCGGTCCCAGATCGTGGCTACGTGCGGTGCGGGCTAGTCCGACACGTCTCATGGCCGTTGTCCTTTGGATTGAACGGCAACACGGAGCGCGTGCCGCGAGAGTGATGGCTGCAGCGCTCAGCAGCGTAAGAATTCGCCTGACGTGACATCGACAAGTTCCGCGCCGGCCTGAGGCAGCATCAGTTCGGGCGGGTCGGAATGCAGGCGGGCCATCCACGAGTCTGCAGTGCGCCTGAAGGCATCCAGAGTGGGCCCCCATTCAGCCGGATCGCCAGGAATCCCAGGAACGAACATGGACAAGGTCATCAAGCCCGTCCTTCGATCAACGTCCACCGCCCACTGTGCGCCCTCGCCTGTCCAGCGCGCCATGACGTCCGCGACGTGGCGGGGCTCCTGCTCGTCGAAGTCGCAGTCCTCGTCGGCTTGCACGATGACCTGCAGGGTCTCGGCGCTCACGTAGCCAACGCCAGCGAACAGTTCGAGCCGGCCGTCCAGGAGCACGGTGGCGTAGGCCTGCAGGCTCTCTCCCGCCATGAACACCAACGCACCATCGTCATCGATGTGCGCCGGCGCCTGACCGGCCGAGGCGAGGTGCTGCCCAAGACTGTGACTGAGATCAACCATCATCACTGCGCCCTTCGGTTCGACAAGCTCCATCGTTACGTGGCGCTGGACTTCCTTCGGTTCCTGCATCAACAAGCCGGCCTGCTGGCATCGGGACATATGCACGCGTCGGCTTCGCGGACAGACGGCCCGGCCGATGGGGTCCAGATCCGAAAGCCGCAGCGAGCTCAGTCGCCCGGCAGCCGGGCGCTGACCGCCAGGCCAGGCTGCGCGTTGCGCACGGCCAGGGTGCCGCCATGCGCCTCGGCGACCAGCCGGCACAGGTACATGCCCAGGCCCACGCCGCCGGTGGCGCGCTGCCGCGCGCTGTCGGTGCGGTAGAAGGGCTCGGTCAGGTGCTCGAGCTGGGCGGCGTCCACACCGGGGCCGAAGTCGCGCACTTCCAGCTCGACACCGCCCTGCGCCGCCGTACGCAGCGCGATGCACGGCGGTCGAGCCGCATCGCCGCCATAGCGCAAGGCGTTCTCCAACAGGTTGCGCACCAGCAGGCGGATGCGCGGGCGGTCCAGGGCGAGGGGGGGCAAGCCTTCGGCCAGGTCGAGTACGACGCGGCTGCCTTCCGGATGCTCGGCGACCGCCTCGCGCACCAGGGCTGACAGGTCGACCGTCTCGCGGTGCAGGGCAGCGTGCGGGCTGGCCAGGCGCTCGCTCTCCAGGAGGTCGCTGATCAGGTCTCGCATTTCGGCCAGGTCGCGCAGGAGCGCGCTGCGCTCGGCCTCGCCCTCGGGCGTGGCGGGGAGCAACTCGGCATTGAGGCGCGCACGGGTGAGCGGCGAGCGCAGTTCGTGGCTCAGGGCCAGCAGCAACGCGCGCTTGGCATCGAGCATGCCCTGGATGTCGTGCGCCATGGTGTTGATGCGCTGCGCCAGATCGCCCAGTTCGTCGCGCCGCCGCAGCGGGATCGGCTGGTCGAAGGCGCCGCGGCCGAAGCGCTCGGCGCCGGCGCGAATGTCGTCGAGCGGACGCAGCAGGCGGCGCACGTAGACGTAGGCGGCCCCGATCAGGGCCAGCAGCAGCGCCAGCGTCAGGACGCCGATGCCGTGAGGCTGGCGCTGCCACGGCAAGGTGCCCAGTCCGAAGCTCACGCGATGGCCGTCGGCGGTGCTGCGCGTGAGCCAATCGCCGCGGCCCCTGCCGAAGCCCCGCCCTGGCCGCTGCGGATGCGAATCCCAGTTGACGATCGGGCCCTCGATGCGGATGGAGAGGGGCAGTCGCCTCACCAAGGCCTCGGCACGCGCGACGTCGGGCGGCGTGCCGAGCTCGGCCACGAGGCGGTCCATGTAGTCGCCGACGATCGGTTGCGCGGCCTCGCGCCAGCCGTTGGAAAAGGCGCGCTGCATGCCGCCCAGGAACACAGCCGCCATGGCCATGGCCAGCAGCACGAAGACGGTGATCAGCCGCAGGCGCAGGGAGTGGCGCCAGCGATGGCGCCAGCGGTGGCGCGGACGCGGACGCCGGGGCCGATTCACGTGCCGCCGCTCTTGCCCACCGCCAGCGTATAGCCCGCGTTGCGCAGCGTCTTGATGCAGTCCAGCGGCTCCAGCTTCTTGCGCAGCCGGCTCACGACGATGTCGACCGCCCGCGTGTAGAGCTCGGCTTCGTGGCCGCGCAGTCGGTTCAGGATGTCGTCGCGGCTCCAGACCTTGCCGGGCGGATCGGCCAGCAGCGCCAGCAGTTCGAACTCCGTGCCGGTGAGTTCCACCCGCTCGCCCTGGCGCAGCACCTCGCGCCGGTCGAGGTCGATCACCAGGCCCTCGAATTCGCGGCGCTGGGCCGCCGCCGCTGCGGGCACGGCGCGCTGGCGGCGCAGGATGGTCTGCACCCGCGCCACCAGTTCGCGCGGCTCGAAGGGCTTGGGCAGGTAGTCGTCGGCGCCCAGCTCCAGGCCGACCACGCGATCCATCACGTCGCCGCGCGCGGTGAGCATCACGATCGGGATGTCGCTCTCCTTGCGGATCTCGCGGCACAGGGCGAAGCCGTCCATCTCGGGCAGCATCACGTCCAGAATGGCGGCGTCGTAGGGCCCGGCGCGCAATTTGGCCAGGCCCTCGCTGGGCCGCGACGCGCTGTCCAGTGCACAGTCGAAGCGCGCGAAGTAGCTCGCCAGCGGCGCGGCCAGGTGCTCGTCGTCGTCGATCAGCAGGATGCGGGGCATGCCGGGATTGTGCATACGGGCGCCGAAAACGAAGCTCGCGATCAGGCCGGATGACATCGAAGGCCCGGGTTGCCGCCGCTCACCACGGATCGGCGCGGCCGAGGCGGCCGAGGTGGGTGGCGTCGAAGCCACTGCCGTATTCGAGGCGACTCCGGGAGGTCATCCTCTCCCCCGACGGCGGCGGCGCTCCATGAAGTCGCGGACCTTCTGCTGCTGGGCCGGATTCAGGTTGTCGAAGAAGTCGGCTGCGGCTGCGATGACTTCAGGGCTCCCGGCCTGCACGGCCGCGGTCTTGTCGGCAACCAGCTTCTTCGCGCGCTCCTGGTCGAGCTTGGCGCCCGCGAAGAGCGCCCGGAACTCGGCCCGCGGGTCACCATCGCCGCGCAGTGCCGCACGCTGGGCCTGGATCTTCCGCGCCAGCACGTCGAGCTTCTGCTTCTGCGTGGCATCGAGCTCCAGCTTGCTGCTGACGCGCTCGACCATGCGGGCGCGGAACTCGGCGCGGTCTTGCTCGGTGTAGCCGCCGCCCCAGCCGTGGCGATGGCCGGAGCAGCCGGCCAGGCTGCCCGCCAGCAGCGCGGCACCGGCAAAGCCGAAGAGGGATCGTTTGAACCAGGGTTTCATGAGGGTCATCCTTGAGAGCGATCGAAAGCGATCAAAGAGACCCGATGGTGCGATCCATCGGCCGCGGCGTCCTTTCGCAGCGGTTTCGGCGTGTTTCGTTTTATTGCGGCGCGGGCGCCGGCAGCAGCAGGCTGGCCGGATCGTCCGATTCCAGCACCTGCTCCACCCAGCGCGTGAGCTTGCTGGTGTCGGCGCGCAGCACCTCCTGCTTGACCGCCAGGATCTGCGAAGGGTGCATGGAGAAGCTGCGCAGGCCCATGCCCAGCAGCAGGCGCGTGAAAGCGATGTCGCCGGCCATCTCGCCGCACACGCTCACGCCCTTGCCCTGGCGCCGGCACTCGGCGATGGTCTCGGCCACGAGGCGCAGCACGGCCGGATGGGCCGGGTCGTAGAGGTGGGCGACCGATTCGTCCGCGCGGTCGATGGCCAGCGTGTACTGAATGAGGTCGTTGGTGCCGATCGAGAGGAAGTCGAAGTGCTTGAGGAAGATGCGCAGCGTGAGCGCGGCGGCCGGGACCTCGATCATGGCTCCCAGCTTGACGTGGCCATGCACCATGCCGCGGTTGTCGAGCTCGGCGCGCGCGAAGTCGATCAGCGCCAGGGTCTGCCGGATCTCCGAGGCATGGGCGAGCATGGGAATCAGCAGGTGGATCTCGCCATGCGCCGCGGCGCGCAGGATGGCGCGGACCTGGGTGAGGAACATGGCCGGATCGGCCAGGCTCCAGCGGATCGCGCGCAGGCCCAGCGCCGGATTGAGGTGGGCGTCGTCGCGCACGGATTTGCCGTCCAGCGGCTTGTCAGCGCCCACGTCGATGGTGCGGATGGTGACCGGCATGCCCTGCATGCCCTCGACCGCGCGCTTGTAGGCCTGGTACTGCTCCTCCTCGTCGGGCAGTCGCGTGAGGCTCTGGGCCTCGCGGCCCATGAACAGGAACTCGCTGCGGAACAGGCCCACGCCGACGGCGCCGGCCTTGACGGCGCCCAGCGTATCCTCCGGCAGCTCGATGTTGGCCAGCAGGTCCACCCGCTGGCCATCGAGGGTGACGGCGGGCTTGTGGCGCAGGCGCGCCAGGCGGCCGCGTTCGAGGTCGCCCTGGCGCTGCTTGAAGCCGTACTCGGCCAGGATGATGGGGGAAGGGTCGACGATCACCACGCCGGCATCGCCATCGATGATGACCCAGTCGTCCTGCCGCACCAGCTGGCTGGCGGTGCGCGCGCCGACCACGGCGGGAATATCCATGCTGCGCGCCACGATGGCAGTGTGCGAGGTGCGCCCGCCCACGTCGGTGACGAAGCCGGCGAACACGCTCTTCTTGAACTGCAGCATGTCGGCCGGGGAGAGGTCGTGCGCGATCAGCACCAGCGGGGCGTCGATGGCGTCACCGGCTGTGGGGTCGCTGTCCTCGTCCTCGGCGCTGCGCTTGCGCCGCGGCGGCGTGGGCGCCAGCACCGCGGCAGTGCCCTTCATGCGGTGCAGCAGGCGCTCGACCACCTGCTCCAGGTCGGCCTTGCGCTCGCGCAGGTACTCGTCTTCCATCTCGTCGAACTGGCGGGCCACCACCTCGAGCTGCGTGGTCAGTGCCCATTCGGCGTTGTAGAGCCGCTCGACGATCCAGTGCTTGACGCCGGAGGTGAGCACCTCGTCCTGCAGCAGCATCAGGTGTACTTCGAGCAGTGCGCTCAGCTCGTGGGGCGCCTCGTTCGGCCCCATCAAGGCCACGCTGGCCTGCAGCTTCTGCAGCTCTTCGGACACCGCGTTGCGGGCGACGCGAAGTCGATCGATTTCGGCTTCGACTTCTTCGGGCTTGATGAAGTAGTGGGCAACGTCCAGGCGGCTGGACACCACGAGCACGGCGCGTCCGATCGCGATGCCACGGGCGACGGGGAGCCCATGGACGGCAAAGGTCATTCGCCCTCTCCGAACTTGTCGTTCATGAGCGCGACGATGGCATCCATCGCTTCCTGCTCGCGCTCGCCGTTCGTCTCGACTTCGACCGTCACGCCGATCCCCGCAGCCAGCATCATCACGCCCATGATGCTCTTGGCATTGACGCGCCGGTCGCCGCGCGACAGCCAGACCTCGCAAGGGTAGCTGCCTGCGAGCTTGGTGAGCTTGGCCGAAGCCCGCGCATGCAGGCCCAGCTTATTGCTGATGGTCACGGATGTCTTGATCACTGTGCTTTCTTCTTGCCTGGTTCTGGGGTGCCGCCACCGCCACCTGCATCACGCCCGCGGTGCCACCGGAGAGCGCGCGCTGGACCAGCGTCTCGAGCGGCTCGTTGCGGTAGCTTACGGCACGCAGCAGCATCGGCAGGTTGACCCCGGCCACCAGCCGGGAACGCACGCCGTCCACCAGCTTCTGCGCGACGTTGCAGGGGGTGGCACCGAAGACGTCGGCCAGCACCAGCACCTGCGAGCGCGGCGTGCGCTGCAGCTGGGCCAGGGTGATGCGCGCCGCCGCCAGGGTTTCGTCGGGCGACACGTTGGGCAGCACGTCCAGCGCCGCGATCGAGTTCTCGCTGTCCGGAAACACGTGCAGCGCACACTGCCGCAGCGCCTGGGCGAGCGGAGAATGGGCGACGATGAAGATGCTGTTCATGCGGGGTCGAAGCGGGTCTGCCGATTATGCGGGGGCACCCGGAGGAAGTAGAAATAGGTTGTACGCCGACAACGCCCGGCCGGCCAGCAGGCCGCTCAGGGCAGGCGCAAGCCCTCGAAGAAGGTGGTGAGCGCTTCGGCCGACTCCGGTCGCCCGAGCACGGTTGCCTGGTAGAGCGCCATCTTTCCTGCCCCCTCCTGGGCGAACCAGAGCATGTGGGCTTGCGCCGGGCGACCTTCCGCCGCCTGGACATCCAGCCGCAGCGGCGCCGGCGAGGCCGCGGCCCGGGGCACTGTCGCCGGCACCTCGGCGATCGGCCTGTCGGCCAGCTGGCTCCGGGTGGCGGCGCGCCAGGCACGCATCCAGCGCTCGGCCTCTTCGCCATTGTGGGCGCTGACATGGGCCACGGCGAAGGTGGCGCCGCCGGCATCGCAGCCCGTCATGTCGACGGCGATGGTGGCGCCCGCGCCCAGTGGCAGGCTGCGGGTGGCACGGTCGGGTTTGCAGGGCAGCAGCGCCACCAGGCCGTCGTCTGCAATCGGAACCTCCCGCCAGTTGAAGACCGGACTGCAGGCGGCAAGCAGACAGGCCACGAGCACGGCGGGCGCAAAGGGTCGGCAGGGGTGGGGCAGGCACATGGGAGGCCGATTATGGAACCTGCCCTCCGCGACACAGGCTTGCGCCGGGACCAGGCGGGATGGGGCGGGCGGGACTAAAATCTCGCGGCCCCCTCCATCGTGCTCCCATGAAAAAACTGATTGCCGCCGCTGCCGTCGTGATCGCCCTGGCCGCTGGCGTGGGCATCTACCTGAATACGGGTGTGTCGGCCGCGCCGGCCTCGACCTTCGTGCTGCTGGATGGCAGCAAGAAGAGCACCGAGGACCTGAAAGGCAAGGTCACGCTGGTCAACTTCTGGGCCACCAGCTGCGTCACCTGCGTGGCCGAGATGCCCAAGGTGATCGCCACCTACGACAAGTACAAGGCCCAGGGCTACGACACCCTGGCCGTGGCCATGAGCTACGACCCGCCCAGCTACGTCGTGAATTTCGCCGAGACCCGCAAGCTGCCCTTCCAGGTGGCGATCGACAACACGGGCTCGGTGGCCAAGGCCTGGGGTGACGTGAAGCTCACGCCGACCACCTACATCGTGAACAAGCGCGGCGAGATCGTGAAGCGCTATGTGGGCGAGCCGGACTTCGCCGAGCTGCACCGCCTGATCGAGAAGCTGCTGGCCGAGGTCTGAAAAGCGCACAGGCGCGCGGAACATCTCGGGCCCGGCGTCGCGGGGCGCAAGCGGTGCCCTTGCAGGGTTCAGTCTTTGCGGAAGGCGTCGTGGCACGCCTTGCAGACGCCCGCCGTGGTGCCGAACTGCGCCTTGAGCGCCTCCACGGTGCCCGCCTTGGCCGCGGCGACCAACTTGACGGTTTCGGCCTGCAGCTTGTCCTGGTTTTCCTTGAACTTGGCTTGCTCCTTCCAGACCTCGGGTTTCGCCTTGCCGCCCTCCGTGCCGGTGCCGAAGGCCTGCCAGGGCAGCTTCGCCATCGCAGCCACCACTTCGGCGTTGGCCACCGCCGCGGTCGCATCGTAGGGCACCCGGCCATTGGCCATGGCGCCGAGTCTCCCAAGGTGCTGGTTCATGATGAACATGGCGCTCTCGCGGTACATGACCGCGTCGTCCGTCTTGGCGAATTGCGCGGAGGTGGGCACCGACAGGGCGGCACAAGCCGTGGCCAGCACGAGCGAAGCAAGGCGGTTCATCGGGATCCTTCTTGTGTGCGGCAACGACGTGCGCCGCTGGAAGCAGTGTAGGAGCGGGCCCCTGGCCGCATGGCCTAGAGACAACCCGCAGGGCGCCCCGCGCCGGAACTTGCTAATCTGCGCCTTCCCGAGCCTTGCGACGCTTCCCTTCGATGACCGACACCTTCGAGTCCACGACGCGCCACGCGGGGCTGGATGGCGCCGGCGCGTCGCGTACCCGGGTCTGGGACCTCCCCACGCGGCTGTTCCACTGGCTGCTGGCCCTGGCGGTGATCGGGATGATCGCCACGGGACTGGGCGGGGTGCTGGAATGGCATTTCCGTATCGGCTACGTGGTGCTTTCGCTGCTGCTGTTCCGCCTGGTGTGGGGTTTCGTGGGCGGGCGGTGGTCGCGCTTTGCCGCCTTTGTCTATGCGCCGCGTGACGTGGTGGCCTACCTGCGCGGCCGGGCGCACGCGGACCACCTGGTCGGGCACACGCCGCTGGGCGCCCTCTCGGTGTTTGCCTTGCTCGCGATCCTGCTGGCGCAGGTGGCTACGGGCCTGGTGGCGGACGACGAGATCGCCTCGACCGGCCCGTTGAACCACTTCGTCTCCCGCGCCGTGGCCAGCGTTGCCACGGGCTGGCACAGATCGCTGGGCCAATGGCTCGTGATCGGGCTTGTGAGCCTGCACGTGCTGGCGGTGCTTTTCTACGTCGCGGTGAAAGGCCAGCGCCTGGTTCGCCCCATGGTCTCGGGGGACAAGCTTCTCGCCCATGGCAGCGTGGCACCGAGCCGCGACGATGCGGCCTCCCGGCTCCTGGCGCTCTTGGTTTTTGCCGCCTGCGCCGCATTCGCGGCGTGGATCGCCTCACTCAGAGCATGAGTTTCTCCTCCTCCAGGCCACTTCCGCTGGCTGGCACGCCGGACATCGTGCTGGTCACGCCCGACTCCTCGGGCGAGTTCGATATCACGCGCGACATCTTTCTCGAGTACGCAGCTTCGCTGGGGATCGACCTGTGTTTTCAGGACTTCGATGCGGAGTTGGCGGGGCTGCCCGGGGACTATGCGGAGCCCCGTGGCGCCCTGCTGCTGGCGCTTGTCGACGCCACGCTCGGGGGGCCCGACGCGGCCCGGGCGAGGGTGCCCACGCTGACGCGCGAGAACGGCACCACCGCGTTCGTTGCCGGTTGCTGTGCGTTGCGCCCGCTGGATGCAGCCGACTATCCCAACACGGCGGAGATGAAACGGCTCTACGTCCGCCCTCAGTTCCGGGGACTCGGCCTCGGCCGCCAGCTGGCCGAAGCGATCCTGGATGCCGCGCGCGGCGCGGGCTACGCCTGCGTCCTGCTGGACACGTTGGACGACATGGAATCGGCGCGGGCTCTCTACGAAGACCTGGGTTTCGTCGAGGTCCCACCCTACTACCACAACCCCATCGCGGGGTCTCACTACCTCAAGGTGGATCTTTGATGCGGGCCGGCGTGCTCACCCGCGGGCCTGCTTCAGCAGCGTCTCTGCGTCGCTGACCTCGAACTTGCCCGGTGCCTCGACGTTGAGTGCGGCCACCTTGCCGTCCTTCACCAGCATCGAATAGCGGTTGCTGCGCACACCCATACCCCTTGCAGTCAGGTCCAGCGTGAGGCCCACGGCATTGGCGAACACGCCGCTGCCGTCGGCCAGCATGCGCACCTTGCCCTCGGTCTTCTGGTCACGCGCCCAGGCACCCATCACGAAGGCGTCGTTGACGCTGACGCACCAGATCTCGTCGACACCCGCCGCCTTGAAGTCGTCGACATGCTGCACATAGCCCGGCACATGCTTGGCCGAGCAGGTCGGCGTGAAGGCCCCCGGCAATGCGAACAAAGCGATGGTCTTGCCGGCCGCGGCCTGGCTCACGTCGACCGGGTTAGGGCCGATGCTGCAGCCCTCGCCTTCGACTTCCGAATACTCCTGCAGGGTCGCTGCAGGAAGGGTGTCACCGACTTTGATCATGGTCGCTCCTAAAAAATAAAAAAACGGCCCACATTGTGGGCCGCTTTCGGATTGGCTGCGTCGCCGCCGATCAGACCGTGACGGCCTTCTCGACCAGACGGGTCACCACCCAGTTCTTGGTCTTGGAGATCGGCCGGCTTTCGGTGATCTCGATGGTGTCGCCCATGTTGTACTCGCCCTTTTCGTCGTGGGCGTGGTACTTGCTCGAGCGGGTCACGACCTTGTCGTAGATCGGGTGCTTGACGCGGCGCTCGACGAGCACCGTCACCGTTTTCGCGCGCTTGTCGCTGACCACCTTGCCGATCAGGGTGCGCTTGAGGGATTTTTTAGCTTCCGTCATGGTCACTCCTTACTTGGCGGCTTCTTGCTGCTTCTGCGCAAGAATGGTCTTCGCACGGGCGATATCGCGGCGCGTGATGCGCAGCGTTGCCGTGTTCGACAGCTGTTGCGTGGCCTTCTGCATGCGCAGGCCGAAATGGGCCTTCTGCAGATCCTTGATCTCGGCCTGCAGACCGGCGACGTCCTTGTCGCGCAGCGCGGCGGCCTTCGACACCTTGGCCGAAGCCGCGGCGTCCTTCTTCTTACGGGTTGCCATGTGTGTTCCTCCCGATCAGGCGCCGAGTTGGCGAGCGACGAAGGTGGTGCGCAGCGGCAGCTTGGCGGCAGCCAGGCGGAACGCTTCGCGCGCGAGTTCCTCGGGCACGCCGACGATCTCGTAGATCACCTTGCCGGGCTGAATCTCGGCGACGTAGTACTCGGGGTTGCCCTTGCCGTTACCCATCCGCACTTCAGCGGGTTTGGTGGAAATCGGCTTGTCGGGGAACACGCGAATCCAGATGCGGCCACCGCGCTTGACGTGACGCGAGATCGCGCGACGGGCGGCTTCGATCTGGCGCGCCGTGAGGCGGCCGCGGTCGATCGACTTGAGGCCGAAATCACCGAAGGACACCGCGTTGCCGCGGGTCGCGATGCCGGTGTTGCGGCCCTTCTGTTCCTTGCGGAACTTTCTGCGTGCAGGTTGCAGCATGTTATTTACTCCGTAGTTCTAAGACCGATGTCACTCGGTCTTGGCACCGTCCGCTGCTGCAGCGGGCGCGGCTTTGCGGACGCGCTTAACGGCGGGTTTCGAGTCTGCACCGCTGGCTTCGGCGGGCTTGTCGCTGCCGTCGGCCGGCGCGACGTTGCCGCCGATCGGGCCGCGGGCACCGGCACGCGGACCGCGACGGTCCGAGCCAGGACGGTCGCCACCGGGGCGGCCGTCACGACGCGGGCCACGCGGGCGGCGCTCTTCGTCGGGGCGCGGGGTCTCGACGACCGGCAGGTCGTTGCGGCCCAGCGTGTCGCCCTTGTAGACCCAGACCTTGACGCCAATCACGCCGTAGGTGGTCTTGGCTTCCGAGGTGCCGTAATCGATGTCGGCGCGCAGCGTGTGCAGCGGCACGCGGCCTTCGCGGTACCACTCGGTGCGGGCGATTTCGATGCCGTTCAGGCGCCCTGCCGACATGATCTTGATGCCCTGGGCACCCAGACGCATGGCGTTCTGCATGGCGCGCTTCATGGCGCGGCGGAACATGATCCGCTTTTCGAGTTGCTGCGTGATGCTGTCGGCGATCAGCTGCGCATCGATTTCAGGCTTGCGCACTTCCTCGATGTTCACAGCCACCGGCACGCCCAACTGCTTGCCCAGGTCGCGCTTGAGGTTTTCGATGTCCTCGCCCTTCTTGCCGATCACCACGCCCGGACGGGCCGAGTAGATCGTGATGCGGGCGTTCTTGGCGGGCCGCTCGATCATGACGCGCGACACGGAAGCGTTCTTGAGCTTCTTCTTCAGGTACTCGCGCACCTTGATGTCTTCGGCCAGCATGCCGGCGAAGTCGCGGTTGCTGGCATACCAGCGGCTGGACCAGTTACGGCTGACCGCGAGGCGGAAGCCGGTGGGGTGGATTTTCTGTCCCATAAATCTTCCAGCCTGTTAGTTGCCCACCGTCACGTACACATGGCACGTGGGCTTGCTGATGCGGTTGCCGCGACCCTTGGCGCGCGCCGTGAAGCGCTTGAGCGTGGCGCCCTGTTCGACGTAGATGGTTTTGACCTTCAGTTCGTCGATATCGGCACCGTCGTTGTGCTCGGCGTTGGCGATGGCCGACTCGAGTACCTTCTTCACGATCACGGCGGCCTTCTTCTGCGTGAACTGCAGGATGTTGAGCGCCTGATCGACCTTCTTGCCGCGGATCAGGTCGGCGACCAGTCGGCCCTTGTCGACCGAGAGGCGGACACCGCGGAGGACTGCACGTGTTTCAGACATGGTCGTTCCTTACTTCTTCTGGACTTTCTTGTCCGCGGGGTGCCCCTTGAACGTGCGCGTGAGCGCAAATTCGCCGAGCTTGTGGCCGACCATCTGGTCGGTGATGTAGACAGGCACGTGCTGCTTGCCGTTGTGCACGGCGATGGTCAGGCCGATGAACTCGGGCAGGACCATCGAGCGGCGCGACCAGGTCTTGATCGGCTTCTTGTCCTTGGTCGTCACGGCCTTGTCGGCCTTGGCCAACAGGTGATGGTCGACGAAGGGACCTTTCTTGAGAGAGCGAGTCATGTGGCTGTCCCTTACTTCTTCCGGCGCGACACGATGAAGACCTGCGTGCGCTTGTTGTTGCGGGTGCGATAGCCCTTGGTGAGGTTGCCCCACGGGTCGACCGGGTGGCGGCCTTCGCCGGTGCGGCCTTCACCACCACCGTGCGGGTGGTCGATCGGGTTCATCACCACGCCGCGCACCGTCGGGCGAATGCCCATGTGGCGCTTCACGCCAGCCTTGCCGAGCTGACGCAGGCTGTGCTCTTCGTTGGCGACTTCACCGATGGTGGCGCGGCACTCGACGTGCACGCGGCGCACTTCGCCCGAACGCATGCGAACCTGGGCGTAGACGCCTTCACGGGCCAGCAGCGTGGCCGAGGTGCCGGCCGAGCGGGCGATCTGCGCGCCCTTGCCGGGCTGCAGCTCGATGCAATGGATCGTCGAGCCCACGGGGATGTTGCGGATCGGCAGCGTGTTGCCGGCGCGGATCGGCGCTTCCGAGCCGCTCAGCAGCGTGGCGCCGGCTTCCAGTCCACGCGGGGCGATGACGTAGCGGCGCTCGCCGTCGGCATAGCACACGAGCGCGATGTGGGCGGTGCGGTTCGGGTCGTACTCGATGCGTTCGACCTTGGCCGGGATGCCGTCCTTATTGCGCACGAAGTCCACCACGCGGTAGTGGTGCTTGTGGCCACCACCCTTGTGACGGGTCGTGATGTGGCCATTGTTGTTGCGGCCGGACTTCTGGAATTGGGGCTCCAGCAGCGGAGCGAAGCCGGCGCCCTTGTGCAGGTGGTCCCGCGAGATCTTCACCGCGCCACGCTGGCCCGGCGAAGTGGGTTTCATCTTGATGACGGCCATGATTTAAGCGCCTTCCCCAACCAGGTTGAGCTCCTGACCGGCCTTGAGCGTCACGTAGGCCTTGCGAACGTTGTCGCGGCGGCCGACCGACCTGCCAAAGCGCTTGGTCTTGCCCTTGATGTTGGCCACGGACACGCCCTTCACCTCGACCTTGAACATCAGTTCGACGGCCGCCTTGATTTCGGGCTTGGTGGCATCCTGCAGCACCCTGAAGGTCACTGCATTCGACTTCTCGCCGACCATCGTGGCCTTCTCGGACACGATCGGGGCGACCAGCACGTTCATCAGCCGACCTTCGTCGAACTGGCGCTGCTGGGGAGTGGGATTGATGCGGCTCATGCGAACATCTCCTTGAGCTTGTCGACGGCACCCTTGGTGACCAGCACCTTCTTGTAGTGGACCAGCGACACCGGATCGGCATAACGCGGCTCGACCACGAGCACGTTGACCAGGTTGCGCGAGGCCAGGTACAGGTTCTCGTCGACTTCCTCGGCGATCACGAGCACGGACTCGAGGTTCATCGCCTTGAACTTGGCAGCCAGCGCCTTGGTCTTGGGGGAGTCGACCTTGATCGAATCGACCACGGCAAGACGGCCTTCGCGTGCCAACTGGGACAAGATGGACGCCATGCCGGCGCGGTACATCTTCTTGTTGATCTTCTGGGTGAAGTTCTCGTCGGGCATGTTCGGGAAGATGCGGCCGCCCCCACGCCACAGCGGCGAGGAAGTCATACCGGCACGGGCACGGCCCGTTCCCTTTTGCTTGAATGGCTTCTTGGTCGAATGCTTGACCTGCTCGCGGTCCTTCTGGGCACGAGTGCCCTGGCGGGCGTTGGCCTGGTAGGCGACCACGATCTGGTGCACCAAGTCTTCGTTGTAGTCACGGCCGAACACGGTTTCGGGCGCGTCATACTTGGACGCAGCCTGGCCTTGCTCGTTCAGGAGTTCGAGTTGCATTGCTGTTGCTCCTTAGGCCGCGGGCGCCGCCTTGGCCTTGACGGCCGGGCGAATGGTGACAAAGCCACCCTTGGCACCGGGAATCGCACCCTTGATCAGAAGCAACTGGCGCGCTTCGTCGATGCGGATCAGGTCGAGGTTCTGGGTGGTCACGGTGACGTCGCCCAGATGGCCCGTCATACGCTTGCCCGGGAAGACACGGCCGGGGTCCTGCGCCATGCCGATCGAGCCGGGCACGTTGTGCGAACGGCTGTTACCGTGCGAGGCGCGCTGCGAGCCCATGTTGTGGCGCTTGATGGTGCCGGCGTAGCCCTTGCCGATAGAGGTGCCCTGCACGTCGACCTTTTGGCCCACCGTGAACACGCTGGCCGGCGCGATCGAACCGCCAGCCTTGTGCTGGGCGGCCGTGTCGGCGGTGACACGGAATTCCTGAATGATTTCGCCGGCTTCGACACCAGCCTTGGCGAGATGGCCGGCTTCGGGCTTGGTCACGCGCGATGCCTTGCGCGAGCCGAAGGTCACCTGCAAGGCGACGTAGCCATCGGTCTCTTGGGTTTTGATCTGGGTCACACGGTTGTTGGACACGTCCACCACCGTGACGGGAACGGTGTCACCGTCATCGGTGAAGAGACGCATCATCCCCACCTTGCGGCCCAGCAACCCGAGGGAGTTGCTCAGACTCATGGTTTTTCTCCAAAACTCCCGCCGCTGCCACTTCAATTGGCGACAGCGTTTGGTCTACGGAAGAAGGTTGATAAAGCTCCGAACGGAATGCGCCAAGGCGCAAATCGGGCGGAGCCGGAGATTATAGCCCGTAAGTCTTCGGAAGCACAAGGCGGCCTGCCAGGCCTATAGAGGGCACTGACTCACTTCACCGGCATGGTGATGAGCTTTTCGCCGTCGGGTGTCTGCTTCAGGCCGTTGCTTGCGGGGAGCTTGGCGGGGCCGCTGCCGACCTGGATGGTGATGGAGGTCGCGCTGTTCGCCCCGTTCTGCGCGGTGAAGACATGCAGGTAGCCGATGCCGTCGGCGTCCGGGACCACCTGGACGGTCAGCCTCGAGGCCCTGCCTGCGGGCAGGGTGTGCGGGCCGGGCGAACCGGTGACCGTGAGGCCACCGTCACCCCTGAATCGGACCGTGGCCCCTGCCGGGTCAGTGATGCCATCGAAGCTCAGCACGACAAGGACCGGCTTGCCGGCCTCGGGCGTCCCGTCGATACGGTATTCGACCGCAACGCCGGACCCGCCGGGCTTCATGGGCGCGGCTGTCATCTTGTGGGAAGACATGTCGCGCACGGGTTTGGTGGGGTGCGCACAGGCCTGCAGCGACATGCCCATGGCCAGTGCTGCGAGCACGGTCGCTCCGACGCTGCGAGATGCACGCATGGCTGCGCTCCTCAATTGATGGTGACGTTGAAGCACGTATTGGCCGACACATTGTTGAAGTCGTTGACGACCAGAACGGCCTCGCCCTGCGCCAGGCTGACCGATCCTGTCTCGTTCCCGACGATGGTGGAGAGGCCCTGGCCGACACGCTGCCCCTGATAGACCACGAAGTCCGGGTCGGTGCCTGCCGTTCCGCCGATCACCGAAAGACCGATGGCATAGCTGCGCTGCGCGGGTGCGGTGAAACGGAGGTAGGCGTAGCTGCCCAGCTTGTTGCCGGCGCGCGTCGGGTCCGCTTCGTTCGTCACGCAGGCCTGCGTGGCACCACCTCCGACGGCGGCAGGCCTGTACATCGGCAACGCAGTGGCGACGTTGCCATTGTTCGTCTCGTTGGCGGCGAAGGGGTCGTTCGGCACGGCAATGCTCTGGTCCGTCAACAGTGTGTTGAGCGCCGAGGCGCTGCCCGGCGCCACAGCGTTGAAAACCACGGAGAAGGGGTGGATCGAGGTCACCGCCACACCGCTCTTGAATGACGTACTGGTGAGAGCGTCATGGATGGGCTTGAAGCCGACCTGATTGTTCAGGTTCCAGAAAATCGATTGGACCGACCCCTCCCGATACCAGCCGGGCGGGGACGGCGCGCGCCCGCGAAGGTCGAAGTTCGATCCCAGCGCCTGGCCCGTGCCGACAGAATCGGAGTAATTGCTGCGCCCCAGCGCGATGCCGGACCATGCATTACCCCAGCCTTCCGAAAAGGCGAGCCGCCGGTCGAGGCGGTCGGTGAGCGAATGGCCGCCACCGGGCGAATCGTCGCGGCTGAAGGCCGACTGGTAGTAGTGGCCCCACTCGTGCGCGATCACCGAGCTGTCGTACTCGTCGGTATCGACGTTCTCCTTGCCCAGCACATAGATGGCACGGACCGCATTCGCGCCGGTCGAGTTGGTGAAGAAGGTCGTACCGATCTGACCCGCAGTGGTATCGCCGGTCGCCGGCACGTTGTTGACGCTCCAGAAGACACGCAGCGGCGGAAAGGCCGTGCTCGGCGCCACGGACAGGACTTTCGCCTGGGTCGCGTAGACGGTGTCGAGCACCGCGAATGGCCCGGCAACGCGGGTCGAGGCATAGCTTGAACCGTTCCAGCCGGAAGGCGCATGGACGTTGCGCGTCAAGGTCGTCGTGCCTGTGGGGAAGGCGCCGCTGTCCATTGAGTAGAGGGCATCACCCTGGGTGTTGTCGCGCACGCTGACATCCCAATTCGCGCCGGCGCCGCTACGCAGCAGCTGGGCTTTGACGCGGACGCTGACTGTCGTATTGGCCGGTACGGCCACGGCGTAGGCACCCGCGCCATCGGTGGCCGTACTGGCCACCACGGTCGAATTTGCATCCAGGATCTCGACGACGGCGCCGCGAACCGGTTTGGCACTCAGCGCCGCGTAGTTCAGTCCGCCGCTGGTATTGGGGACGGAGTCGAAAGTCACGTTGCCTGCCAACGTCACCGTCGCGCTGCCATTGCCCGAGCCGGAGTCGGGAACTGGCAAACCGATGATCGGGAAGAAGACGCCGCCGCCACCACCGCCGCATGCCCCAAGCACGGCCGCGGCAACGAGCGTTGCCGTCCGCGGGAACCAAGTCATCATGAAGTCACCCCAGGAGCGTCCAATCCGGCCGATCGCCGTCGACGAAGGATGCCACAACCGCAAGCCAAAAAATAAGCCCGCTGGCATTTCTGCACGCGGGCTTTTTCCTACAAAGGCCGAAGGCGCTTATTGCAGCTTGATCTCGACGTCCACGCCGGCCGGCAGGTCGAGCTTCATCAGTGCGTCCACGGTCTTGTCGGTCGGATCGACGATGTCCATCAGGCGCTGGTGCGTGCGGATCTCGAACTGGTCTCGGCTCGACTTGTTGACGTGCGGTGAGCGCAGGATGTCGAAGCGCTTCATGCGCGTCGGCAGGGGCACGGGACCCTTGACGATGGCGCCGGTGCGCTTGGCAGTGTCTACGATCTCGGCGGCCGACTGATCGATCAGCTTGTAATCGAAGGCCTTGAGGCGGATGCGGATTTTTTGCTTGGTGGCCATGGTGATAGTTCCTTGCGCAGCAATGATCAAACGTCCAGGATCTTCGCCACGACGCCCGAGCCCACGGTGCGGCCACCTTCACGGATGGCGAAGCGCAGACCTTCTTCCATGGCGATGGGGTTGATCAGCT
>NZ_BAABGJ010000074.1:0-617 GCF_039541515.1 Variovorax defluvii
CGAAGCCGGTGGTGCGCACGGTGATCACCTTGATGGCATCGCTGCTCTGCACGGTGGCGATCGCGTTGCCCGCGTAGATCGGGCGCTCGAAGGTGTCGGCACTGTCGACCTTGGTGATGTCGCTGATCTGCGCCACATCGAGCTTGGCCGCCACGCGCGGGGCCACGTTCTTGCCGTTGGCCGTGGCCGGGAACAGGATGTGGCTGTAGTTCTTGGCGATGGCGAGGACCTGGGCCGCGACGTTCTCCGCCAGGTTCTCGGCGAGGCTGGGGCTGTCGGCGGCGATCACCTTGGCCACGCCTGCGATCTTGGCCGCTGCGGCCGCCGCTTCGGCGGCGTTGGCGCCGGCCACCAGCACGTGCACATCGCCGCTCTGGCAGGCGATGCCGGCGGTCACGGTGTTGAGGGTCGCCGGCTTGACGGTGGCGTGGTCGTGTTCTGCGATGACGAGTACGGTCATGTCGGTCCTCCTTAGATCACCTTGGCTTCGTTCTTGAGCTTGTCCACCAGGGTGGCCACGTCGGGCACCTTGATGCCGGCGCCGCGCTTGGGCGGCTCGCTGACCTTCAGGGTCTTCAGGCGCGGCTTGACGTCCACGCCCAGGTCTTCGGGCTTGA